>JACKAQ010000001.1:600000-935000 GCA_020634975.1 Calditrichia bacterium | reverse complement strand
TCAGGGTTAGTCGGGACCTAAGGCGAGGCCGAGAGGCGTAGTCGATGGTAAACGGGTTAAATATTCCCGTACCACCTAAAATCGCGTTTGAACTTGAGGAGTGACGCAGGAGTGACGACCAGCCGGGTGTTGGATGTCCCGGTTTAAGCATGTAGGTGGGAATGGTTGGTAAATCCGCCGTTCTATTCTAAACACCGAGGTGTGAACACGGTATCCGTAAGGATCATAAGTGGTCTTAATCATACTGCCAGGAAAAGCTTCGCAAGTGAGTGGTTTCTGGTGCCCGTACCGCAAACCGACACAGGTAGACAGGGAGAGAATCCTAAGGTGCGCGAGTGAGCTCTCGTTAAGGAACTCGGCAAATTAGCTCCGTAACTTCGGGAAAAGGAGTGCCCTTATTAGGTGAAGATCTTCGCGATCTGAGCTGAACAGGGTTGCAGCGAAGCGGCCCAGGCGACTGTTTACTAAAAACACAGGACTCTGCTAACTCGTAAGAGGACGTATAGGGTCTGACACCTGCCCGGTGCCGGAAGGTTAAGGGGAGATGTTAGCCGCAAGGCAAAGCATTGAACTGAAGCCCCGGTAAACGGCGGCCGTAACTATAACGGTCCTAAGGTAGCGAAATTCCTTGTCGGGTAAGTTCCGACCTGCACGAATGGTGTAACGACTTGGGCACTGTCTCAACGAGAGGCTCGGCGAAATTGAGATGTCGGTGAAGACGCCGACTACCCGCGACGGGACGGAAAGACCCCGTGAACCTTTACTATAGCTTGATATTGATTCTTAGCTACGCATGTGTAGGATAGGTGGGAGACTTTGAAGCTGTCACGCCAGTGGCGGTGGAGTCACCCTTGAAATACCACCCTTGTTTAGTTGAGACTCTAACCCGTGGCAGTGAAGCCTGCCAGGGAACAGTGTCAGGTGGGTAGTTTGACTGGGGCGGTCGCCTCCTAAAAAGTAACGGAGGCTCCCAAAGGTTCCCTCAGCACGGTCGGTAATCGTGCGTAGAGCGTAAAGGCATAAGGGAGCTTGACTGCGAGACAAACAAGTCGAGCAGGTGCGAAAGCAGGGCTTAGTGATCCGGCGGTTCCGAGTGGAAGGGCCGTCGCTCAAAGGATAAAAGGTACTCCGGGGATAACAGGCTGATCGCCGCCAAGAGTTCACATCGACGCGGCGGTTTGGCACCTCGATGTCGGCTCATCGCATCCTGGGGCTGGAGAAGGTCCCAAGGGTTTGGCTGTTCGCCAATTAAAGCGGTACGTGAGCTGGGTTTAGAACGTCGTGAGACAGTTCGGTCCCTATCTGTCGCGGGCGTAGGATACTTGAGGGACTCTGCTCTTAGTACGAGAGGACCGGAGTGGACAGACCGCTAGTGTACCAGTTGTCTCGCCAGGGGCATGGCTGGGTAGCTACGTCTGGTGTGGATAAGCGCTGAAAGCATCTAAGCGCGAAACCCTGCCCAAGATGAGGTATCCCTTCACATAAGTGACTGTAAGGCGCCTTCGAGATTAGAAGGTCGATAGGTGGTAGGTGTACGCACAGCAATGTGTTTAGCCGAACCATACTAATCCGCCGAGAGGCTTGGCTTACTAATTTTTTATTCCGACTCAACGCTATTCAGCAGATTATTCGTATATCATCCATACAGTTTTGCTTTGGTGGTTATAGCGGTGGGGATACACCTCTTCCCATTCCGAACAGAGTAGTTAAGCTCACCAGCGCCGATGATACTGTTTCCTTTGGAAATGGGAAAGTAGGTCGTCGCCAAAGCATCTTCTTGATAGGGAATCAACTTTATGTTGATTCCCTTTTTTATTGTACCAAACTGTAGCATTTTCGATAACAATAACACAGCCTACCGACGTAAAAAAACCATCACAAAATTGATAAAAAGATATCAAGCCTGAAATAACTTTGCCGAACCTTTCCTTATACAGAACATATTAGCATCATCATTAAGTTAATTAAAATTGATCTAACTAGTTAAAAAATAGAGCAATAGGTTAGCAATCAATTATGACTACACTATTTGTTTTTGAAAGGATTTGGGAATGGCAAATCTTAAACTCGGAGCTAAATTTTTACTCACTATTGGTATTTTTTTAACATTAATTATGAGTATCGGGCTTTATTGGATTGTCGAGCAGCAGAATAATCTCAATAGTGTTAGCTCCGAAAGCTCGGCAAAAATGCTATGTGGTTTAATGAAATTCAGCCTCGATGAAATGATGGCTATGGGTGAAAATGACATAATACCTGCATGGCTTGAAAAGGTTAGGGGGCTCGAAGGCATTAAAGAACTTAGAGTGATCCGGGGTGAGATGTTTGAAGATAAAGGTGAATATTTGATTAAGGATGATGCCGATAAATCTGTTTTGGCAACCGGTAAACCTTTTACTGCATTTGATGAAGAAACCAGTTCCTTTCGTGAAGTATTCCCTTTTATTGCGGAGAATCAGTGTCTGGATTGTCATGATGTTACGGTCGGTGAAGTGTTGGGTGCTGCAAGTATTTCTGTAAGACAAGATAATATAATTCAACAGGTTAAGAGTAATTCTGCAAACATGACGCTTTTTTTTATTTTTAAAATTCTGATAATATTGACTGTTTTATTTGTCATTATTCGGAAAATGATTGTAGATCCATTAAGTGAATTAACAATTGCTGCCAACAAAATAGCAGAGGGCCAAAAAGAAGTGTTTGTTGCAGCTAATCGGGCAGATGAAATTGGAGTTTTGGGACGTGCATTCAACATGATGTCCAATCATATTCGGAGTGCGATGGATGGATTAAATGCACGCCAACAGGAAGCCGAAATTGCCCGAAAAGAAATCGAAAAAAACAGATCCGAAATTCAAGCTAATCAAGCTTATCTGCAAAGTGAGGTTGAAAAATTGCTCAACGTAACCGAATCTGTTGCAAATGGTGATTTAACGATTCGCATCCACAGCGAAAGCGGTGATGATATCGGACAATTGGTTACCAGCATCAATCGAATGGTTACTGATCTTCACCATATTGTTGATGGCGTTAGCGAGGTGACAGGACAGATCAAATCGGCATCAGTCCAATTGGCTGCAGGTTCCGAACAGATGGCTGCTGGTGCGCGCGTTCAATCTGCGAAAACAAAAGAAGTTGCATTAGCAGTAGACGCGATGTCTCAAACTACTGTGGATAATGCATTTAACACAACAAAAACTGTCGAAGTGGCAACAAATAGCGGGTCGATTGCCAAAGAAGGTGGTATTATCGTTGGGCAAACAATAGAAAAAATCAACCAGATTGCCAATGTTGTGCGAAATACATCCAATACTATTGAAGGGTTGGGTGTCGCCAGCACGAAAATTGGAGAAATTATCGACGTTATAAATGAAATAGCTGATCAAACCAATCTGTTAGCGTTGAATGCTGCCATCGAAGCTGCCCGAGCCGGGGATCAGGGGCGTGGATTTGCCGTTGTTGCGGATGAAGTGCGCAAACTTGCGGAACGAACCACAGAAGCTACCAAAAAAATTTCCGGAATGATCACAAATATCCAGACGGAAACGCGGCTGGCTGTTGAAGAAATGCATCAGGGTAATAGCGAAGTGAACGAAGGCTTGGGGCTTGCCGAACAAGCTGGTGTAGCCCTCAAAAAAATTGTCGAAAGCACGGAAACAGTGGTTGATATGGTTACACAAATTGCCGCTGCCACAGAAGAACAATCCGTTACCGGAGAAGAAATTTCCCGCAATGTGGAATCTATTTCACATGTTGTTTCGGAAAGCGCAGAAAGTATTTCGCAAATGGCAGCTGCAGCAAGTGATATGGATAAATTGTCTGAAAAATTACAGAAGATGGTCAGCCAATTTAAAACGGAAAAGAAATCTCAAACGGAATCATGGATTGCTTGAATGGGAACATCAACAAACGGTGGGATTTAGTGTTCTCTACAGCGAAATAAAATGAACTGCTGTTTTACAAATTAGCATAAACTTTTTTTTAAACGAGTGCTTTTATCTACAAAATTTTACAAACCTGAACAACAAAATATTGAGCGCGTAAATTGCAGATTATTACGCTATTTACGTGCCTTTTTTTACACATACCGCTTTAACACATTTGAAAGTTCTGTCCTTTTTATGGGCTTTGCAACATAATCGTTCATGCCGGCAAGTAAACATTTCTCGCGGTCTCCTTTCATTGCATTAGCAGTCATCGCAATAATTGGTATATTGGCATTAATCACGCCACTTTCAGAATTACGAATCAGCCGGGTTGCTTCGTAACCATCCATTTCCGGCATTTGCACATCCATTAAAACAATTTGATAGTTGGATTTTTTTAGCATTTCAATCGCAATTTTGCCATTTTCGGCAACTTCAACCGTATGCCCGAGCTTCTCTAAAGTGCGTATAGCTACTTTTTGATTAACACGATTGTCTTCCGCCAACAAAATGTGAATATTTTTTCTTTTCGCCATTGAATTTTCAGATGTCGGGTTTTGCGATGACTTGTGAACATCTGATCCTTTTCCAATTCCTAAGTCCACAATAAACCAAAAGTTAGAACCTTCGCCAACTTTACTTTTCACACCTACAGATCCATTCATCATTTCAGCGAGGTTTTTGGCGATTGCCAGCCCCAGACCGGTACCGCCAAATTTACGGGTTGTTGAAGCGTCAACTTGTGAAAATGATTTAAAAAGCACATCGTGCTTTTCCTCCGGAATGCCTACACCGTTATCAATTACTTCTACTTTAAGGCGAACCATTGTGGTGTCTTTTTTTATGACGTTCACAATGATTGAAACCGGCTTTTGGTTCGAGAATTTTATGGCGTTATTTGCATAATTAACAATAATTTGACGCAAACGAAACGGGTCGCCGACGACATATTCCGGAACATCGTCAGAAATGGTGTAATGTAAGGAACTGCCTTTATCTACGGCGATAAAACTCAGCATTTTTGTAATTTGCTCCATCATACTTTCAAGCCTGAAAGTAACGGATTCCAGAGGCATTTGTCCTGCTTCGATTTTAGAGAAGTCGAGAATATCGTTGATAATGGTTAACAACGATTCCCCGGAAAATTTGATCGTTTGAACCGCATCCAGCTGTTCCTCTGTTAAATTCATATCCATTAACAATTCTGTCATTCCGATAACGCCATTCATTGGCGTTCGGATTTCGTGGCTCATATTTGCCAAAAATTCGGATTTGGACTGTGTAGCATCTTCCGCAGCAATTTTTGAGTGAAGTAATTCTAAATTGATTGCTTCAAGCTCTTGTTTTTGCTGGCTGATTATCGCTGTGCGTTCTTCAATAATCGTTTCCAACGCATGCTTTTGAGTTTCAACTCTTGCCAATTGCCATTTTACAATTAAAAAAATCAGGGTTGTAAGCGTCAAAAAATAGAACAAATAAGCCAGCCAGGTGCGATACCAGGGCGGTAAAATAGTAAAGTTAATTGAACTTATTGTTGAATAATGACCATCAGAATTGCGGGCCTGAACGCTAAAACGATAGCTGCCTTCGTACAGATTCATAAATTCCCGGTAATTCTGGCTGCTCCAATCGCTCCAAATGGTGTCGCCGGAACTCATGCTGAATCGAAATTCTGTTTTTCCGATATAAGCCATCATTGGGGTTGAAAACTCAAACCGGATAGTATTTCTGTCGAAACTAAGGGGTTCCGAATGTGTCCAGTTTCCGGAAATATCATATGCAATATCTTCTTTCGGGTTTTCAATACTCACTTTACTGATATGTATCGGAAAAGCTAAGCTAACTGCCGAACTGGATTGCGATTGATAACGAATCAAACCGATATCGCTGCAAATCCAGTAAACATTTTCAGCTTCTTTTTTCAACATTAACAAATCCATTGAGGGTAGTTTACCAAAGCCCTTTTCGTCCTTATAAAATTCACCAGATGGTAATTGCCGTATCTGCCCAACTTTATCATAAATATTATACCACAGAGTGCCGTCGGTGTCTGTTTTAACGAATGTAATATGATCGTTTATACCGGCAGAAATTTTTTCCCAACGGCTGTCCGCGATAAAGCTTGGATCGCCATTTTCTGATTCTGTATAGCGGAATACATTGTTCTCACCCCAAAAATACATCTTGTTCTGATAAACAAATGGAATTGTCAGAAAATTTTCGGACAATCCATTGGATTTATCGAATTCGTCGACTTGGGCTTTGGTTGAATCAAAAGGGTTGAGAATTCGATAGATGGTGCCGGTTTCCGATTGCGCCCAGAGTGTATCCGGATCATCCGTTCCGAGCACCGGTGCTTCAATAATCATATTTGTGTATCGTTGAATATCGCTATAATCAAATACTTTTTTGAAATCATTGGTAACATCCAATAAACAAATACCGCCGTCACTCTTTAAGGCGTAGGCATATTTTGGGTGTTTTTTCGATATTAAAATGCTGAAATAACTACCCGGAAGTATTTTGGGAGTTGTCTGATTCGGGAGATAGACAAATATTGAGTATTCTGTAAAACAATATAACGTGTTGTTATAGGTGAGGATAAGCCAATAAAATTCGTTCCGCGAGTTGAGTTTGTTGAATGCTGGAGTTACGCTTTCGGGGGTTTGGGTATAATTGTATAGCCCTTTGTCATCAATAATATAAATTTGTCCATCTAAACGCGTTATATCGTAAACTGAATTTTTAAACCCATAGGTTTTGGAAAAAATTGTGTATGGCGATGCAATATCCACCCGGGCAATTCCATCGTTCAATCCCAGCCAAAGCCCATTTTCCCTGTCTACAAACAGATCAAAAATAATATCGCTCCTGAAATCGTAGCGCTCGTTGAATTTGTGGAGAATGGTGCCGTTTTCGGCGATAATTGCAGCACCTTGCCCGTGCGAACCAACAATGAACATTGTTTCTGTCAATTGCCGGATGATCGGATATTGAAACTGCTCAAGGCTTTTAACAATTTCTGTGTTTTTATTGACGAGCCTTGGTGTACCCTGTTCGTCAAAAACATATTTTAGAAGGCTTGAATCTTCGATTAGATAAAGCGTGCTATCAAGTCCGGGGAAAAAGGACAAGCGTTTACTCTCCAAATCCAGCCCCTCAAAATGAAACGGAGTTGATTCATCGCCCTCTAACAGATAAAATTTTCTGGATGATTTACGATACCATGTTTTGTTGCCGGTTTGATACATTTTGCTGAAGTTTGTGTCGCTTTTTAGCACACTGACTTTATCTTTATACCAGCGAAAAATTTTATCATCTGTTCTAAAGTAAACGCCATTCTTTGGCGTTAGGATCACATCAAAAACGTCAACAAAAACACGATCATCTTCTGGAATTTTGGGGAGCAACGAAACAAAATATTTTTTGCCGACAGAGTCCGGGCACAAATAGCCAATGTTGCCGGATGAGCCAACAAAAATGGTGTCTTTTTCGCCGATTGCGATTGCACGAACAAAATTACTGCCCGGGATATCGTAATGTTGCCATTTTATTCCATCAAATTCCAGAACGCCGCTGCCGCCATTGGCAACAATAATATTTCCGTTCGAGAGTTGATTGATTTTCCAATTTTGCTGCATTCCCCCGTATTCTTTTGGCGCATATTCCATTTTTGGGAATACACCCATTTCGGGGCTGAATTGATATTGGCAAAATCCATTGCCAACCAATAAGAACAAAAATATAAAAATCTGTATACTTTTGTTTGGCACAGTAGATTTAATCGCTGTTCTTTTCTGTGGCATTAACTGATACCATTTTGACAATGTTTAATGCTTTTTGTAAATCATGGCGTCGAATCGGTTTTGCGACATAATCATCCATTCCGGCAGCAATACATTTTTCGCGGTCGCCTTTCATGGCGTTGGCTGTCATCGCGATGATCGCGATATTTTTATTTTGCTCTCCGGCAGCGCCATTGCGAATGGCGGTGGTTGCCTCAAAACCATCCATCTCCGGCATTTGCACGTCCATTAACACAATTTGGTAATCGGAATTTTTGAGCATTTCAATAGCAATCTTGCCGTTTTCGGCGATTTCCGCGCTGTAACCGAGTTTCTCCAATGTGCGGATGGCCACTTTTTGATTGACCCGATTGTCTTCCGCCAGCAAAATGCGGACGGCTTTCCGGCGCGTTTCGGCTTCGCGCAGATTGTGTTGGGTGATCAGCAACTGATCCTGATTGCCGGCTGTTCCCGCAACGGCTGCAATCGTATTTATCAACATTTTCAGCTTGACCGGTTTTGTCAAATATGCCGAAAATCCCGTTGCCTGCATCCGTTTGGCATCGCCACGTTTGGCAACCGAGGTGAGTAAAATCAACCGGATATTTTGAGTTGCCACATCAGACTTGATGCGCTTCGCCAGCGCCAAACCATCCATATCTGGCAACTGAAAATCGATGATTGCGATTGTAAATTTCATTTCTGCGGTAGATAGCTGTTCCAGCGCATTTTCTGCAGAATCCGCAACGCCGTGGGGAATTCCGGCAAAGCTGAGTATTTGGGTGATAACCTGACGGTTGACAGGGTTTTCTTCTACGATCAACACCCGTTCATTTTTCAGAAATTGTGATTCGACAAAATGAATCTGCCGGTTTTCTGAAACGCCGAATTGTGCGCTAAACCAGAAAGTTGCACCGTTGCCCGCATCGCTGAACACGCCGATTTCGCCATTCATCAGGGTTACGAGCCTTTGCGAAATGGTCAACCCCAAACCGGTGCCGCCAAATTTGCGGGTGGTTGCGTTATCGATCTGACTGAATGCTTTGAACAGGCGATCCTGACGATCTTTGGGAATTCCGATGCCCGTATCGATAACTTCAAAAATCAGTTTGGCAGAAGTTTCATTGGCAGATGCTGTGCGGACGCGGATCGTTACCGAGCCTGTTGCGGTAAATTTGATGGCGTTATTGGTCAGATTGATGAGCACCTGCCGCAATCTGCCGGGATCGCCAGTGATCGCGGAAGGCACATCCGGCGGCATATCGAGAATAAGCGCCAATCCCTTTTCGCAAGCTTTTTGTGCGAGCAAATCTGATACGCTTTCCAGGGTTGTGCGTAAATCAAAATTGATGGTTTCCAACTCCAGTTTGCCGGCTTCTATTTTTGAAAAATCCAGAATATCATTAATAATAGTGAGCAACGCCTCGCCCGATTGTTTGATGGTTACGGCGAATTCATGTTGTTCCGGGTCCAGGTTTGTGTCCATCAATAAATCGGTCATCCCAATTACGCCATTCATCGGTGTGCGGATTTCGTGACTCATGTTTGCCAGAAATTCGCTTTTTGCGCGGGTGGCTTCTTCGGCAATGATGCGGGCTTGTTCCGCCGCGTCCCGCGCTTCTTCGATGGCGGTTTTTTGCAAATTGACTTCGCGATTCCGGTTGAGCAATTCCTGATTAATCGCTTCGAGTTCAATGTTTTGATCCTCGATTACCCGGGTTCGTTGGATAACTTGCCGTGCCAAATCCGCTTTTTGAGATTCGAGCGTATTTAGTCGCCAGCGTAACACTAAAAAAATTAACACAATACCGCTTAAAAAATAAAATGCGTAAGCCGTCATCGTGCGATATAAAGGTGGCAAAATAGTAAATGAAAACGTCGCTTCGCGACCGACAAATCCGTATATATTTTGCGCCCGAACCCGGAAAGTATAGTTTCCTTCGGGAATATTGGTATAATCTTTCCGCGTTTCAGCAGACCAATCGGACCAATCTTCATCGAAGCCATCCAAAAAAACGCTGAACAAATTTGCCGTAGGTTCCTCAAAACTTGTTGCGGAAAAGCTGAAACGCAGCGCACGTTTCTGGTATGGCAAAGCCAATGGCTTCAATCCATCGTGCTGAAAACCGTTAAACAATACGGTATCCGAATTCACCGGGTGAACTTGCCGGATAACTGCAGAAAAATCAACATCATACGATTTGCGAACAGATGGCGTGTATTGCAAAACACCTTCTGTGCAGCCCACCCAAATGCGATCTTTTTCCGGATAAACAACATAAGTTGTCGTCGTTTTGAAACGCTCGAAGGGGGTATAATTGTAATACCAACTGTCGCCGGCACGGCTGAGCGCGCCGATCTGTTGCACCAACGGCAGCCAGACAATGCCATCCGCATCTTCTGCAAAAGTGATGATCTGTTGCTTCGCAATTTCAACCGCGGCTTTGATGGAATCATCCAGTAAAAAATAACCGTTTTGCTCATCGGTTTCTGTAAAATACATAATTCCTTCGTTTGTGCCGAAGGCGACTTTCCCGCCGATGCTGCCGGAAAACACATATCCCACCGGTAAATTGTGGGTTTCGTTGAAATGCGACACAACGGGAGCGACATTTTCATTCATCGGAAAGCGGATTCTGTACGCACCGTCGGATGCGGTGCCGAGCCACAAATCGGCTGTTTTTCCATCCTCACCGGTGAACGATCGCATATTGCGAATCGTAACGGGCAGATCAATTGGCGAGGGAATAATTTCCCATTTTCCGTTGCGACGGGTAGCACTCAACAGCCGGTCAATTGCACCGAGAAAAATGTGATCGGGATGTATCGGACAGCGTTCCAGCGTATATAAAATATTGGTGATGCCGGTGGATTGCCACTCGCCGTTGTTCAGTTCGAACAATCCGCCGCCGGTGGCGATGAGCAGTTTGTTGTCAAATTTCAGGAATTTCCAGCACATGTCCTGCAATCCCGGCACCATTTCGAAAGTAGCCGGTTTCCCGGATTCGCCGGGTTTCAACACAAAGGTTCCGGCGAGCGTTGCCGCATACAATTTGCCATCGAAACGAATGATATCCTGCACGCTTTCGCTGAGCCCGGATTGCTGGTCGAACACGGTGAGCGGCGACGGTATCTCAATTCTGGCGATGCCGTTATTCAACCCGGCCCACAACGCGCCCTGCCGGTCGATGGCCAGATTTAGCACCAAATCGCTGCCCAATCCGCTGCCGGGATCGATGCGGCGCAGCAATTCGCCGTCCGGCGAAATCACCAAAATGCCACCGAATAATGTGCCGACGGCAACGGTTCCGTCCGTCAGTTTTATCGCTTTGTATGCCTGAAGCGCTTTCAGTTCATCATTCAGCCAGCCGGAAAAGGGGGTAAGCGATAACCCGTTGGTTTCGTCATAATTTGCGAAAAAAATACCGTTTTTCCGGGTCAGGATCATCGATTGATTTTCCAGATCAACCCAACCCTGTACCCGGAGGTTGGCCAGTTGTTCGCCACCTTTTACGAGATTCAGATTCCCGTTTTCGTAACGCAACAGCCCAACTTTATCTTGTTTAACCAACGTTCCCAAATTGTTGATATACATCGATTTAAAGCTCTTTTGAGAATCGACTTCCCAAACCTGCATCCGGTTTTCGTGCCACAAAAATAATTTGGTGGATGTCTCAAAAAATACGCCGTGCGGCGTCACATATGTTTCCCAAACATCGTTGAATTCTTTGTGTGCATCTGGTACCTCGGGAAGTAGTGAAACGTACTTCAAATTACCGGTGGAGTCCGGCGCAGTGTAGCCGAGATCATTTTGCGCACCGATCCAGACGGTACCGTTTTCGTCGATATCCAGCGAGCGCACCGTGCTTTTGTTTTCAACCATAATGACGCGCCAGTTAACGCCGTCAAATTCCAGTAAACAGGAGCTGTTGCCGATATACATCATGCCGTTTGGCGCCTGTTGAACGCACCAGTTTTGCTCATGAGCACGGTAATCTTTGGAGGTATATTGGGTCATCAACAGTTGTCCGCTTTCGGCGGTGTTGGCAGTAGGCAAGGGTTGGGCACTCACAAAAAACAGCGGGATATAAATTAACAAAACCAGCCAGCATTGGGTAATTTTCGGGAATTTTATCGGTAATTCAATGGACATTTAGCGCCTCGTTAGTTTGCAATCCGGTCGATTTTATGATCGAATAAAACGTTCGAAACTGAAGAATAAGCTGTACAACTTCAGCAGATGGCAAATCCCACAAAAGCATTTGGAAAATGTGGCGCAGGTTTCTAAATTTTCAGTTTATTTGACGTTAATTATGGGATATTTGGGATTGTTAATACATAAATCGTTTGAGGGAGCATGAAAACATCCACAGAAATTCGCCAGGATTTTATATCTTTTTTTGAGAAACACGGACACACATTTGTCCCCAGTTCGCCGGTGGTGCCGCAGGATGACCCCACGTTGCTGTTCACCAACGCCGGGATGAACCAGTTCAAAGATGTGTTTTTGGAAACCGGCACGCGCCCGTACAAACGCGCGGCAAATTCCCAAAAATGCATCCGCGTCAGCGGCAAACACAACGATCTGGAAGAAGTGGGGCACGACAGCTACCACCACACCTATTTTGAAATGCTCGGCAACTGGTCGTTCGGCGATTATTTTAAGGAAGACGCGATTCGCTGGGCGTGGGAACTGCTCACCGGCGTGTGGGGAATTCCCAAAGATCGGCTGTACGCCACCGTTTTCGGCGGCGATGCGGATGATGGGCTGGACGCAGATACCGAAGCCGAACAACTCTGGAAAACCGTTACCGATATCGATCCTACCCACGTGCTGCGTTGCGGCAAAAAGGATAATTTTTGGGAAATGGGCGACACCGGACCCTGCGGACCGTGTTCGGAAATCCACATCGATTTAACGCCGGACGGCTCCGGCGGCAAGCTGGTGAACGCCGGCGTGCCGGAAGTAATCGAAATCTGGAACCTCGTTTTTATCCAGTTCAATCGCAAAAATGATGGCAAACTGGAGCAATTGCCCGCGAAACACGTGGATACCGGTATGGGTTTCGAGCGGGTTGTGCGGGTGCTGCAAGGTGTTGATTCTAATTATGATACGGATGTTTTTCAACCGCTGCTGAAGCACATCGGCGAGCTGGTGAATCTCGATTACGCCAAAGCCAGCGAGGAGCAGCAAATCGCTTTCCGGGTGATGGCGGATCACGTTCGGATGCTCACTTTTTCCATCACCGATGGTGCGATTCCCTCCAACGAAGGGCGCGGTTACGTGCTGCGCCGGATTCTGCGTCGCGCTGCACGATACAGCCGCAAACTGGGCACGCATGATTTGCTGATTCACCAAATCGTTCCCGCAGTCGTCAAATTGTATGGCGAGGCGTTCCCGGAAATCACCGAAAAACAGGCGTATGTGATGGATGTGATCAAATCCGAAGAAGAGAGCTTCAACAAAACGCTGGATCGCGGCATCGATTTGTTCAACTCGCTGGTGCAGGATTTGAAATCGAAAAATCAGAAAACAATTCCCGGTGCGGAAGCTTTCAAATTATACGATACCTTCGGTTTCCCGGTGGATTTGACTCGCGTGATGGCCGAAGAATTGGGCATGACTGTGGACGAAACCGGCTTCAATTCCGAAATGGAAAAACAGCGCGAGCGCGCCCGCAAAGCCGGCAAATTTACGATGGCGACGGATGACGCCGGCGACTGGACGGTGCTCACACCTGCTGAAAAAACGACGTTTGTCGGATACGAAAATGTGGCAATTGACACCAAAATCCACAAATACAGTCGCCATAACAGCGAAATTCACATCGTGCTAACGGAAACTCCGTTTTACGCGGAATCCGGCGGGCAGGTCGGCGACACAGGAACCATTTCCGGCGATGGCTTTTCGCTCACCGTCGTCGATACCCAAAAACAAGGTGGCGAAAGTGTTTGCATCTGCAAAACAAGTGGCGATGTGACCATTTCATCCGCAAACGTTCGGGCGGCAGTGGATATGGCTGCCCGCAAACCGACGACCTACAATCACACCGCAACCCACCTGCTGCACGCTGCGTTGCGCGATATTTTGGGCGATCATGTCCGGCAGGCCGGATCGCTGGTGGCGCCGGATTATTTGCGCTTCGATTTCACCCATTTCAAAAAAGTGGAGCACGACCAGTTGCGAGAAATCGAGAAAATTATCAACGCGCAAGTGCAGGAAGATATTAGCGTTAGCTACGCTTACGAAGCCTTCGACGATGCCAAAGCCAAAGGTGCGATGGCGCTGTTCGGCGAGAAATACGGCGACGTTGTTCGGGTGGTTTCCATCGCTGAAAGCGACAGCGATCCCGTGAGCGTTGAGCTGTGCGGCGGCTGCCACGTGAAGCGCACCGGCGAAATCGGCCCATTTGTGGTCACGCAGGAAAGCAGTGTTGCCAGCGGCGTGCGACGAATTGAGGCGCTCACCGGACCGAAAGCGGTGGCGTTTATCCAGCAGCAACGCGATTTGGTGAACGAACTCGACGCCATTTTGAACACGCGTCCCGGCGAAATGGCCGATCGTGTGCGAAATATGCAGGATCAAATCCGCGATTTGGAAAAGCAGTTGCAGCAAATTCAATCGCAGCAAGTGTTGCAACACGCCGATGCAATCATCGAAAAGGGTGAAAAAATTGGCGATGTGTTGCTGGTGATCCACGAATTTGAAAATCAGGATGTGGATTTGCTCAAACAGCTCGGTGACCAGATGCGCCAGAAAACCAAATCCGCGATCGGGTTTTTTGTGAATAAACTTGATGACGGCAAAATCAACCTGATTTGCGCGGTCACCGACGACCTGATTTCCGGTAAAAAATTCAACGCCGGGAACATCGTGCGCGATGCTGCAAAAATAGCTGGCGGTGGCGGCGGTGGTCGTCCGCATTTGGCAACTGCCGGTGCAAAAGACGCGGAAAAATTGCCGGAAATTTACGAATTTCTGCGGAAGTTGTTGGCATAACTAATCGCAATTATTTTTATCAAAAAACCCCGCAATTTTCCATTGCGGGGTTTTTGTTTTTCACGAAAAATACGTTAATTCCGGCAGATAATTTTAAAAAATGCAACAGCTCCGGGAACGGCGCGACCGTTCCGCATTTTCTCTGTGACAAACATCGGGAAAAATCATGAAACACCACACCGGACATTTTACGGGATTCGATGGCAGCAGCCTGTTCGAGCAGCACTGGCAGCCGGAAAATTCGCGGGCAACGCTGATTATCGTGCACGGACTTGCAGAATACAGCAGCCGATACGAACACGTTGCCGCAGCGCTGGCGGAATCGAACATCGCCACTGCCACGTTCGATTTACGTGGTCACGGACAGTCCGCGGGCAAACGCGCGTTTGTCAATCGATTCGATGATTATTTGCGCGATTTGGCAATTTTTGTCGATCGCGTTGCTGCAGAAAACGGTGATAAACCGTTGTTTTTATTGGGTCACAGCATGGGCGGAGCCATCGCGTTGCTGCATGCGCTGGATCATCAGAATCAATTTTCCGGACTGATTCTGAGCAGCGCAGCGCTCAAAATTCACGATGATTTTTCGCCGCTGTTGCAACGGCTTTCCGGCGTGATTGCCGCAATTTTGCCAAAGCTGCCAACACTGAAAATCGACAGCAAATTTATCAGCCTCGATCCTGCAGTCGTTCGCGAATACGACAGCGATCCGCAAATTTACCACGGCGGCACGATCGCCCGCACGGGTGCGGAGATTGTGAAAGCGACCCATCGCATCCGCGAAAATGCCCACAAATTGCAACTGCCGCTGTTCATTTTTCACGGCACAGGCGACCGGATCACCGATCCGAAAGGCAGCAAATTGGTGCACGATCTCGCCAGTTCACCGGACAAATCGCTCAAATTATACGACGGGCTGTATCACGAAACCATGAACGAGCCGGAAAAAGACGCGGTGATTGCCAATCTGGTGCAATGGTTGAATCTGCGAATCAGCCGCCATTCCTGATTAGTCCTTACGTCACCGGTTTCAGCCGGCGCAAATGCCCGGATCAATCAATTCGATTATTGCATCTCCAAACAGACATTCGTATTTTTTAAGGTTCATTAAACAGAGGTTTGCGGTCCTGTAAAAATATTTTACGGGCTTTACCGTTTATTGCCGGATCAACCTCCATCGGGCCCGGATTTGGGCCATCCAACTTTCAGAAAGGACGATCAATGAAGAACATTTTTGTTGCTGCGACGCGCCAAAATGACGGAAAAACGATGGTTTCACTCGGTATGTTCAGCGAATTCCGGAAGCGATTTTCCAAGGTTGCATACATGAAGCCGGTTGGCCAGCAATACAAAATTGTTGACAATGAGAAGATCGACAAAGATGCCGTGCTGATGCATTTTACCTACGATTTAAGCGATAAACTTTCCGACATGAGCCCGATTGCGGTGCCACGCGGATTCACGAGCAGCTATATTCGCAACGGCGACCGTAGCCGATTAGTGGATCGGGTGAAGGCATCGTACGAACGGTTGAGCCAGGGGAAAGATTTTTTGCTGATTGAGGGCACCGGGCATGCTGGTGTTGGCTCCGTTTTTGACATGTCTAATGCCGATACAGCAAAGCTGCTTGGCTCAAAAGTGGTCATCGTTTCGTTGGGTGGCGTCGGTCGCCCGATTGATGAAATTATGCTCAACAAAGCTGTTTTCGAAAGCAAAGGTGTGGAATTATTGGGTGTAATTATCAATAAAGTTGCTTCGGAAAATTATGATAAAATTAAGGAAATTGTCGGTCTCGGGCTTAAACGTCACGGAATACGGTTGTTTGGCGTTGTGCCGATGGTACAAAACCTGAGTTTGCCATCCGTTGCGGAACTGGTGGAGGATCTGGACGCGGAATTGCTTTCCGGGGATCAGATCCAGTTATCCAACACCATCGGACGATTTATTATCGGCGATATGCAACCGCACGAAGCGATCGATAAATTTGTCAACAACACTTTGCTGATCGTGCCCGGTAATCGCGATGGGATCATTGTTACGGCGTTGTACGAAAGCCTGCTGGACGATCGCAGCAATCGCAATGTTGCCGGAATGGTGTTCACCGACGGCATTCGTCCGCCTCAAAAAATTGTTGACCTGATCCGCCGGAGCGGCATCCCGGTGATGCTGGTTGAAGAAGATTCATTTTCCGTCGCCACAAAAATCAACAACTCCATTTTCAAACTGCGAGCGGAAGAGACTGAAAAAATTAAAATTAGCCAGGAATTGGTCGCAAATCATGTCGATATCGATGGCATTTGCGAGCTGATTTGAAATCGTTTTGCAATAGAATTGTAACTGGCTTCCCATTGTTGGGGGTAATATATTTCAGGTGAATGAAGCTGTAATTAATCATTTTGGTAGAAAAAATGATCACGTCAGAAATCAGATTTTATCGCCGAACAGCTTTGAAAGCCTATCCATTGTATCATAATATCCCAACAACAATAATTATGGTGAAGTCATGAAAATGCTGGTAAAAATCGTTGCACTGGTAGAAAAAGGCAACGATGTGGAATTTAACTGGATCACCCTGAAGCAAATGTGTTTCGAAAGTAAAGAGCCTCGCAAAAATCTGAACGATTGGGCGAAGCAAAACAACATCCGCTTCGAGTTCAAATCCGGTGATGCGGAAAATGAGGAAATCGTATTGTTTTCTCGTTAAGCCGTTACGGGCAATTAAATTATCGATGATCTAAAGTTGCCCGGTTAAATTAAACGCTAAAATTAAAAATGCGGGATGCGAAAAGTTGCATAGCAATTTTTTACATCCCGTTTTTATTTTCCCCAAAACGATGTCCGTTGTGTTGGTTTTTTCAATCCTCACTTCCGAAACTGTAAACCGATTGCGAATTTCGCAGGGCATCCCTGACACGAATAACGATCAAAAAATTCTCTCAAAATACTTTAGTTCATTGTTTACTGTCCGATGATTTTAGGCTGAAGCATCGAACAGATCTTAGGTATTCATTAGCTGGCAGGCAATTCAGCCGGCATCACTATATCAGAAAACTCAAATTGTTGATCAACAAATTACTGTTGGCAACTGATTTAATGATTGAATTTCGGGTGTTTACATGCCCATTTTACACATGCACCGAACCCGAAAAATGATGCTTTTTATGCAAACAAAGGATCCGATACAATGATCACAAACCGCCTTGTTGACCACACTACACGAGATGAAGTAGGCATGCTGATTGAAACTTTCAACGAACTCATCCAAAAAATTCAGGCGAAAATGCAGGAGCGCGAAGAAGCGCTGCAGCTTACCGTAAACGCTACGGAAATTCAACAGCTTATTGTCGAAAAGCTGGAAAATGCCATTCGGGTAAAATCTGAATTTTTAGCAAATATGAGTCACGAAATCCGAACACCGATGAACGGCATCATTGGCTTAACGGATCTGGTTCTCGATACGGATTTAACCGGCGAGCAGCGGGAATATATGGAAATGATCAAATCCTCGGCGGATACGCTGCTGCTGATCATTAACGATATCCTCGATTTCTCCAAAATCGAAGCCGGGAAAATGGATTTGTATCCGCGTCCGTTCGTGCTGCGGGACAGCATTGTTGATATCGTGGAATCGCTTGCGTTACGCGCTCATCACAAAGGGTTGGAATTGACATACATGGTCGAAAACGGCATTCCGGATGATCTCAACGGCGATGTTAATCGGCTGCGGCAAATAATTGTCAACCTGTTGTCCAATGCTATCAAATTCACTTCTGAGGGCGAAGTATCTTTGGAAATTACCAAAGTGATGGAACAGGAACAGAAAATAATGCTCCATTTTGCCGTAACTGATACCGGCGTTGGTGTTCCTGAAGAATCGCAGCGCAAAATTTTTGATGTATTTTCTCAATTGGATAATGAAGTTACGAAAAAGAACGAGGGAACCGGGCTCGGTTTGGCAATCACCACCCGATTGGTGGATTTGATGAACGGCAAAATTTATGTGGAAAGCCCCCGAAATGGATACAACGAAAACGAGGATTCGCTAAAACCCGGCGATGTGGGCAGCACATTTCATTTCACCGCTGAATTTGAATTGATTGAAAACGCCCTGAAACCGGTACCGCATTTTGATAACACCGCTTTCGCAAATGTTCGAATTTTAATTATTGATGATAACCAGACAAACCTTGCTTTTTTGAACGAGGTGGTTTCTGATTGGGGCGTAACGGTCGAAACTGCGGCAACTGCCCAAACCGCCATCGAGCGGTTGCTGAAATCCGCTGCCGATAAACAACCCTTTCATATTATTTTGCTGGATCGCAGCCTGCCGGATTTTGACGGTTTCGAACTTGCCGAAACCATTAAAAATCAGCAGGAGTCAGCCAATTCGATTATCATGATGCTCACCGCATCCGGTAAACGTGGCGATGCACGACGTTGTCGTCAGTTGGGAATTTCGGGATATCTGACCAAACCGATTCGTCATCCGGAATTGCGGGATGCAATTGCCACTTTGGTAGAGGCACATCGCCGGCAAATCGCGATTCCGTTGGTAACTCGCCACAGTCTTCGCGAAGCGCGGGCGCGATCCGAACAAACGCATAGCGAATCGCTGGTATCTGTTGAACAACCTGCGCTGCAGTTCCGCATTTTGCTTGCGGAAGATAATGTGATCAACCAACGCCTGACCTGCCGGCTGTTGCAGAAAAAAGGACATGTGGTAGAGATTGCCCATAACGGTCGTGAGGCACTGAAGTTGTGGCAAAGCAATACTTATGATTTGATTTTGATGGATGTTCTAATGCCGGAAATGGATGGCTTTGAGGCAACAACGCTGATTCGCAAAAACGAAAAAGAAAACGGCGGGCATATTCCGATTATCGCGCTAACTGCCAATGCCATGAAAGGCGACCGGGAACGCTGTCTGTCTGTCGGGATGGATGATTATCTGGCAAAACCGGTGCGAATGGGAGCGTTGATGAATCTGGTTTATGAATGGGGATCGCGCAGTTTAGCGAAGCATCAATAAAGTCGTTTTCTTTTCAGCAAATAGCGCATCAACGGTTGATCAAATTGATCTGTCGTCAGCACATTTTGAAAATCGACCTGCATGTTATGGCACTCGCTTTTCAGCGTTTCGTAAAACGAATCAACCATCTGCCGATAGTTTTCGCGAATCAAAAACGGCTGGGTTTTCAGCTCTTCGTTGGTTTCCATATCTACAAAAGTTGCTTCATCCGAAAAATTGAAAAAGCGGTCGTTGGGATCGAGAATATTGAACACGATCACATCGTGCTGGTAATACCTGAAATGGCGCAATCCTTCCAGAATTTTGTCTGCATCTTCATATAAAAATTCGGTCAGTAAAATTACCAAACCCGGTCGGCGAATTTTTTCCGCCATCGTATGTAACGTTTGGCTGACAACCGTTTTGTTCTGCTGCGGCTCTGCTTTACTCAGTTCACTCAATAAAAATTTAATATACGATGATGTCGATTTTGGCGGCAGGTACCGATGAATTTTATCCGAAAACAGCGCCAGACCAACGGCATCCCGCTGTTTCAATAGCAAATAGGATAGCGCAGCCGCCAGATAAACAGCATACTCAAGCTTGGTAATTCCGTGGCTGCTGTAACCCATCGAACCCGAAATATCAACCAAAATATTTGCTTTAAGATTGGTTTCTTCTTCATACTGTTTGATATAATAGCGGTCTGTTCGCCCGTACACTTTCCAATCGATGTCACGAATATTATCACCCGGCATATATTGGCGATGCTCTGAAAATTCCACGCTAAACCCGTGAAACGGACTTTTATGCAACCCAACCAAAAAACCTTCTACGATAAAACGGGCGATCAAATCGAGGTTTTTCAACCGGGAAACGACTTCGGGTAATAAATATTGCCGTGCGTCAGTGGCTTTCGGTGTTAACATCGGTCAACTTATCCTATGCTGTAAAATTTTTTTAATCGAATCAACACGCCAAAATACTCTGTTTAACAGCAGATGAAAAGCTTTATTTTGGACATGTTTGATACGTTTTACCATCTTTTTTCTCAAAAAGTTTGTAATATCTGGTAAAATATCCTAATTTTAGCAAGATCTTGTTCTTTCAGAAAAAGAATTTGGTCATTAAAAAGGCAGGTTCACTAACCAAACTCACCGTTAGAAAACAGTAGCCAACGTTTCGAAAAGTAACAAACCATTTAACGCGTTCAGAATTAGAAAAAAGTGTTGCAATATCGCTTTTGGCGCAATACATTAAGCACTTTTGTGTAAGTCAGAAGCAAGGATAAAAGGACTGTTTAAATACAGAATTAAGATATGCTGGAAGAATTATCGGCTAAATTAGAAGGTGTACTAAAAAAAGTCCGCGGACAGGGCAAGTTAACGGATAAAAACATTGCCGAATCCATGAAGGAAATCCGCCGGGCGCTATTGGAAGCCGATGTAAATTACCGTGTTGTAAAAGATTTCGTAAAAAAGGTGCAGGAAAAGGCCGTCGGCGAAGCCGTGTTGCGAAGCGTTACACCGGGGCAGCAGATTGTAAAAATCGTCCATGATGAACTTGTTTCATTAATGGGCGAATCCAAAACAGACATTAAAGTTGCCGGAATTCCGCCCACAATTGTAATGATATGTGGCTTGCAAGGCTCCGGTAAAACTACATTTACCGGCAAATTGGGCGGTTTTTTACGCAAAAAAGGGCGTCGCCCGATGCTGGTTGCGGCAGATGTTTATCGTCCTGCCGCAAAAAAACAGCTTGAGATAATCGGTAAACAGTTAAATTTGCCGGTTTACAGCACGGAATCGAACGATGCCGTGCAAATTTGCCGTGAAGCCGTAAAGGTTGCGCGTGAAAAATCCTGCGATGTCCTGATTTTGGATACTGCAGGACGATTGCATATCGATGAAGATATGATGCGCGAACTGGATGAAGTAAAACGAGATGTAAAGCCAAACGAAATTCTGTTTGTTGCGGATGGAATGACCGGACAAGATGCCGTGAACGCCGCAAAGCAGTTTATGGACCGGTTGGATTTTGACGGTGTCGTGCTCACAAAAATGGATGGCGATGCCCGCGGTGGTGCAGCATTATCTATTCGTTCAGTGACAGATCGCCCGATAAAATTTATGAGCACCGGAGAAAAGTTGGATGCAATTGAACCTTTTCACCCTGATCGCCTGGCTTCAAGAATTTTAGGAATGGGAGATGTTGTTTCGCTTGTCGAAAAAGCACAGGAAGCTATCGACGAAGAATCTGCTGCGGAGCTTGAAAAAAAGCTGCGAAAAAACGAGTTTAATCTCGAAGATTTTTTCAACCAGTTACAGCAGATAAAAAAAATGGGTCCGCTGGAGCAGTTGCTGGGAATGATTCCCGGTGTCAGCAAACAACTGAAAGATGTAAAGGTTGACGATAATGCGTTCTCAAAAATTGAGGCTATTATCAATTCAATGACGCGCGAAGAAAGGCATAAGCCGCAAGTGATTAACGGCAGCCGACGGAAGCGCATCGCAAATGGCAGTGGCACAAGGGTTCAGGATGTCAATCAATTGCTAAAGCAGTTTGATCAAATGAAAAAAATGATGAAGCGGATGAACAAAATGAAATTTCCCAAAGGTATGATGCCGGGATTGCCCTTTTAGGTCCGTTAGATTTCAAAAAAAGCATGAACTAAATTTCAATATAATGGTTAAAAAATTTCAAACCCGGAGGAGTTAATCTTGGCAGTTAAGTTGAGATTGCGTCGGATGGGGCGTAAAAAGAAGCCCTACTACCGAATTATTGCAGCTGATTCGCGTTCCCCGCGTGATGGTCGTTTTATTGAAGAGATCGGGGTTTATAATCCTATCAGTGAACCGGCGACAATTGAAGTCAAGCAGGACCGTGCTCTTTATTGGTTAAGCCAGGGAGCAATTCCTACAGAGACTGTAAATAGCCTGTTTCGCAAAACCGGTATCAATTTGCGTTTTGATTTGAAAAAACGCGGTGTTGCTGAAGAAAAAGCCGTAGAAGAGATTGCACAATGGGAAGCCATGCAGGAAGCTCGCAAAAAACGGTTGGAATCCAAAAAATTAGCAGACCAGCAGAAATTGGCACGTCAGGAAAAAGAGAAAGCCGAAGCTGAGGCAAAAGTTGCCGAACCTGAGGCACCTGCCGAATCTGCAGCTGCTGATGCTGTTGATTCCGCCGAAGAAAATGCTGATGCTTAAAATTGCTTCCGATTGTGTAGAGGGGTGGCTTTGCGATGGGGCAGATGATTTCAAGGGAAATAAGACAAATAATGTCTGGAACGGTTATTCCGCGCTGTTATAATACCAAAGCCAACTACTCAAAAGGAGGTCTGTGCGATGAAAGACTTTGTAGAGTTTATTGCGAAGCATCTAGTGGATAAGCCGGAAGAAGTGCATGTTGCAGAAGTGGAGGGTGAGCGTGTTACGGTTTACGAATTACGTGTCGGTGATGGCGATTTAGGCAAAGTCATCGGGAAACGCGGTCAAACTGCGAAAGCTATTCGAACACTGTTGAGCGCTGCTGCTGCCAAAATGGGAAAGCGTGCAGTTTTGGAAATTCTGGAATAAGTAACCTCAATCATTTTTTAATAGATTGAGGTCCGGATTTTGAACGGTTAAATAATGGATCATATTGCTATCGGAAAAATACTCCAGCCGTTTCGGTTGGATGGATACGTAAAAGTGCTCATTTATTCGAATATGCCCGAGCGCTTATTGGATCTGAAAACGATTTATATCAGAAATAAAAGTGAGTATCGCGGGTTTATTTTGGATGATGTGCAGATCCAGCCAAAAACGACGGTTATTAAACTGCGTGGAATCGATAGCCGTGAAGATGCATTAACACTAACAAAATCCGAAATCTGGATTCCGGAGCATCTACAGATTGATCTGGCTGATGACACTTATTTTTTGCATCAACTGATCGGTATGAATGTTGTTGACGGGGATGGGAATACAATCGGTGAAATTACCGCTGTTTATCAAGGTGGTGGCAACGATGTGTATGAGGTCCGCCAAGGTGATAAAGAAATTTTAATACCGGCAGTTGCTCAATTTGTCAAAAAAGTGGATGTTGATTCAAATCAAGTTGTTGTCGAGTTGATTGAGGGAATGATCGATTAATGAGAATTGATGTAATTACAGCGTTTCCCCAAATATTGGAAGCGCCATTAAACGAGAGTATCCTTAAACAAGCTCAAAAACGAATTGAATTGGAAATCCGGTTGTGGGATTTACGAGAATTTGCAACCGACAAACACCGAACGTTGGATGATACACCATACGGCGGTGGCGCAGGGATGATCTTAAAAGCAGAACCGCTTTTCCTGGCGTTGGAACACATTTTGAACGAAGGTGAAAAAAAAGCCCGGATTCTTTTTCCAACTCCTCAGGGAAAACTGTTCTGCCAATCTATTGCAGAAAATTTAGCAGAAGAAAATCGCCTGATTTTTATCTGCGGGCACTACAAAGGCGTCGATCAGCGGGTGCTGGATAGTTGGGTAACCGATGAGATTTCTGTCGGCGATTATGTATTGTCCGGCGGTGAAATTCCGGCATTGTTGATGATTGATGGCGTCGTTCGCATGATTCCCGGAGTATTAAACGATCTGGATTCTGCAAAAACGGATTCTTTTCAGGATGGGCTTTTGGATAGCCCGTATTATACGCGTCCGGAAGAATATCGAAACATGCGGGTTCCCGATGTGTTATTATCCGGCCATCACCAAAAAATTGAGGAATGGCGATTAGCGCAACGGTTAACGCGAACCAAAGATCGGCGACCGGATCTTTATAAAAAGTATTTGCAAAAAGCAGGCTCCGGTAACGGATGATTTGCGTTTTACACAAATAGAAAAATATTGATAAAATAAACAAACGACTTTTTAACAACGATTTGAGAAGGAGTGCGAAGCCATGGACATTTTAAATACGGTGACAGCAAACCAGTTGGTAACAGATATTCCGCAATTTAAAGCCGGCGATACTTTGGACGTGCATGTGCGCGTTATTGAAGGCGATAAAGAGCGTATTCAGGTGTTTTCGGGTGTATGTATCAAACGCCGTGGCGGCGGTGTAAACGAAACGTTCACCGTTCGCAAAATCTCTAACGGCATTGGTGTTGAACGCGTATTTCCTTTGCATTCACCCCGCATTGCAAAAATTGAAGTGTTGCGCATCGGGCGTGTACGTCGCGCGAAACTGTATTATCTGCGCAGCTTGCAGGGCAAAGCTGCACGCATCAAAGAAAAACGCAGCAGCTAAACAACACTTTTGGCAAAATTATCAGATTTTTCAATTAAAATTGGATTTTCGGCTACCGGAAATCCAATTTTTTTATCAACAGGTTGCGAAAATCCATGTCCCACCAGCTCTTTTTCCTTTGCCCGAACTGCCTCGCCGAAGATCAATTTATTCAAAATCGTTGTAAAAACTGTGATGCGAAAATCGATATTCAACCGTATTCGGTGACCTGCGGTAAAAAACAGTTTAGCATTGCCGAATACTATCAGTTCCTATTAAAACATCTTTCCGTTGAGCAGTCTGCCCACTTCCGTTCAACAGATGCGTTTCCCGATGCCCTTCGCGTGAGCGATGTCGCGACGTTGCGACAGGGGAAAACACCGGTGGCAATCCGGGGATATCGCGGATGGTTCAACCGCACAATTCTTGCGCCGGAAAATATTGCCGAAGGACACCTGATATTTGAGGAGGGCGCACTGCGTTTTATTTCGCCGGAAAAACAGTGGTATTTTCCAGCCACAAAAATCACAGCGATAACGACAGACAGCCATTATCTGGAATTCAAACGGCGTGGCGAACCGTTTTTTCATATTCACTTTCACAACGAAAGTGCCCTGAAATACGAAATTTTAGTGCGCAAATGGTTGCAACAAAATTATACGCGTTTGAATTTGGGTGACATTTGTGAGTTTCAGCCGCACATCCGCACGACATCACCAACACCGGGAAAGCGCATTTGGCAGATATCTCCGGGAAATCCGCCACCAGAATCTGCCACCGAAAAAATCGTGAAAAAATTGATTGCCGCGCTGCTGCGTTTGTTGCTGCGCCCATTAATCCGCATCCGGTTTGAAGGGCTTGAAAATTGGCAGCCAGATATGCCGGGATTTGTTTTGGTCAATCACCAAAGTGCGTTGGATCCGTTTATTGTCACGGCATTTTTGGATCACCGGATTGCATTTCTCACGAAAGCTTCTGCGTTTACACACACAACACAACGCAAGTTTTTACAATGGGTTATGGGAATTCCAACAACCCGTTATCAGCATGATTCGGCTGTCATTCGCGACATCAAAACGATGTTGCAGCAAGGTGTGAAAGTGGGTGTCTTCCCCGAAGCCGAGCGTTGTTGGAACGGAAAATTGCAACCTTTTAAATATGGATTAGTGAAAACAATAATGGCATCGCAGATGCCGGTTTTTTGTATCCAACTGGAAAATGTGTTCGATTTTTGGCCGCGCTGGTCGTCACTTCCGCGCCGTGCGAAGGTTGTTTTTCGCATTCATCCGCCATTTTGCCTGCTGCCCGAAGTTACGGGTGTGGATGAACAGCGCCAGTTCCTCGAATCCATTTTTTCCGAAACACAACAACTTTAGCGGATGCCGGAAACCTTCGGAAAATTCGATGGATTCCCGCCGGGAAATCGTTATATTTCGACCGATATGATGCAAAAATTCTCTGATCAAAAATGGATTCGACTACCGCTTTTTCTGGCAATTGCGCTGGTTTTTCAATTTTGCGCTATCCGTCAAAGCCCGCCGGGTGGCCCGGAAGATAAAACGCCGCCGCAGGTGCTGCGCACTTTCCCGGCAATCGATTCGATTGGTGTCGATCAATTGGAATTTCTGGAAGTGGAGTTTGACGAATCTATCGACCCGGCGTCGTTGCGCGACCAGATCTGGATGATGCCGGAACTGCCCAACGGATTCGAAACAAAAGTGAGCGGTGGTCGCAAATTACGTATTCTGCTGAGTGATTCGCTTGAGGACAATCAAACCTATATCGTGAACATCGGGACAGGTGTTAAAGATTATAGAAACAATAAGTTAGAATCGCCAATTTCGTTAACTTTTTCCACCGGAAATCACATCGACCGGGGCGAAATCGCTGGAAAAGTTCTGGCTGAAAAAGCGCAGGATATTTACATTTTGGCGTATCCGTTTGATAATGATTTTTCAGACAGCATTTTTTTTAACGAAAAAGCGCGCTATTACACGCAAGTTTCAACAAATGGCGATTTCCGGATCGGCTATTTGCGCAGTGGCAAATACCGGGTTTTTGCACTTTCCGACCGTAACCGCGACCGGATTTATACGCTGCAAACGGATGAAATCGGTTTCCCGAGCCAGGATGTGCAGCTCGACTCTACTCAACTTCGCTTCGAAAATTTAAATTTTACGATGGTTCGGGAAGACACGATCGCCCCAAAAATTGCCCGCGCCCGATCGCTCAATCTGCATCGCATCGAAATCCAGTTCAGTGAAGATTTGGCTCTGTTACAGCAGCCAGCTATCAGTTTGGTGGACAGTCTTTCCGGCGATTCGCTGACTATTTTTAGCACAGAAGTGGATACGGAATCACCCAACCGGGTGCTCGTTTTTACAGCGGAACAGCGCGAAACGGTGTATTTGGGCACTATCGATAAATTTAACGATGCTTTTAAAAATGAAGCGAATGGCGATTTCCGGCTTTCCACGAAAGCGAAAGAGGACACGGTAACTGCGAAACTGCTGAACATTTCGCCGGCGGATGGCACCAGAAATATTCGGTACGAATCGACTGTTGAGGTGGCATTTTCGCATCCGCTGGATACGCTTTCTTTTCTCGAAAATACAATTTTTGAAACGGCAGACAGCCAGTCCGTTTCGGGCAAATGGCGGTTTAAAACCCGACGAAACCCGGTTTTTACGCCCGATTCGCTGTTCCGGTCAGCGCAAAGTTATGTGTTGCGATTGAACGTGCCGGAAATTTTCAGTGTGTATCAACAACCATTTGGCGATTCGCTGTTGGTCAGCGGTTTTAGCGCGTGGGATTTCTCCGACCTTGGGGAAATTGGGGGAACAATTGCCGTTCCCGATAGCAGCGGTCAGGCGATCATCGAAGTGCGTGAAATGAACAAATCGCAGGAATTCCGATATGTTGTAGCTGCCAACAAACCCTATTTGTTGCCAAACTTGCCGGACGGGATTTATCAATTAAAAGCATATTGGGATATCAATCAAAATGGATTATATGAACAGGGGCAAAGCCTGCCGTTTGAATTTGCAGAGCCGTTGCGGGTCTATCCGGACACCGTGAAAGTGCGGAAACGCTGGACGACCGACGGCATCAATTTGAGGTTTGAGTGATGAAAAATCAACCAATCCGGTTTCATAAATTGCACGGTGCAGGCAACGATTTTGTGATTATTGATAATCGTTCCGACGGGAAGCATGCGCGATTTGACGGAAAAAATGCTGCGCTGATCCGGCGCATTTGCGATCGCCATTTCGGCGTTGGCGCGGACGGGCTGATGCTTATTTCGGAAGATACCGACTCGGATTTTCAACTGGAATATTACAACGCGGATGGCTTTCCCGGCGAAATGTGCGGAAACGGCGCCCGCTGCGCGGTTTGGTTGGCGCATCTTTTGGGTGTTACGGGGCGGCAGTGCAAATTTATTGTCTGGGGCGAAAATTATGAAGCCGAAGTTCTGGAAAATCAACAAGTTCGGTTAAAAATGAATCCGCCGACTTTTTCCGCGGAACGGCAAAATTTGCAATCGCTGTGCGATAATCGCTTTCCGGAAATGGGCTGGTTGAATACCGGCGTGCCGCATCTGGTGGTAAAATCTGCCGAAAATTTGGCAGCGCTGGATGTGCGCAAATTTGGTGCATATTTTAGATATCATCCGAAATTTGAACCGGAAGGAGTGAATGTTAATTTTGTTGTGCCGGAATCCGAACATCAATTAAATGTGCGGGTATATGAACGCGGTGTGGAAAATGAAACGCTCGCCTGCGGAACGGGTGCGGTAGCTTGCGCGATTTATGCCGCGCAGCAATGGCAATGGCAATCGCCGGTTCGCGTAAATGCGGTTGGCGGCGTTTTGCAGATCGCGTTTGATCCCGATTTTCAACAAATTTATTTAACCGGACCGGTCGCAACCGTTTTTGAAGGTGAACTGAATGAGTTGTATTTTCAAAATAATGCAGTTGTAAATCAATGAAAATAAATAAGATAAACATCCATTGCGGTCGACAGACCGCCAAACAGGGAGGATCCAAATAATGACAATATATTCCGTTTTAATGGCAGGCGGTGTCGGTACGCGATTTTGGCCGCGCAGCCGGGAGACATCGCCAAAACAAGTGTTGAACATTGTTGGTGAGCAAACCATGATTCAGGCGACCCATCGCCGGTTGAAAAATTTGTCGATCGACGAAAATGTGCTGGTGGTGACCAACAGCATCCAGAAGCAATTAATCCATGAACAAATTCCGCAATTGAAAGATAAAAGCTTTCTGATCGAACCATTTGGACGGAACACTGCGCCGTGTATCGGATTGGCAGCCGTTCATGTAGCCGCGCAGGATCCCAACGGAATAATGATGGTTTTACCGGCAGATCATGTGATCAGCAATGTTGATGAATTCGAGAGCGTAATGAAACTCGCCGCAAACTTTGCAGACGAACACAACGCACTGGTGACCATGGGCATAACGCCGTACGAGCCTGCCACGGGTTACGGTTACATTCAAGGTGGAAAAGTGGCAATGGACGCGGGTGAGCATAAAGTGCTGAAAGTGCGCACATTTGCGGAAAAGCCGAATCTGGATACTGCCACACGCTTTTTGGAAAGCGGTGATTTCTTCTGGAATAGCGGTATGTTTGTGTGGAAAGCGACCGCCATTTTACAAGAATTTGAAAAACTGATGCCGGAAATGCATGACCTGTTGATGGAAATTGCAGACAGCATCGGCAGCCCGAATTATCACGATGTTCTGAAAAATGCCTACGAACGCATGCAAAATGTGTCCATCGATGTTGGTATTATGCAGCGTTCCGAACGGGTGTATGTCATTCCCGCAAATATGGGCTGGAATGATGTGGGCAGTTGGGAAACCGTCTACGATATTTCCGCGAAAGATAAACATAGTAATGCCGGAAGATATCGGGAACTGGTGAATGTTGGGTCGCAAGGTTGCCTGGCATATTCCCCGGACAAAATAGTTGCGCTGGTTGGTGTTGAAGACCTTTTGGTTGTCGATACCGGTGATGCGTTGCTGGTGTGTCACAAATCTGCTGCGCAGGATGTTAAACACATCGTTGATGAACTGAAGAAAAAAGGATTAAAGCAATGGCTGTAAAAATCCGCAAACGAAAAGCTGCGCCACCGGAAGGCACACCGGAAGAGCTGGAATTGTTCAAAATGTTGAGCGATGTGATGGGTGCCGCGAATGTGGAAGTCCGGGTGGAAAAAGGCGATTTTCGTGGCGGAATGTGTGTGGTAGATGGTGATCGGGAAATGATTTTTCTCAATAAAAAGCATACGCTCGATAGCCGGATAAGTATTTTAATTAATGAAGTTAACAAGCGTGGTTTAAGTGAGCAACTTCCTCAGGCTGCTGTTGACATTATTGCCAAAAATCGCAAATAAAAAAATATTTCAACATTAAATTTTTTTTAATATTTCAGGCATGGGCAACCATGCCTTTTTTTATTTGAATTGCAATAGGATTGTTGTCGGAAAGTGATTTTTATGAAACCCTTGCATCTTTAAAAAACTGAGATTATAATTCAATAGTTTATCAAGACAAGTAACCATTTTTCAGGATTTTGGCATGATTCTCCAATCATCAAAATACTTGTTTTCCAGTTTGCTTTCGATATTTTTCAGCCAACCAGCGATGTTTTTGTTTCTTTTGACAATTCAGGTATTTGGATATTTAAAAAAACGACACTATATTTATAGTTGAGTGGAAATTCCTTTCCGCTTTTTTAGGTAAAATCTTTCTTTACTGTTTTGTGAAAATGGCGCAAAAACTGCTCTAAATATTTGTAAATTCAATAATTATGTAATTCAAAATAATTCAATGGTACAAAAATTGTTCCTTAATTAATAACTAAAGCAAGGAGGTGAGATCGCCCAACGTAATCTCATTTTTTTAGTTTCAGGAGGATATGGATGCAGTGTTAGCACAACATGGATGTTTGGATCGTTGTTAATCAGTTTCATTTATTCATCACAATGTAGGAGACACTATGTTTAAAAAAGCGTTATCAGTTATGATTGTCTTGAGCTTGTCGCTTTTTGCAAAAGAATTTAATACCAAGAAAGCACAGAAAGTGACACCGGCTGACGAAGAACGCTGGGAACAAAAAATTTCCGGACTCGGCAATTATCCTCAAACACAATCTGTCCAGGTGGCAGGGCGAGTAGAGATCGGTCGTACTTGGTACGATTATGCAACAAACAACGTCATGGGTCGTATGATTTCATATGCGCCCAATGGTATTCACGTTACTTTTATGAAAAGAGCAGGTTCTGCAACTGCCACACGTTATGTAACTTATGATTACTTTGATTATTCCTTTGGTGATTTCTTTGGCAACCAATCCGTTACAACGGACCGTCAAACCGGTTGGGGACGTTTAATGACCGGAAAAGACGGTGAAGCAATTATCTCGCTGCACAATAACCCGACCCAAATGTGGTTTGATACCTATGATATCAACTCGGGGCCCGGATATAATTTCCAAAGCAATGTCGGTGTTGAAACCAACCCGGGTGTCTTCGCTGGACAAGCCCGACATGGAGATACTTTAGTGTTCATTACTCAAGGTGCAAGTGAGTGGGCAGATGGTTCATTTAAGTACTCCTTTGACTACGGAACGACTTGGCAAAGCAATAGTGCTTTGAGTGTAACAACAGATAATGGAAACGGAGAACGCTGGCCAGATTTCAATCCCACCAATCCGTCACAAATCAAACATGGTCTTAGCTTAACTCCTCCTGAATTTGGTGGCGACCCAGTTATTGGTGGTGCAACATATTTTGTTACTACTAATGATTGGGGGGTAACTTGGGATACCACCAGAGTTACTGATAATGATGAAGTGTTCCTGACGAAATTTGGACAGACAACATATTCAATTGCTGCTTTCCAACAATTTAACGCAATGTTTACCCAAAATGGTACTTACCATATGATTTTTAGTGCGGTGCAAGCCATCAGGGACACCATGACCTCCACATTGCAAGACTATAAGCCAATTTTGTACTGGAATGATAGCTTGAATAAGCTGGTACAAATCAACGATACGCTCTACGCTGCACCGTCTGATACAGCAACTATTACAGCACTTCAGAGCTTGTATCCGGGTAATGGTATAGGCAATGCATATGCGCATATTGCTGAAGGTCCTAACGGTGAATTGTTAGCCGTTTGGCAACAATGGGAAGCCAGCCCGATAGACGGTAGTATTGTAACAGCCGTCGGTACCGGTGGAATTGAAAAATTTATGACTGACATTTGGGGCGCTTATTCCCCCGATGGTGGTACGACATGGAGCTATACGTTTAAAATTGCCGGTAATCCTGGCGAATCTGATGTATACCCGAATATACCGGAAAACTTTAAATTTGATGCTTCCGGCGATTCGATTATTGTTGATTTGGCGTATATGTTTGACCCAGATCCAGGCTGTTCCTTGTTTGCCGATGAAAATGGCCCGGCAGAAGCCATTTGGTATTACGAACGCGTTGGCATTAACACCAACGACTTGACCTACAAGCCATCATTTGGCGCTTCAGCAGCTGATTACGATGTATTGTTCACCAACGATATGTCCGTTCAGATTGCTGTGGGGAACTTCGATCCGAACAACGCGGCAGATATCGCATTTGTACGCGGTAGCTTTAACGGCTGGAGCGAAGACAATCCGATGAGCCCGAATATCTTCACCCCGACCGATTACGAAGCGCTGGTTGTCATTAATTTGACCCCGCAAGTAGATACCGTTGCTTATAAATTCTTCTATCGTTCGGCTGCAAATGGTGATGTATGGGAAGGTGGCGCAGACTACAAATTCACCCCGACCGGTAACGAAACCGATACCGACGCAAACGGTAACCCGAACTATGATGTACCGCGCCGCTTCTTCGATAATGTTACCGTATCGGATGTATTCACAACTGCTGAAGACATCATTTTCGAAGCGGATATGTATGCAGCAGCAGCATTCCTGGCGGACAGCGGTGCAATTACCTTTGGCGGCGGAAACGTAACCGCTATTGATACTGTTTATTTGGCCGGCAGTGTACCCAAAACCACCCCGGCATTGGCATGGGTATGGGATTTGACACCTGGCGATCCTGCACGCGAAGCCTTGCAAATGAACGATACCGGAACCAATGGCGACGCTGTTGCCGCGGACGGTGTATGGTCAATCACCATCAACTTTGGTGTTGGCGCTCCGAAAAACATCTTCTGGAAACATGGTATTTCCGGACATGACAACGAAGCCGGATTTCAACAAGACTGGAACGAAAACGTAGCTGAAGTTGCTGCCGCTAACGGTGGCCGTGTTTACAAAATTTTCGGCGCAAATGGTGACTATTATACCGCATATGTAGGTATCGAAGATCTGGATGAAGATTTCTTCAGCCAGCCGGAAACCTACGCATTGTTCCAAAACTACCCGAACCCCTTTAACCCCAGCACAACCATCGAGTTTGCATTGAGCAGCGCCTCAAATGTAACGTTGGAAATTTTCAACATCGTTGGTCAAAAAGTACGCACGCTGGTTAGCGATCGTATGATTGCCGGTGGCTATCAGGCTGTTTGGGATGGTCGCGATGATCGTGGAACGACAGTTGGTACCGGTGTTTACATTTATCGTTTGACAGCAAACGATTTTGTTCAAACCCGTAAAATGTTGTTAGTGAAATAAGCTGTATTTTTCTTTCGGATTGTTCCGGCATTCGATGCCGGAACAATCCTTTTTTTTGGATAAGTTCATGTTTTTTTAAGCGTTTGAAGGAGCGGTTTCTCAGGCTGAACTGGGGGCTCCTTGTGGTGAACTTTCCCACCGGAACCTCCACTTCAGTCTGTAATCAACCCAAAAACAAATCATACTCTGGGAGGCATTATGTTAAAACGCTTCTACCTTGCCTTTCTATCTCTCAGCCTATTGTTTGGCGTCTTTGCACAGCAAGCCGGAAAAATCAGCGGCGTTGTTCGTGACAAAGCCAACGGTGAGCCGTTACCCGGTGTTAACGTAATTGTTGAAGAATCGTTGCTGGGTGCATCGACAGATGCGGATGGCTCATATGTTATCCTTAATGTGCCGCCGGGCACGTACACCATCAGTTTTGAATACATCGGCTATCAGTCGATAAAGGTGGAAAACGTGCGGGTTGTGCCGGATATTACCAAACGGCTGGATATGGATTTGAGCACCACAACTATCGAAATCGACGAAGCGATTACGGTTGTGGCAGAAAAACCGTTTTTTGAAGCAGCAGCAACCAACACCGTTCGGGTGCTGGATGCGGAAGAAATTGAACGGATTCCGGTTCGCGGTATCAACTCCATCGTGTCGTATAACGCGGGTGTTGTTGCAGCGGACGGCTCCGGTGGCGATACGGACAACGCCACAATAAACGTGCGCGGTGGGCGCGGTAACGAAACGCTATTTATTGTGGACGGGATTCCATATAATGATGTGGTTTTCGGTAACGTTACCGGAACAATCCCTGACGCAGCTATCGAGCAGGTTTCCTCACAACTCGGTGGATTCAGCGCGAAATATGGGAGTGCGCAATCCGGTGTTATCAATATCACCACCAAAAGCGGTGCCGCCAAGTTTTACGGTGGAACCGATCTGGTTTCTTCCAACATAACGGATGACTACAATTATAATTCTGCAACCGGTTTTCTCGGTGGTCCGTTATTTGGCAAATTCTCGTTTTTCGGCTCCGGCGAATATATTCAAACCGATGATGATCGCCCCCGCGCCAGTGGTTTGGTGATCCCATCTGCCGGTATCGATTTAAAAGCGCGTCCGGGAATGGGCAGCGATGTTACCCGCTTTACAACAAAAGTGGATGGTAATTTCGAAAAATTCAAAATTACCTTTAGCAGCAACGGTTCATACCGCAATTCTCGGCAGTATATTCACGATTATGCCAAAAACGCATCCGATCACTATCCTTTGATCAAAGAAAATGTGTTGGGTGGCGCCATGCGCTTCTCTCATGTGGTCAATCAGACCACATTTTGGGATATTACGGCACGCGCCAAAAATACATACTATCGTCGCGGCGATGGTGTGTGGTTTGAAGACCTCGAATCGTACGGCGATGCTGAAGCAAACGCGTTGCGAGGTGTAATTTTGCCGCAAGGCGATGGCTCCAACGTGTTGGTCGATTCCCTTGGCGGTGTTTTTTATGATAAAGGCCGTATTTTCAACCTCTTCCAGAAATATGAAATCAACACTTACGGTTTGGATTTTAACATGACCAAACAGTTTGACAACCATTTGCTGGAAGTTGGCGCAACGGTCGATCAGCATCAGGTGCGGTATTACACAAACAACCCGATTGACATTGCCGAAAACGTAGATAGCGAATCGGAAGAAATTCGCTACACCAAAACCGTGGGTGTTTTTTACGGCTACGATATTTTTGGCAACGAAATTTCCAACCAAAATTTCCGCACAGTTGAAGGCGATATGTTTGAAGAATCTGCACCCAAACAGCCAATCAATGCCGGTGCGTATATTCAGGATCGCATAGAATTTCAGGATTTCATCCTGAATTTGGGTGTTCGCTGGGATTATTTTGAACCGGATTTCGATCGCATCCGCGATCCGAACAATATTTTCTCATTTGGCGATAATCCCAACCGACTGGATGTAGATGATTACGAAAAAGCACCATCAGAAAGCTACATCAGCCCACGATTGGGTTTTGCTTTCCCGATGACCGAAAAAACGGTATTTCATGCCCAATACGGTATTTTCCGGCAAGCGCCGCGCTTTTTCGATATTTATGATTCGTGGAACAATATTGACGTGATCGAACAGCGCGATGGCCAGGGCCAAAACAATGGTCATGTGCAAATGGAGCGCACCACCAACTACGAATTCGGTTTCAAACAACAGTTTGGCAACATTGCCAGTTTGGATGTTACCGCATACTACCGGAATGTGGAAGGGTTGATCAACGTTACAACCGTTCGCAGCCAGTTCGGGCAAACCACCAGGACTTATATTTCTACGGTGAACCAGGATTTTGGAACGATAAAAGGGATGGCTTTTAGCTTTAATTTGCGCCGGATGGGACCGGTTACCACAAAAATTGACTACGCGCTCTCGTTGAGCGAAGGCACTGGTTCGGATCCTTCCAGCAGCCGGGTGGCAACTTTCCGCAATCCGAACAATGCAGTGCCGCTGGCAATTGCGCCACTGGATTTTGACCAACGCCATACTTTTACCGCAAGCCTGGATATTCGATCAGGCAATGACGAAGGACCGAATATTTTCGGTTCAAAATTATTGGAAAACTCCGGTGCGACATTCCTGATTAATTACAATAGCGGACGCCCGTATACGCCGCTGGAAACCGCAAATCCGTTGACGGATAATTCGCAGTACGGGAATACAACGCAATATGTGAACAGTGCACTTGCCGGTAGCTTGTTCCGCATCGACTTGCGGGTGGATAAAGATATCCGCATTGGTAATTTTTCGATTACGCCGTATTTATGGATTCAAAATTTACTGGATCGTGACAATTTTGTTGATGTTTGGCCATCAACCGGAAAACCGGATGATAGCGGTTACCTGAACACGCCCGAAGGTGAACAATTGGTTCGCAGTACATCACCTTCCAGCCCGGATTTTGTTTCGGATTTTAAGGCGCTCGAAAGAGATCCTGAAAATTACGGTTTACCGCGGATTATCCGTTTGGGGCTGAAAGCAAAGTTCTAAACTGAACAGAAAAAATAACTGACGAGGCATAAAATGCGATTCAGACTACTCATTGCCATGATTGTTGCCGGCATGTGCATAAGCGTGGCAGCCAAAGAAAAACCGGGCAAGCAATCGCTCCAGAAAGGTGCGACGATTGGTCTGGTGGACACAATGGCGATCAACAACATTTTTCTACCTTATCAAAACGATGGGTCAACGGCGGAAAATGCCCAGGCATATTTCCCGAACCCCGGTATACCAGTACCATTATCTTATAACCAGAGCTTTTTGTATCAGGGCGGGATAGCCGCAACCGGTTATATAAACGGTCAACTGCGGGCATCTTGGATGGCTAAAGCATCGTTAATTCAGGAATTTCAACCCGGAAAATGGGGAACAAACCCGGACGATTCAGACGCACGTTTTTACGTGGTCAACAAATCCGACGCCCCCGGAAGCCGTGCCTATATCGATTGGCAAAAAGCAGTTGAGCTGGGCGCCAGTTTTAAGGATATGGACGGCGACGGTGTGTACGACCCCAATATTGACGTGCCGGATATTTTGGGTGACCGCACCAGTTGGACGGTGTATAACGATGGCACGGATATTTCCGTTCGGACAGACGGTTTGCAAACCCAGCCCTTAGGTTTGGAAGTGCATCAACAGGTGTTCGCGTTTGCCCGGGATAATGAATTGGGCAACGTGGTTTTCCTGCGTTATCGCATGATTAATGTGACGGAAAACGACATCGATTCGCTGATTTTCAGCATTTGGACGGACCCGGATATCGGCGAAGCGACTGACGATTTGATCGGTTCAGATATCGAGCTCAGTTTGGGCTATTGCTACAACAACGGCGATGACAACGACGGCACCGGTCCATACGGCTCCAACCCGCCTGCGTTTGGGGTGGATTTTTTCCAGGGACCGATTGTTTCTTCTCCCGGCGATACGGCATATCGCTTTTTGGGACCGCAGTTTGGTGTCGATACCATTCCGGATTTCCGTAATTTACCACTGACATCATTTACATTCTATAATAATGACCCCAGTGGGCAAACCCAATTCCCGAGCCCGGGAAATAATGTGGTTATCGCACGGCGCTATCAGGTTGGTGGTGTAGATGGCAACGGAAACCCGATTAACCCTGAATTATATGGCGTCGGTGGTACGGCTGGTACGGCACCGCAATATTTTTACTCCGGCGATCCTGCAACCGGAGAAGGCTGGCTGGATAACACCGAAGCAGACAAACGGTTTATGGTAAATACCGGCCCCTTCCGCCTCGCTGCCAGCGATACGCAGGATATTGTGGTTGCGTACGTTGTCGGGCAGTTGCAGCAAAACGGAAATTCGAGCGCAAACGTAGCTGAATTGAAACGCATCGATGCGACGGCACAATCCATTTATGACGGTAACTTTTTTGTTGCCGGACCGCCGCCGCCGCCTCATGTGGATGTGCGGACATTTGATGACCGTATCGAGCTGATTATTGATTTGGAACGCAACGGCACACTGTATCACGATGAAATTGACGGAATCGATAACCGGCAGATGTTCGAGGGCATCAATATTTACCAATTCAATTCGCCCCAAACCACGCTTCGTGCCAACAACGGGCAATTGAACCGGCAACTGCTGGCATCGTTCGATGTACGCAATCAGTACGCCGATATTTTGATTCAACAAACCAACGAGCGTGTTCGGCTGTATCGCGGAAACAATAATCTGAATCTCTCCGCAATCGGCGATTCCGGCGGTACGGTTATTCGCTATGTGATAGATAAAGATGTATTTAACGAAGGTCAGCCGTTGATCAACAATGCAGAATATTATTTCTCGGTAACGTCGTTCAGCATCAATGTAAACCAGTTATCACCGTTGGAAAACGGCGCATGGATTGGCAGTGCAGACCCCTATCTGGAAAACCCGCTCGGTGGGGCTCAGCTTTTCAGTGTTATTTTTAATCGCGATGAAAATCGTCCGTTTAAAGGCAGCACGGCAGAATATATCGGCACCCGAACGGGTCTGGCCGGCAGGGATGTGTTTGACGGTCGTGTGGTGTTCGACGTGGTTGATCGCGATGCTCTGACCAACGACAATTATCTCGTTTCTTTCTTTAATAATGGCGATTTTTACAGCATCACCAACGAATCACAAAATCGCGTTTTGCGCGATACATTGATCCAGCAGGACAGTCTTGCTGGCAATTCATGGACATTCCCGATTATCGATGGTTTGTCCATCCGGGTTAAAAATGTGCCGGACGGTATCAATTCTGTTGAGGAAACCATGCCTGCTGGTGGTGTCGACTGGTTGGATGGCGCGGCCATTCTTACCAGCTCAACCGCCGCATATAATGGCGGAGTGGATTTTATCCAGAATTCCTTCCGCAGTAACCTATCGCCGGGTTTGTCGCGCGAAGACTATTTTCCGGTGCGGTTGGTGCTCGGCACAACGGATGATGCATTTGCGCAACATTTTCGTGCAAATTACAACCTTTCGGTCGGGATGAAACCCACATTCCTGAAAGCGTTCGATATGACAGATCCCAACAGTCCGCGTCAACTGTATGTGGCGTATCACAACGCCAGCCCGACGGGTATCGTGGATTTTTCATCGAATAACGACATCATCATTTTTAAGTCGGATTATGCCGGTGATGCCGCTCGCTACGGGCGCGCGTCAACCGATACGCTGTTCCGCGATGAAGCATATCTGGTTGCCCAGTTTGTTGCGGTGGATTCCATTTTGCAAGCCAACGAAATGACGCTGGATATCACGCCGTATTATCCAAATTCCAACGTGGATGAATACCGCGTTCACACCGAGGATGTGCAGCCGCTGGTAACCGCTGCGGAGCGCAAAGATCAATTGGAAATGGTGAATGTGGTTCCCAACCCGTATTGGGCATATAGCGCATACGAAACCAGTTACGATACTCCGGTGATCAAATTCACCCATTTGCCCAACGAAGTGACCATCCGCATTTTCAACCTTGCCGGGCAGTTGATTAAAACCCTGAGCAAGAATAATGTAGCGAATGAATTAACCTGGAATTTGCGAAATGAGTCGAACCTTCGGGTGGCATCGGGCATGTATCTTGCCCATGTGGAAGCTCCGGAAATCGGAGAAAAGATACTCAAATTTGCAATTATTCAGCGTGAAGAGCGATTGGATCGCTTCTAAAAAGCGGGATGGCAGATCGATTTGGCAACAACGGCCAGATCGGTTGAATCCCGACAAAAACTGAGAAAAAGAAAATCAAAACTGTGAGATCGTAATATGGCTAAATCAATTTGGACTTCGATTGTCATCCTGACGCTGTGTGTCGGGATGCTCCAGGCCGGGGATGAGGCGCGGTTGGGAACAACTGCCGGCTCCCAGTTGTTGATTCCGACGGGTGCCCGGTCGTTGGGGATGGGCGGATTGCTGAGCGATGTTGCCGGCTCCGAAGCCATCTTCTGGAATCCCGCCGGGATAACTCACGGCACCGGAAATGAAGTAATGTTCAACAATATGAGCTGGCTGGCGGATATTGATGTGAATTACATCGCGCTGGTTTACAACGGCGGAAACCTCGGTGGCTTTGGGTTTCATATCCAAAGCATGGATTTTGGCGATATCGTGGAAACAACCGAGGAATTACCGGATGGAACGGGTAACACCTATTCGCCATCGTTCATTATTACGGGATTTTCGTACAGCCGACTGTTGACGGATCATATTAATGTTGGCATTACCGCCAAATACATCAACGAAACGATTATGGAAACCCGTGCATCGACATTCGCATTCGATTTGGGTGTGCAATATCGTTTTCAAAACAACATCCGCATGGGTGTGGTTATGAAAAATGTTGGCGGTAAAATGCGTTATGACGGGCGCAATCTGGAACGCAGTTTCGAGATCCCGAGCAACAGTTTGCAAACGGACAACGGCTATTTTCGAGGTAGTGCGTTGGCATCGGATATTCCGTCAACATTTTCATTTGGCGTATCGTACACATCCAATTTTAACGAAGACAATTCGATGATGTTCACCGGCTCATTTACCAACCAAAACGATGCATCGGATATCGGATTCGGCGGTGTGGAATATGCATTCAAAGAATTCTTCTTCCTGCGCGGCGGTTACAACCACCAGTTCCAAAGCAGCGATAACAACGTTTTTGGCGCGTCTTTCGGTGCGGGGATGAAATACCAAATGGGCGATTTCATCTTCCATTTCGACTACGCCTTCCGCCAGTTGACAGATTATTTTGAAGATTCCAATATTTTTACCATCAAACTTGGATTCTAAAACTGCCAAAAATTGACTCAAACTAAAAGGCTGCTATTATTTAGCAGCCTTTTTTATCTGCTACCTCAAAAATAATTCTCAATCAAGAAAAAATTAGTGATTCAATAATATTTAATTATATTAATCACCTACGAAATTTGCATAAAACGACATCAGTATTTATAGATGATTTTTTCAATAAATAAACAAGGAGAAATGCTATGTTGCATCGTTTTTTTGGGCGTGGCATGTTACCGGCAATCCTTTTGCTGCTGGTTTGTACTGCATCTGCGCTGACACTACGGAAAACATCACTGGAAGAATTGACAACATCTTCACAATTGGTTGTGCTGGGAAAAGTTACAGATGTGAAATACGTTTGGGAAGATGCATCCCAACGGGCAATCAACACATTGCTGACCATTTCTGTGGATGAATACATCAAAGGTGATGGCGATGGCACAGTGGTTGTCCGGCAATTGGGCGGACAAATTGGCGATTTTGGCGATCATGTTGCCGGAACACCCCAATTTAATGAAAATGACGAAGTTGTGTTCTTTTTGCTGGAACACAATGGCAGCTACTGGATTCATTCAATCGTGTTGGGTTCGTACAATGTAATTACGCAAAATGATGGTGTGCAGTATGTGCTGAGCGATTTGCGGGATATTAACCTGGTAGACGATGCCAGCCACCCGGTTGCCGAAGCAGAGGCTTATACCTGGATGCCGGTAAATTCTTTTATCAGCGAAGTGCGTAATTTTGTGCAACAGTAACCAACGCCCAAAACGAGGAAAAAACAATGAAGTTACCATTAAAAACCATTAATCGTGATCAATTTTTTATCACTGCGCTGGGCATCGCATTGAGTCTGTTGTTTTTGGGATTTTGTGTGCTGACCAGCAATCAGGGATTCGAGCGGCGCTATCTGGATTCGGATATCCCGTTTGTTTACCAGCTAAATAACAGCATTCCGCTGGAATGGATTCCGGTGATCAACGCATCCGCAGATTCCTGGACAAACCTGGAATCCTGCTATTGGGTGTTCGAAGCCGGTCCGCTGACCCCAACAACCAGCGCCAGCCAGGATAATATCAATCTGGTATTTTTCGATTTTGGTGGTGTAAATTTTCCGCCGGGAACCAGCACCATTGCATTCTCCCGGACATACACAACCGGCAGCGGTGCCAGTTTCCACGCAACGGAATCTGATTTGGTGTGGAACGCCCGTGATTTTACACCCTCTATTACCGGCAACGCCGGACAACAGGATTTGCAAAGCGTAATGTCGCACGAATTTGGGCATCACATGGGCATTGGACATGCAGGACCGGTTGGCGGACCTCCCGGATGTGGGCCATTGTTAACAGCCTCTACGATGTATGGCACATCCTCCTCTGGCGATACTACCGGCCGCACCCTCGAGCCGGATGATATTGCCGCAGGCTCCATCATTTATCCCACAATGACGCTGGAAGGCGTTGTGGTGGATGTCGCAAATGGTTTACCGCTGGAAGGCGCCGGCGTTATCACAACGGTTGACGGCGCAGGATATTACACCGGTCCGGTCGAAACGCCAAACGGCAGCACATACGAGCGCCCCGGAATTGTTGGCGTTATTCCTGTTCAGGCGGACGGATCGTATTTTGCGGTAATTCTCAAAAATCCGATCGATTTACGGGTGGAATATTTCGGTTATCAATCCATTCTCGATCAGGTGCAATATCTGCCGCCCGGCGGCATCGGTTTAACCCAGGCTGCAGTTCGGGATTTCCAATTGCAGGAAAGCCCGCTCGCCACGTTCTCCGGAACAGTATTCGATTCTGTATCGCTGGATACGATTTCTGCCGTACTGGAAGTTGTCGCTATCAGCAATAAAGTGGGCACGCCGGACACAGTTTTTGCATCCGCAACCACAATTGCCGGCGGTTTCTCGCTCGATTTACCGGCAAACGAAAATTATCTCGTCACCGTGCGTCCGGCTTTGCCGTACCCGACAGTTCAATATCTGATCGACGATCTCGATCAGGCTGGCGAGCAAGCCGATTTCCGGCTGAATCCGGCGGACGTATTCTTGGTGAACGACGACCCCGCAGCCGAAAGCGAAATTTATATCCAGCAAGCGTTTGATGCGTTGGGTGTAACCTATTATACCTGGCAGATCGCCACATCCGGATTACCGGAAACTGCCGATTTCCAGGCTTTCCCGGAACCCAAAACGGTTTTCTGGTTTACCGGCGCAGCACTCGCGGAACCGGTGAACGAATTGGAAATGAATTTGTTGACAGAATTTTTGGATTCGGGCGGACGCCTGCTGCTCAGCGGGCAAAATATCGCAGAAAGCGATACCGGCAGTGTGTTGCTGCAGGATTATCTGCAGGTGAGTTATGATCGTAATTTTTCGCCGCCAATTATGAAAGGCGTTGAAGACGATCCGGTTGGCGGTGGTTTGCTGATGCAAACATCCGGCGGTCCGGGCAACCAGGCCAGCAAAGATGTGCTGATTGCCGGCACAGCTGCAACGCCGGTTGTCGGATATGGTCCGGCGGGCACATCCGGTACAGCGGGCATTCGCATCCACAACAACCAGGCTGGCTGGAAAGCCGTATTTTTAGGATTCGGTATCGAAACCATCAACAATACCGACGGCATTCTGGATCAATTTGTGGATAACACGCTGAACTGGTTTAACATCCTCACCGGCATCGGAACGGCCGAGCCGATCGGCGATATTATTCCTGAAGTGTTTTCGTTGGATCAAAACTATCCCAATCCTTTTAACCCGGAAACAACCATTCGGTTTAATGTACCGGAGGTAAGCAAGGTTAAGTTGAAAATATTCAATAATTTGGGGCAGGAAGTTCGCCAATTGACCAGCAAAACCTATCAGCCGGGCGCCTATCAAATTCAGTGGGACGGCCGCGATAGCCGGGGCAACGTGCTCGCAACCGGCATGTATTATTATCAAATGGAAACCAGCAAAGGCTTCCGCAATGTCAAAAAAATGATGCTCGTGAAATAACGTTTTATCAGCTGAACTTTTTAGCCGGATTGATGCTCTCGCAATAGCGAATCATCAGTCCGGCTTTTTTTTGTGAAAAAAATCGGTTTTCAATCGTGTAAAAAGTTGCTTTTAAAGGCGTTAAGTATTTAATTAAACCTTGGAATTTAAACATCCTTTTACAGAAAACGACGCAATCGGGAAAATGCTTTTTGCGATCACCGCTTCAACCGAAAGGTATCTCGTTTTCTTTCCGGAAGTCGTATTCAATCCAGTAACAATATATTATTCGAAGATTTCGTAAATGCCAAGGAGGTAGTTTCATGCAATTTGAGGGTACTGCAGAACGGGGAAAAACATCCCGTAAATCCAGTTTTAAAGCGACGCTGTTTACGGGCTGTTTTTTAATGATTTTTTCGTTTCTCGGTGGGCTTTATGCACAAATTTATCAGGGTCCGGCCGCTGGATCGATCGGCGCCGGCGCCATCGTTTCGACCGACCAGTTTACCAACAAACCGGAAGAACCTCTTCAGCCGCATCGCAAACGGATTGTAAACCCATTTTGGGAACACCTGAATCCGCCGTATGTGGAAGACCGTTTTAACGTGACGCCGCCATCTGCACCGATGGGCAGCAACGAATTTTATGACGCATCCGTAACCGGACTCGCGCCGCAGGCGAATACGACGCCAAATATTGTGATCGATTTTGAAGCGAATTCGCAAACCAATTCCATCCCGCCGGATCCGATTATGGCGGTGGGACCGGATCACGTTATTTCGATGGTCAACTCGTCATTTGTTTTCTACGACAAACAGGGGAATGTGCTGTTTTCGCGATCCGCAGATGCATGGTTCCAAAATGTGTTGCCGTATTCCGGATTGTTCGATCCGATTGTAGTTTACGATAATATCGATAATCGCTTTGTGATGTGCTGGGATTTGCAAAACGATGTAAACCAAACCGGTTATTGGCTCGTTTCTGTATCGGATGACGAAAACCCGATGGGCAACTGGTGTAATTATGCGTTTCCGGCACATTTAAACGGAACGGTTGATGTTGGCAACTGGGGTGATTACCAGAAAATGGGGTACGATCATCAGGCTGTTTACATTTCCGGACGCCAGTTTAGTTTTACCGAAGGTTTCCAATATTGCAAATTGCGAATTATCCCCAAATCGGAATTATACGATCCGGCATGCCCGGCAGTAACCTACACAGATTTTTGGGATTTCCGCGATCCGAACAACAGCGGTGTCCGGGTGGATGGCCCGCCGATTGTGGCTTCGCATTTGGAAGCGACAAATAATACCGCTTATATGGTTGTCGATTCACCTTATATCACCGGTAATTTTATTACATTGTGGAAAATTGTGGACCCGCTTGGCACATTTGGTGCAGCAACGCTCACAGCTGTTAATATTTCAACCGTTTCTGCGCAGCAACCGCCGGATGCCAACCAGTTGGGCGGCGGAACGCCCCGCATCAATTCCGGTCGGCGGGCATATCGCAATGCGGCATATATGAACGGGAAATTATGGACATCTACCGCAATTGCCGGCGGAACCGGTAACCAGTACGCTTTTGCACGATACCTGCAATTGGATGTTATGAACGATACCGTAATTGAAGATGTATCGTTTGGTGCGAACGGATATTATTATTTATATCCTGCAATAATGGTAGATGAAGATGAAAATATTGTGATCGGATACACCCGCTCCGGAGACAACGAATACGCCGGTGCCGCATTTACCGGACGCCGCGCAACCGATGCACCGGGATTGGCACCGTCTACATTGCTGAAAGCCGGTGAAGGCAATTATGTGGTTACTTTTGGCGGCACCCGAAATCGCTGGGGCGATTATCTGGGCATTGCGCCCGATCCCAAAAATCCGTCCGTTATTTGGGCATTAATCGAATACGCCAAAGCTCCGTCCAACACCTGGGCGAACAGAATCGGCGCATTCTCCCTCAAATATGCCATCAATGGAACAATCACTGCAGAGGCAACCGGCGATGTGCTGGAAAACGCTTCCGTGAAAATTGAGGAAAGCGGCGCCGTAAAATTAACCGATGAGAACGGCGATTTCCAGTTTGGTGCACCGACAGACTCGGTAACGGTTACCGTCAGCAAATTTGAATATCAAACCACATCGCGAACAGTGACATTGGAGCCGTATTTCACCATTCCGGTGAATGTGGCGTTGCAGCCGGAGCTACAGGCGGATTTTACCGGGCAAATTTCGGATGAAAGTTCGTCCGAGGGTATATTTGCCCACATCGAATTTTATGCAAAAGATAACCCGAATCCCGAACCCTACCTCGTTTTGGATACGGATAGCAGCGGCAATTTCGTTCAGCCCAGTTTTATCGGTGAATACGATTTGCGAATTTATCCTGAATCGCCATATCCATACACCGAAATGAACGGTGTGTTGCTCGACACGCTCGGTACGAATCTGGATATCTTGCTTTCACCGGCGGATTTGATGATTGTGGACGACGACGACGGCAGCGATTACGAAAATTATTTCATAAACGCAGCAATAGCGGATACCCAAAATTATCACCATTGGAACGTTGTCGAAAAAGGATTGCCAACAGCCGATAAAATGGCGGAATATCCCAACGGTATCGTCATCTGGTTTACCGGCGATAGCGATAGCAACGCCATAAGCGACGACGAAGCTGCGGAACTATTGGCGCATCTCAATAACGGCGGAAAGCTGTTCCTCTCCGGGCAGGATATTGTTGAGGAACTGAACGGCACAGCGCTGATGAACCAATTGGGCATCGGTTATGTTCAAAACTCCGCAACGCCGGTTGTGCGCGGCGAAACCGGCGGCATTATCGGCGATGGGCTGGTGCTGATCACCGGTGCTGGCGCTGCCGGCAACCAAACGTCGCGAGATCAACTCATCATCAACGATGCAACCCGCACCACACAGGAGTTCCGTTATGGTGCCGGAGCAACGGCAACCGCCGGTATTTCCTACAAAAACGGTGCATCAAAAGCAATTGTATTCGGATTTGGATTCGAAGCAATTACCGACCCGGATCGCCAGAATGCGGTTATCCAGCGGGCAATTCAATTCTTCAAAACGCCGGTTGGCATTGGGGATTTACCCGGCGATGTAATCCCGGAAATTTTTGCGCTGGAACAAAATTATCCTAATCCGTTCAACCCGGAAACGACCATTCGTTTTTCGGTGCCGGAACGTGCAACGGTTTTATTGCAAATTTACAATACCCTCGGTCAAAAGGTTCGTACGTTGGCAAATGCCCGCTATTCCGCCGGAATTTATGATGTCCGTTGGGATGGCCGAGATGATTCCGGCAACAGCGTTACTTCCGGCATCTATTTTTATCGTATCGAAGCCGGAGCCAATTTTTCAACAGTCCGTAAAATGATTTTGATGAAGTAAAACAGCCGCCGAATAGCCATTCAATTTTACAAAAGCGCGGCACCGGCAACGAATGCCGCGCTTTTTTGTAATCTGCAGAAAATATTTTTAATCCGGCACAAATTCTACCTCCAATTCCGGGAACGCAAATTGCCAAAAACATGTTAAATTGGAGATGTTAAATTTAATGTTTGCTTTAGTTTGACCTGAATCTATCGATTATAAATTCTTATACTGTAAATTCATTACGTGGCATCACATAAGAATCCGGTCCTGATTTTGAAGTGTCTTAATCGCATCTTAACCGGTTGTTTATCATAACGAAATAGAGCTGTTATTAATTTGTTCAATATGGACAAATCACAAAAAAAGTGGCGGATATGCTGAAAAGATTTTTACATCTGATTGGGGTGTTGGGCGGATTATTCCTGTTGACGATTCCGGCAACAGCCGAAACCCCGGATATCGATGATTACAACCGGGCCAACCAATATTACGAATCCGGCGATTTTGCGAATGCGCTGGTTTTTTATGAAGCCGCAGTCGCAAAAAATCCCGAGTTGGGAACCCGATTTCCCAAAATATTGTTGAAAATCGGCTATTGTTTGTTCCAGACCGGACAATTTGAGAAAGCCGCGTCTGAGCTTGGCAATCAATCCATAAAATCCCTCGAAATTGCCGATTACGCCGATTTTTTTGCAGCAAAATCGTTGATGGCTTCATCGTTGCCCGGCAATGCCGCATCGATATTGGAGCTGTATCGCAGCCGTTATCCCAACAGCCCGATGGGCATTTCCGCAGATTCAATGCTTGCTGAAATTTATTTTCAACAGGGCAAATGGCAATCTGCCAAAACGCTGTACAGCCGGCTGATAAAATATCGCGGATTCGACAAAGGCGAAATTACCGGCCGCCTGATGCACATCGCCAAAAAACTCGGTAACACTCAGGCGTTAACCAACGAAGCCTTTACGCTGATGAAAAAGTATCCGTTTCATCCGCAAAGCAGGATTGCCTACCGGGAAATCCGTAGTAAATATGATAATGCCGTGCTGACCACCACCGCACTCCAAAATATGTTCAGCTATCTTGCGGAAACCGAACAGTACTCGGAGATGACCGCGCTGCTGAAACATCAGGAAAAACTGGGCGGCAAATCCGAATTATTGCGCTGGTTAAAAATTCGCAAATTATACGAAGAAAAACAGTATTGGGGATCGTTGCAAGCTGCCAAAGCCCAACGGGACAGTTTTGTAACGGCAACATACAAACGCCATATCGATTTGAATTTTGCCCGCTGCTACCTGCGAATGGGTTTGAAAGACAAAGCTATTGAAGCGTATGACACATTCCAGAAACGTTATCCGACCGATGCACTTGCTGCAGAAGTGCTGTGGGTGATCGCCTGGCTGAGCGAAGAACAGGGACGCCCGGACGCTGCCCGGGAATATTATCAACGGCTGATAACCGGCTACAGCCGCTATGAACTGACGCCGGAAGCACGGTTTCGCATCGGTTTATCGCATTTTCGGGATGGCGAATTTGAGCAAGCCCGAGGCTATTGGAAAGCGGCGCTCAATCGCAAATCCGATGACATCTGGAATCCCCGGATGACCTATTGGATCGCCAAATCGTACGCCGCAGAAGGCAACGATTCGATGCGGGTTGCATTGCTGAGCACCATTATCGCACAACCGTTTGATAATTATTATACGATGAAAGCGTTTCTGACCACTCAATCCACCGAACATATTCATCAGTTGGTAGATTCGCTGTTGTCCGAAATTCACCACAAACCGGTGAGCTATTTGCCCAAATATTTGAATGATTTTCAGCGCCCGTTGCTGGTACAGGAAGTTTTCGGTGAAAATTATGCCCAACGCGAGCTGAACGTTTTGGCGGAAAAACTGAACGAACCGGGTTGGGAACTCACTTTTGCGCTCGGCGAAATGAATGAGCGGCTTCAGAATTTCGGGCGGGCGTATCGCTATTATCAACGGGTTTATTTGAACCATTTTGTCCGGAGCGACTGGAAAGAATGGATTTTTCTGTTCAAAAATTTATATCCGTTATATTTTAACAGCGAAGTGAACACTTACGCCCGGAAATGGAACATCACGCCGGCCAGCATTTGGGCAGTGATGAAAAAGGAAAGTGCGTTTGAACCGCAAATTACATCGTACGCCAACGCATACGGGCTGATGCAAATTATCCCGCCGACAGCGGATCGCCTCAGCGAAAGTCTTGGCATGGAAATGACGGACGTGCGCCGGTTGTTCGAGCCCGATTTCAACATTCTGCTGGGCAGCTATTATCTTTCGGAATTGCTGAAGCGATATGACGGCAATATGTATCACGCGCTGGCGGCATATAACGCCGGTGAGCATCGGGTGGATCGCTGGCGAAAAGTATATCTGACTGATGACGATGATTATTTTATGGAAAATATCGAATATGAACAAACACGCCAATATGTTCGGGGCGTAATGAAATATTACTGGTTGTATCATCTGATTATTCATCCGCACCTTGTCACGGAAGAATTGGCGGATTTCCCGGCGAAAGTTGCCCGGGAGCCGTGGTTCCGCGAAACCGGAACGATTGAATCACCCAATTAGAGGAGTTCTGCCATCAAAAAAGCTGTTTACATGATGGGGTTTTTATTGTGCTTTGCCGGTATTTCAATCGCCGCCGGCGAAGAAATTTATCAAAACCACCTCCCGCACCGGGAAGCGCTCGATACCGAAGTGCGTTTCTGGAAGAATGTGTTTGCGAAAGTGGCGAAAAACCAATTTGTCATTCACGATGTGGATGATCTCAGCCTGGTGTATAAAACCATCACGCTCGATACATCGCTGACCGAACGGGAAGAAGATAACAAGCTGAAAGAAGCCCGTAAAGAAGTTGAAGAATTGTTGCTCCGTTTTCACAACAAACAATTTGATGTAGCGAACCTGACGTATTGGGAAAACACCGTTTATATGCTGTTTTTAAAGAATACGGATCCCGATAAATTTCTGAATGCATCAAAAAATATCCGGGCGCAACGCGGCATCCGGGAGAATTTTTTGGCGGGCGTTCAGCGGATGTTCACCTATTTGCCATATATCGAAAAAGTGTTTCAGGAATACGAATTGCCGCGGGAACTGATCTATCTGCCGCATGTGGAATCATCCTTTAACCCGGATGCGCGATCGCATGTGGGTGCATCGGGAATGTGGCAATTTATGCGCAGTACCGGGCGTCAATACATGAAAGTTAACCGGATAAAAGACGAACGGTTTGACCCGCTCGTTGCTACCCGAGCAGCCGCGAAATTACTCAAATTTAACTACCGATTACTGGATGATTGGGCGTTGGCGATAACCGCATACAATCACGGTTTGGGTAGCATGCAAAAAGCCAAACGGCTGCATGGCGATTATTTGACCATTCGCGAGAAATATTTGCGGCGCAGCTTTGGTTTTGCATCGAAAAATTTTTACCCCGAAGTGCTGGCAGTTGTGGAAATTTGCGACAGCCTCGATCACTATTTCCCCAACGCAGCGAAAGACCCGGTGCTTGAATTTCAGGAAATCGAGTTGCCCAAAAACCTGAATCTGGCGCGATTTGTCGATCAGTTTGAGTTGGATAAAACAGAAATGGAACGGCTAAATCCCGGATTTAACCGGAGTGTCTGGAAAGGACAAACATATATTCCTGCCAAATATACCCTTCGGTTGCCACTGGAAAGCAGCGCACGGGATATTTTGGCATCACTTGGTGCATCGGATGAAGTAATCGGTGAAATCAAGCTTGCGCAGCTTTTGCCCAAAAGCAACAGCATCGCCATTCGCCAATTGCAGGAAATTTACGCGCGTCGGGCAAAGGTGCAGAAAAATATCCGCAATATGCAAATTGGTGTGATATCTCCTGACAAAACAGATGTTTACGCCGAAAATCCGGAAACGATGAACTGGTTACTGGCACTCAACGATTCGCCTGTTGAAATTGTTGAAGAACCGGTTTTGGTGGCAGAAATTAACCCGTCCGCACCGGTGGAAATTGTTGAACCTGTTGCTGAAAAATTGGAACAGACAGCTTCGGAAGCCGAGCCGCTGATCGCCAAATTGGATGGGCAGCCGCTAAAATACCCGCTGGATTTACCGCGAATGCAGGTTGCAGAAAATCCTGTTCAGCAAAAATTTCCCGATTTTATGTGGGAATTATCCCCAGAAGAGCCGAAGCCTCAACCTGTTGAAATTGCTGAAGTTGAGCCGAAAAAACCAGCAAAAGCACCCCCCGTTGTTGCCCATGTTGAAGCAAGCACACCAGAGATTAGCTGGCAATTGGTTGTGGATGGCCGGGAGATATCCATCATCGAACTTCAGCAAATGCTGGTTACCCGGCTTCGCCCGGATGGTGATGAAATAATTGTTTATCCGCAGGAAACGGTCGGGCATTTTGCGGAATGGCTGGGTAATAATGCCAGCACCATTCGCCGCGTGAACGGGTTATCGCGAAGCAGTAATATGAAAACCGGCGCGCGCCTTAAACTGGATTTTTCAACCACATCGCCGGACGTATTTCTGCAAAAACGACTCAACTATCACATGGGGCTTATTCAGAAGTATTTCCAGAATTCCGCCCGGGTGGAGTTGATTCAACACACCATCCAGTCCGGTGATAATCTGTGGAATCTCGCCCGCAAAAAATATAAGTTTCCCGTAAATCTTTTGCTTTATTTTAACGATTTAAATAAATTAGAGCAGTTGTTTCCCGGTGATAAATTAATGTTGCCAGTTATCTATCAATAGACTTTAGAGGAGAGCCTATGAAAATTAAAGAACAAATACAGGGCGACATTGCCGTCATTACTGTTAGCGGAAACATGATGGGTGGACCCGAATCTCAGGATCTGCATGACAAAGTGAAGAGCCTTTTGGCAGACGGATTAAAAAAATTTGTAATCGATATCAAAGGCGTAAAATGGATGAACAGTTCCGGTTTGGGAACGCTGATGTCCTGTATGACATCAATTACGGAAAACAACAGCCAGTTAAAATTAGCCAGCGTTACGGAAAAAGTAAAAAGCGTTTTAATGATCACCAAATTGATCGAAATATTTGATACGTATGAAAATGCTGATCGGGCCGTTGCCAAGTTCCTGGAAGACGCAAAAGGAGCTTAACAATCAAAATTAGTGAAAAAAAATAAAAAGCTCCCAACAGCGGGAGCTTTTCTTGTTTGAATGACCCGCCAAATAAGGAAATAGGTGAAGATGGGTAACCCCGGAACTGATCCAAAGTTGCTGCAGGATGAAATTCGTCAGCTAAAATGGTTGCTCAAAAAACGTGAGAAAGAGCTGTTTTCCATCCAGCGGATCGGGAAAGCGCTCAGCTCGACGTTGAATATCGATAAATTGCTGCGATTAATTATGCAGGAAATAACGGTGTTGATGGGTGCCGATCGCAGCACGCTATATATCGTCGATTCCGAAAAGCAGGAATTGTGGGCAAAAGTTGCCTTAAAAGCGGAAATAAAAGAAATTCGCCAGCAAATTGGCCGGGGAATTTCCGGAACGGTTGCGAAAACCGGTCAGGCGATTAATATTTCCGATGCTTACAACGATCCACGATTCGACCCGATCACAGATAAACGCACCGGATACCGGACCCGCTCCATGCTGTGCATGCCGGTATGGGATCCGAACGCGCAGGAAGGTGAACGTAAAATAATTGCCGTTATTCAGGTGCTCAATAAAATTGACGGTGTTTTTACGGATGAAGACGAAGACTTGCTGGAAGCACTTGCTTCGCAGGTGGCAATTTCGATCAGCAACGCGCGGTTGTATCAACGCGTTGAGAAGAAATTGCGCGAGATCGATCTGCTCCACGAATTTGAACAATTGCTAAACGTAGAGCACGACCTGCCGTTGGTTTACCGGAAAGTGCTTCAGCGAACGGTTGAACATTTGAACGCCGAATGGGTGGTTGCAATCGTGCCGGATAACGGGCAGCTGATTGTTTGTTCTGCCAATCAATCCGGCAAAAGTTATCAGGAAACGTTGCCGCAAGTGGATAAGCTCCCCGCTTTGCCAGATATTTCCGATTACCACGCATTGTCCGCTTTTTGGGATGAAATACGGCAACATCTCAGCATTGCCGAAATCGCGCAAAATGCCGGCGATGAATATTTGTTCAAAAATATTCAACTAACCGATGCATCCACCGGATTGCTGGTGGCGATTGCGGTTGGTGTCGGGCAGGCACAGGATTATCAGGACGAACGAAAAATAATGGAGCTGATCGCGCAAAAAATATCCCGGGCTCGGGAACTGCACGATTTGCGGGATGGCATTATCAAACGGGAACGGCTTTCGGCAATCGGGCGGGTGATCAGCACCGTTGTGCACGATATTCGAAGCCCCGTAAGCACCATCAACGGATTTGTGGATCTGATGCAGGACGACACCACAACGCCGGATGAGCGCAATGAATTTGCCGATATTATTCGCGATGAAATTCGCGCAACGATGAACATGATCACCGAAGTGCTGGATTTCGCGAAAGGTAAAACCAATTTGTTGCCGCGCAAAAACAGCGCCCAGCAATTGGTCAAACGCTTTGGCACGCGGCTGAAAAAAATGTGCGAAGATAACGGGACAAAACTGTCCATTCTCGTCGAAAGCCAGCAATTGCTGCATGTTGACGAAGAAAAAATACTGCGGGTTTTTTACAATATTTCCAAAAACGCACTGGAAGCGATGGGAAAAGGTGGGCAATTCATGTTCCGCATTTACGATGAAAATGAATCTGTCGTGTTCCAGTTTACCGATAGCGGACCGGGAATTCCCGGCGAAATACAGGATCGATTATTCGATTCATTTGTAACCAGCGGCAAAGAAAGCGGCACCGGATTGGGGTTAGCCATCGTTAAAAAAATTATCGATGAACACAACGGACGAATTGTTATCGATTCCAAACCGGAATCCGGCGCGACATTTTGGGTAAAATTACCCATTTACACCAGAAATTGAATAACTGGTTTTTACGATTTGCAACGCATCGAATCTTATTTTTGAAGGGGCATTTGCATGCATCTGAACTGGAAAAATCTCCACTTCTATTACCACCCGATTTTTTTGGAACATTTAAAAGGGCTGCGTCATCCGGAAAACCCCGAACGGCTGGGTATTATCGTCGAGTATTTGCAACGCCACGGCATTTGGGATCAACTTGTGCACAAAACACCGGAAAAAGCAGAGCTAAAATGGATCGAAACCAACCACAGCCCCTCGTATATCCACAGCATTGAGGAAACGTGTTTGCGTGCGCCGGCAATTCTGGATGGCGGAGATACACTGGTAACCGAAAAATCGTTCGAAGCTGCCTTATATGGCGTCGGTGCATGCCTTGCGGGTGTGGACGATCTGATGAATAATAAAGTAGATAGCGTATTTTGCGCCATCCGTCCGCCCGGGCATCACGCCGAATATGCCGAAGCAATGGGATTTTGCCTCTTCAACAATGTTGCCATTGCCGCGCGATATGCCATTGATCGCTACGCGCTGCAGCGTGTTTTCATTCTGGATTGGGATGTGCATCAGGGCAACGGCACCCACCACAGTTTTTATCAAAATCACGATGTTTATTTTTGCAGCATTCACCAATGGCCGTTGTATCCGGGAATCGGCGCTGCGGAGGAACGTGGTCGCGGGCTCGGAAAGGGATACACGCTCAACATTCCGCTGCCGCCCGATTGCGGTGATCACGAATATCTGCGGGTGTTAAGCGAGCAGATTATTCCCGAATTGCGGTTGTATCATCCGGATTTGCTGATCATCTCAGCCGGTTTTGATGCCCACGATGATGACCCGCTGGCGCAAATGCGCGTTTCCACCGAAGGTTTTCGCAAAATGACCCGGATGTTGCGGGAAGAAATGAAACAAATTAATGACGGTAAAATATTATCCGTTTTGGAAGGCGGCTATCATCACGAAAACCTGGCCGCAAGTTTGTTGGCACATCTGGAGGCATTGGTAGAAACAGAGTAAAATCAGCAACTTACGTGTTGTTATCGTCTCATTTGCCAACATTTTTTGCGACCGGCAAAGCAAAGGATTTTGCATGACTTCACCGGAAACCGGTGGAAACCGGGAACAACTTTGGCAAAAACTGCGCCGGCAAATGGTTGACGAGCATTTAATGAAACGCGGTATTTCCGATGCACGGGTGCTGCAGGCGTTTCTCGATGTGCCGCGCCACCTTTTTGTTCCCGAAGAACGCATTGACGAATCCTACGACGATAAGCCACTTCCTATCGGTTGGGACCAAACCATTTCGCAACCGTTTATTGTTGCATACATGGTTGGTTTGCTTTCGCTGAAACAATCGGAGCGCGTGCTGGAAATCGGCACCGGTTCCGGCTACGAAACAGCAATTCTGGCAAAAATAATCAGCGAAGTGTATTCGATCGAAATCGTTCCGGAGTTGTCGGAGCGTGCCGATAAGATTATGGAAAATATGGGTTTAGCCAACGTCCGTTTGCGGGTTGGCAACGGCTACGAAGGCTGGCCGGAAGCCGCGCCGTTTGATGCAATTATTGTTTCCGCAGCGCCCAAAAAAATTCCGCATGATTTAATTCACCAATTGCGCATCGGCGGGCGGATGATCATTCCGGTTGGCGGAATGATGCAACGGCTTTTCCTGATCACCCGCGGTGAAAAAAAACTGAACATTTCCCGGAAAATCCCCGTACGATTTGTTCCGATGGTCCGCTGAAACACGTTCCCAACGCTGCGAATTTAACCCGATCGTGGCATTGTTTTCCTCCCTGAAAACCGCTAAATTACCCGGATTCGAATTAAATCAGGCAATTAAGGCAATTTATGGCAATTAAAAACCGGCGTTTTTGGGGTTTGCTGTTTTCCGCGATATTTCTGTTATGGCGCTGCGACGCCGACCGGTTAACCGGATTTAACTATCAGGCCGAACAGGTGCCAAACGATGCCATCGTTACCGGACAAATCAGCAATGTTTTCACCGGAGAGCCGATCCACCGGGCAACCATCCAAATGCAGGGGCGGGTAATTTCAACCACCCGCGACGGGCGCTACACCATTCCATACGAAATTGGCGAAGACGACCGGCTCAGCCGACCTGCAACAGTGCGAATTTCCGCCCGGCAATATTTTACACTGGATACGCAACTGGTTGTTTTTCCTGAAAATAACACGCTGAACGCAAAGCTGGTGTATGGCGCCCCGATTATTTTGAGCAGCAGTATTGCGGATTCAATTGTCGTCGCAGAAATTTTTGATTATCAGGGGGCTGCAAATATCGATAGCGTTTTTGCAATCGGCACATACTGGGATGACAGCCTTCGTGTGCTTTCGAACGTTGCTTTTTTGATGAACAGAATTGATATTCTGGATGATTTTTCCGCACTTTTTCAAACCCATTTTCCCGATACCGTAGATTCCAGCGGGTTGCTGCGCACCAATTACAGCATCCGCGCGACGGATAAAGATGATTTCACCGAAACCCGTATTTTTGGCTATTGAACCGATCTAAATTATTAAAAATGAGAGATTTATGAAAATCCGCTCCTATGTTGAAAAATTTTTTTTTGCAATCCTTTGCCTTTTTTTGATCGCTGGTAGTGCAATGGCGCAACAAGTGATTTCCGGTATTGTGGTTGATGCGCGATCGCTCAATCCGCTGAAAGGTGCGGATGTGTATCTGAAGCTGGCGAAAGTTGGAACAACAACGGATGATGACGGTTTTTTTCGGCTGGAAGTGGCGGAAAATGCGCTCAGCGATACGCTGATGGTCAGCTTTTTGGGATTCGAAACGTATGTGAGCAGGTTGTCGACATTTCCCAATCGCAGCCGAATTGAATTGCAGCCGGGCAATCTTTCCGTATCGGATTCGGTGACGGTGCGCGACTTTCGCTCAGATATTTCCCGACAGGAAATTCCCCACGCTCGGAGCGAAATTTCATTCGAAGAAATTGAATCGCGCGGCAGCAGCGAAATTGGCGATATTTTCAAAAATATTCCGGCAGTGCGCATCGAAGGGAATGATTTGAACGGGCGGCGCATCCAGATTCGCGGCAGCGATGCCAGCGAAGTAAACGTTTATATCGACGGCGTGCTCATTAACAATCTCGGTGTCAGCGATGCCGCCGATTTATCGATCATCCCGGTGGAGAGCATCGAATCGCTGGAGGTGCTCAAAGGCTCGAACATGACGCTGCTGGGCAACGGTGCGTTCGGCGGCGTGGTCAATATTCACACCCGTAAAAAACTCGACCGGGAAGTGTATCTCAAAACGAAACAGGGCAGTTTCAACAGCCAATATTACATTGGCGAAGTGAACGTGCCGCTTTCCCGGAATTTTGTGCTCAACTATTTTGGGCAGGTAAACAGCAACAAGCCGGGCATCGAATTTTTTCCCGGCGAGGTGTTGGATTCCACAAAAACCGAAAATGCGCAGGTTGATATCTTCAAACAAAACCACAACTTACGTATGGATTATTATTTATCTGAAGGGCAGTTGAGCGCCCGCGTTTTCGGATATGTTCTGGATTACCAAAAGCCGTCCTGGCAGAATTTGCGGCAAAATCTCATCGTAGCCGGATCCTATCGCGGAACATTGCTCGGTGCGGAAGATCTCGATTTGATGTTGAATTACCAAATCGGAAAAGACGACATCGAGCGATTGCAAACACAAGTTCAAAATACCTACGAGGATATTTATCAAACCCGGCGGTTGAATTTCCGCGCTGCCAAAAAATATACCGCCGATAAAAATGAGTTCCAGTTGTTGGCGGAATATTATCACGATGAAGTGGATATCGAATTCCGCGACGCCAGACGTGCTAACCCATTGTATTATGGTGCTTTACTGTATGAAAACAGATTCAGTTTTGCCGGTGTGGCAGGGTTTAGCAACCAATTTAACAATCGCCCGGACATCACCTGGAAGACCCATTTTGGCTTACGCGATGATTACATTACCACCGGTGAACATTTTGTTTCGCCGACAATCGGTATTCAGATTGAATTTGAGAAACCCAATTATGTGCTGACACCCTATTTGAGCTACGGCAAAAACGTCCGCTTTCACTCGCTGGCGGATAACGCATATCTCCAGTTACAGGAAATTGACGCCGGAGATTCCACACTCAATCGGCTGGAACCGGAAGTGAACAACGCCGGAGAGATGGGTTTTAGCCTGAAACGCGATGTTCAGGGGCGGATGTATTCCGGTTACGAAGTGGCGATGTCCGTTTTTCGCAGCACAATTGTGAACAAGCTGATCCAGTTGCCGAGCGATCCGTCCCGGGTGCTATCGCAGATCGGGCGCAACGAGACCAACGGTTTCGAGACATCCCTCAAATTCAACGGATTGCTGAAACGGATGAGTTTGCAGGCAACAGCAACGATGCTGGATATTTCGGATCTCTCGCTTTATCCCTTTAAACCGGAAAATATGTTCAGCGTTCAGTTGGATTATCAGTCACCGTGGGGATTTTATGTAAACACCACGCTGTTCCGCGAAGGAAAAAGCAGCGGACTTGTGCCCGCCGGAAACCAAACCAACGAGCTAATTTCGGAAGAAATACCCGCATTTTACGATGTAGATATTGCAGCCGGTTATCGCTTTCGGGTGAGCGGTATGCAATGGCATTTGCAGGCTTCCGGCTACAATATTCTGGATAATAGTGGTTATCAATTTTATTTGTTGAAAAAACAGTATTTTCAGGTATCGTTATCGGTGAAGTTGTAAAATGGGCAAATTATCACATGAAATTTTGACGCATTTTCAGTGCGGCGAATGCCGGAAATGGTGGAGTATCGGCGATGCACCATCGGATCGCCGGTGCTGGTTTTGCCCGTGGTGCGGAGCCAGCCAATCATTTGATGATATTTCTGATGTCACTCAATCACCCGACCTACCGGAAAATCCAACAACTGAACCGGAGTAGATTCCGTTTTCTCCGGTTGTATTCAATGTGCCCCTCGTCAAATCGCTTCAAAAATGTAAAAAAATAACACACTCTCGGACAAAAATAGTGCGGTTGAATTGACCGCAAAAACCCCCGTTTTTTTAAGCCCTGTAATACTGTTGGCTGCATTTATGTTTGCGGGCTAACGGTATTGGCATACGCCTTGCTATATACCAACACGATAGTGATGGATGTTCAGGTTGTGAAACCTTAACCGAGTTAATTCAGGAGTAGCATATGAGAAATCGTTTCGGAATGAAAGTAGTTATCAGTATTGTTCTGATACTGAGTTTCTCCGGAGTTAGTTTTGCGAAAGATCAGTTTAGCGGCTATTGGCGAACCTCGTTTGGGCATCTGTCGCTGGATGTCGATGGCAGAAATGTGACCGGAATTTATTCAGATGGCAAGGTAAAAGGAAAGCTCGAAGGTCGGTTATCGACAAATGGAAAATTACTGACGGGCAACTGGATTGAAGGAAACAATCGCGGTAATCTGTTGTTTGTCCTGCAATCCGGTGGAAATTCCTTTAACGGAACATGGGGCAGGGGCGATGAAAATTTGGACGGCGAGTGGATCGGCGTCCGGGAAAAACCTGATGACAAGCTGAACAGCGCAAATGCCACTCAATTTGAAGGCACATGGCAAACCAATTTTGGCACGATGGGACTCGCAGTGCAGGAAGATGGTAAAATTGGCGGTTCATTTAATGGTAAAATCAGTTCCGGAACCGTGAAAGGGTATTATGATGCCGCAAAATCACAACTCGTTTTAAATTGGTCAGATGGCAAATTTGCCGGTGTTGTGAATTTCAATTTGATGGAAGGCAGCAACGGGCTTTATGGTGAGTGGTGGTATAGCTCCAAAAAATATGGCGGCAGTTGGTATGGTGTTCGCAACAGCGATGTTTTGGGGTGTATTGATGGCAATTGCACAGATGGCCAGGGCACATACGTGTGGGCTGATGGCCGGCGCTTCGAAGGTAGCTGGGTAAAAAATGCTCAGCACGGCATCGGCGTCAGTTATTTGCCGGACGGTCGCGTACAATATTCTGGCGTTTGGATTGATGGGATCTACCGTTGGCAAGTTTTATCCGGTGATGTCCAAAATGGAACTGGAAAAATCAAAACGCCGGAAGGCGATGTTTACGAAGGATTGTTCAGTAATTTTATTCCGGAGGGTGAGGGTGTTTTCACATTTGCAAACGGAAATATTTACACCGGCGAAGTGAGCAGCGGGCAGCCGCATGGTAAAGGCAATCTGCAAATTATTGCAGAAAATGCGGTTTTTGAAGGTTATTTCCGCAAAGGAAAACCACAGGGGCGCGGCGTTTACACCTTCGCAGACGGACAGGTTTACGACGGCTATTTCCGAAATGGCATTCGTCATGGAAGCGGATTTCAAACGTGGGCGGATGGTTCCAAATATCAGGGGCAATGGCGTGATGATCGCCCGAATGGCAGGGGAAGCTGGTATTTCGCCAACGGCGATGTGTATGAAGGCGCTTTTGATAATGGAAAGCGAAATGGGAACGGCGAATACCGTTTCTCAGACGGGCAAATTATTCAGGCCAATTGGAAAGATGACCGGGTTGAGTCTGTCAAAAGTAATTCTGCGGAAACGGATCGCTCAAACGATGCGCATCTCAGCGTATACATTCCGGGATTTGCCGAGTCATTTGTTCAGAATAAGCGATATTTTTTGGTTTATAATACTACCGAAAAAGCCGAACCCGAGTCCGGTAGTATCCCACTCGGCAGTGTCATTCCGGAAAAGGAAGTGCAGATATTTTATCACATCGTTGAAGCACCGGGAACTGTGGATGAAGAAACGGTTCGGGTATTTCTCAGTGAAAAGCAAAAATTGGACCCGGAATCTTTCAAAATTGCAGCGATCCCGGATCGTGTCGATGGCATAAAACAAGCTATACGCAGCTATCGATTGGGATTAGATGTGACCCGCATCTATGTTTCGGAAGGTGAAAAATGGCAAATTAGCGGTGATAATTTGGCAATATCACAATAAATAAAACAGTATCAAAAACGCTAAAGTTAGCCGATAGTACAGCCAGGCTTTAAATTCGGAAGGTTCGTCAATTGAGAAATTGAGCATCATCCGTATTCAAAGGGAAGTTGATTCAATCGCGATGATTGGCTGCTTCCGATAAGGTGGGTCTTTAATCGCGAGATTAGGGCTGATCTTGAAAAGGGTGTCAGTAATCGCGAGGATTACCTTGCATCCGGCTGCCAAAACTACCGGCAGGCGTCATCCCCGTTCATGCAACCGCGTGGACGGGGTTTTTTATTGCGGAAAACTACTCGGTATCCAACGGCGTTTCCTCGAAAGAGCCATCCGCTTTTTGCGTCAATTTATAAATTGTTTTTTCTGCTTCGCTCAATTTGCCGGAACAGATTTTGAGTAAATCCATACCTTCTTTGTATAATTCTACCGACGTTTCCAGACCCACGCTGTTATCTTCGAGCTTTCGGGTGATTTCTTCCAGCCGTTGGAACGCGTTCTCAAATGTAATTTTTTTTGCTGCCATACCGTTTACCGTTGTTTTATGAATTAAAATTGAAAATCAGGGTGTGTTTTCCTGTGCATCAGATGGTTCGACAGATGTTACGGTGCTGTCAAACCCACCCGATGCCAGCCGGATATGCACCGAATCGCCGTTTGCAAGCTGTGATGCGTCGGTGAGGATTTTGCCATTTCGGGTTGCAATGCTGTAACCGCGTTTCAAAATAGCGTCCGGATTGAGTGAGTTGAGCTGCGTTTGAATATGTTTCAGGTTGACCTGCCTCATTTGGATGGCGTGATTAACATTGTTTGTCAAACTGCGCTGCAATTCATCCAGCCGTTGGCGATGCTGAAAAACCAAATCCAGCGGTCGCCGGAATGCGTAGCTGTTCTGCCAGTTAGTCAATTGGTCGCGCAAATTATCCAATCTTTTGTGGAGCAAGCTGCCCATTTTTTCGTGAAAATAATTGAGCTGACCCTGTATTTCCCGCCAATCGCGAACCGCAATTTCCGCTGCTGCGGAAGGTGTCGGTGCGCGGTGATCGGCAACAAAATCGGCAATCGAAAAATCGACTTCGTGACCGACTGCCGATATCACCGGAACGGTTGAATCAAAAATTGCCCGAGCCACAATTTCCTCGTTAAATGCCCATAAATCTTCCAGCGAACCGCCGCCACGCCCGACGATTAACACGTCAACATTTTGGTATTTGTTGAATGTTCCAATAGCAGCCGCAATTTCTTCCGCTGCTCCAGCGCCCTGCACGCGAACGGGTAACAACACAATTTTGGTTGCCGGCGAACGTCGCTGTATTACGCTGACGATATCTCGTATCGCTGCACCGGTAGGCGAGGTGATAACCCCAACCGATCCCGGGAAAGGTGGTAGCGTTTTTTTATGAGCGTCATCAAATAATCCTTCTGCAAGCAATCGCCGTTTGAGTTGCTCGAAGGCCATTTGTAACGCACCAACGCCAGCCGGCTGAATCTGCTGGATAATCAGCTGATAATTTCCACTGCGCTCATAAACCTGAACATCGCCTTCAACCAGCACTTTTATTCCATCCTGGGGTAAAAAAGCAAGCTGGGCGGCACGGAATTTCCACATCGCGCAACTGATTTGGGCAGATTCATCTTTCAGGGTAAAATAAATATGTCCGGAAGAATGGCGTTTGTAATTGGATATCTCGCCTTCCACCCAAAGTCGGGGAAAGCTCTGTTCCAATACTGATTTGATGTCGCGGGTAAGTTGAGATACGGAGTAGGTTTTCATCGATAACTACCTTAAAAAAGGAAAGCGTAGAGATTGTAGCCCTACGCTTTCAAAATTAACGAACCTTCTTTTTATGACGATTCTTACGCAATCTTTTTTTGCGCTTATGCGTTGCCATTTTATGGCGTTTTCTCTTACGTCCGCAGGGCATAAATGCTCCTCATTAAAACGTTAATTAATGAATGATAATTTAATTCTATTCAGATTTATTAGCGTCACCGGATTCGAATTCATTAACTTCCTGATGAATCTGGTTTAGCACCTGCATCGCTCGCTGAGCTTGGGGGGAATTGGGTGCAACTTCCTGAAGTCTGCTCCAGTATTGCACCAATTGGTTTACTTCACCATTTTGAACGGCAACAACGCCCAAATTATAAAGCGCGTTAACATGATTACTGTCCAGATTATGTGCCAATTCAAACTGCTCTTTCGCTTTTTCATATTGTTGCATATTGAAAAAGCAAACACCTAAATCCACAATTACATCCGGATTATTAGGGTCGATTGAAAGCGATTTCCGATAATAAGGGATAGCATCTTCATATTTTCCACCGTCGAAAAGCATGTTTCCCATTTGAACATTTAACGTCAGATCATCCGGGTTGGATTTCAACTGTTCTGCAATTGCAGCCAGTTCTTCATCGCTGGGTGGATGAAAATGTCCATCATCCTCACTATGCTCAGTACTTTGTTGCGCCGCTTGTTCTTCCGTTGGGTGATTATGCGGATTCGCCTGCTGAACCTGCTTACTTTGTAAGGGTTCCCAAAAATTCGTGTAATAGAAGGCTACAGTAATAATGATAGCCAATAAGCCCATAGCTGCCAAAGGCACAATTTGCTTTTGGGTGAAAACAGGCGCAGAAGATTTTGCTTTTGTGACAGGTGTCGATCTTCTTTTTGAAGATTTATTATTTAAATCATGTCCACATTTTGTGCAAAAAGATGCTTCTGCGTTGTTTTCTTGTTTGCAACTTGAACAAGTTTGGGTTTTAACTTCCAAATTTGTTCCGCAGTGAGAGCAAAACTTTGCATCAGCCGGCAAAGTTGCTTTACACTTCGAACAAGTTTTTGCCATTAGACTTATCCTGACTTACCTTTTTTAGCGAGCTGCTGTTCATTAACATTCTCGCGAAAATGCTTGGCCGGTCTGAATACCGGAACAAATCGGTGATCAACGGAAACGATTTTCTTCGTCCGTGGATTTTTAACGGTTCTTGCTTCGCGTTCTTTCGAATAGAAGCTACCGAATCCTCTTATCTCTACGCGTTCACCAGTCTGAACGCTATCGATTACGTTATACAGAAAACCGTTTACCACCGACTCCACATCTGTTTTGGTAAGTCCAGTTGAATCTGATAACAGTTTAACGATATCTGCTTTTGTAACAGTCATTTATTCCTCCGATAATTTTATAATTTACAAAAATCTTTTTCCAAAAATCAAGCTTAAAACCAATTCATTTTGATTCATTTGATCGTTTTTTCGTTATAACGGCTGCAATGGCGCTGGTTTTTGCATTAATTCACTTAAAAATTTAACGATACATTTTAAATTTTGTTCGGTTATCCCTCTAAAACTATACTTAACCATTTGATATATCAACCGATAAATTAAGGAAAGATGATTATGAACTAAGGTAGAATGCTATGTCACGAACAACAATTATGGGCATTATTATTTCGGTTGGGATATTATTTTTTGCCGTTACCATGCAGACAGTTTCCGTTATGGCTTTCATTAATCCTTCCGGATTGGCAATTGTTATGGGCGGAACAGCCGCTGCTGCGTTAACCAGTTATTCGATAAATGATATCATTCGTGTATTTAAGGTTTTTGCTATTGTTATGCAAAAACAGAGTATTCAACTTGGTAGCTATGTTTCGGTAATGACCAAAATTGCGGAACGTGTTCGTATCCGCGGGCTTTTGTCGCTGCAAAACGAAGTGAAAGGCTTGCCCGACCCATTTTTGCGTGATGGCTTGCAAATGCTGATCGACGGATATGCGCCGGAAGAACTCCGCGATATTATGGATCAACGCATCATCAATCACAAAATAAGGGAAAATAACGACGCCCGCATTTTCCGAACGATGGCGCGTTTTGCGCCAGCTTTCGGGATGCTCGGAACGGTTATCGGGCTTATTGCCATGCTTCAAAAAATGTCCGGTAGTAATATGGAAAATTTGGGTCCGAGCATGGCTGTGGCGCTCGTAACAACTTTTTACGGACTGATTTTGGCGAATATGGTGTTTAACCCGATTGCCGAGAAGCTGGAACGCCGCACCGAAGAACGGATTGTGCTGATGAGCATGATTGTCGATGGTCTGGTGCTGATCGGTGAACAATGGCATCCAGCCAAAATTCACGATTCGCTGAACTCGTTTTTAGCCCCGGGGCAGCGAAAAATTCCCAACAGGCAGAATTACTAACCGGCATATTCGCTGAAAAAATCAATTGAAAGCGGCAATTCAGCATGCGAAACGAATATCACAATAATTTGCACAAAAAGCTATCCGCGATGGACGAAATGAATCGCCCGGAAAATTTGGAAACCGGTGATGAATGGCTCACTTCGTACTCCGACTTGATGACGCTTCTGATGACATTTTTTGTGCTGCTCGCCTCAATTTCATCCATCGACGCCAGCAAATTTGAACAGGTTGCAAACTCGATGTCCAACGCCGTTGGCGACGTGGATACGCCTCAAAAAAGCCTCGAAGAAGTATATAAAGATGTAAACACAATGCTCACCGAAGAAAATTTATCGGCGGAAGTGAAAGCGGAAAAAACGCCGCAAGGGGTTGCGATCAGCGTTCCCGGCGCATATTTGTTTCAGTCGGGAAGTGCGGATATTTCGCCGCAGGCGCAACCGTTGATCAAACGAATTGCAGAAATTATCCGCTCAGTTCCGTATAATGTCGCCATCGAAGGGCACACGGATGATGTGCCGATCCAAACCCGCGAGTTCCCATCCAATTGGGAGCTTTCTGCCGCGCGTGCCAGCGGAATTGTTCGTTTTCTTATCGATCAGGGCATTTATTCCCGCAGGCTTCGGGCAGTTGGTTTTTCCGATACCCAACCGATTGTGCCGAATATCGATCCGATGACCGGCGTCATTTCCCCGGAAAACCGTGCGCGCAACCGTCGGGTTGTCATCCGCTTTTTGGCGTTTTAAGCGCAAATTTCCCGCCCTCTATTGTCCATCCCGAAATAAACAGATATATTTCCCGCAAAAAAGCGGGGAATTAAATGGCAGCACCCAAAGCGATTATTATTGGCGCATCCACAGGAATCGGCGAAGCGCTGGCAATAGAGCTGGCTAACAACGGTTACGAAATCGGGCTAACTTCCCGACGTGAACATCTGCTGAGCGAATTGGCAGAAAAATTGCCGACAAAAAGCTATTTTCGTGCAATGGACGTTGCCAAACATGACGAGGCAATTCGCATTTTAAATGATCTTTTTGCCGAAATGGGCGATGTCGATTTGGTGGTGATCAATGCAGGAATTTCTCTGAAATCGCATGCGGACTGGCAGAGCGAAAAAGCGGTGATCGACGTGAATGTTACCGGATTTGTGGCAATGTTCAATGCATCGTGGGCGTATTTTTTGCAACGCGGCAGCGGGCATATTGCAGGGATTTCGTCGATTGCGTCGTATAAAGGCTTTCACCGGAATTCGGTTTATTGCGCCTCTAAAGCATTTATTTCCAACTACATGCAGGGCTTTCGCCAAAAGGCGCATCGCAAAAAAGTAAACATCACGGTTTCGGATATTCGCCCGGGATTTGTGGCAACGCCGATGACCGAGCACAACAAAGGCATGTTTTGGGTAGCACCCCCGGAAAAAGCAGCAAAACAAATTTATTCTGCTCTTCGCCGAAAGCGGTCGCACGCATTTATCACAAAACGCTGGCGTTTTGCAGCCTGGTTTATTCAGCTAATCCCGGACTGGATTTTCGTGCGTTTGCCCGCTTAATAATTACTCAATTTCCCAATCTGCGGTGCCGTCGGGTTTGTCTTTGATGGTGATGCCGGCGGCTTTCAACCCGTCGCGGAGTTTGTCGGAAAGCGCCCAGTTTTTGGCTTTGCGCAATTCGCCGCGAATATCGATGTTTAGCAGTACCAGTTTTTCAATGAGGTCGCTGTGGTCTGCTGAATTTTTGGCACCGCCTTCCGGGATAATTCCCAACACATCTACGCCAAATTCCTGAAAAATCGCTGCAATTTCCGCCAAAAACGGCGCGTGATGCACTTTTGCATCGGCGAGATACGAGTTGGTTGCTTTGGCGAGATCGAACAGCACACCGATACCTTTTGGCGCATTGAAATCGTCGTTCATCGCGTCAACAAACAGATCGCGATACGATTGCGGCGAAAAGGGCGCGGAAAAATCTTTGGTGTCGGACGCGTTTGCCTGCGCTTTTTGCAGGCTGTTAACTGTGTTGGTGAGCCGGGTAAGTCCCTGTTCCGCGGCTTTCACGGCGTCTTCGCTGAAATCCAACCGGCTGCGATAGTGGCTACTCAACAAAAATGTGCGCAGTGTTTCTTTTGAATATTGCATCAGTGCATCTTTTACGTTCAAAACGTTGCCCAGCGATTTGCTCATTTTTTCGCCGTTCATCGTTAGCGTGTTGTTGTGCAGCCAATATTTCACAAACGGTTTGCCGGTTGCGGCTTCGCTTTGGGCGATTTCGCATTCGTGATGCGGGAACATGTTGTCTAGCCCGCCGCCGTGAATATCGAAAGTTTCGCCGAGATATTTCATCGCCATCGCCGAGCATTCGATGTGCCAGCCGGGATAACCGATGCCCCACGGCGATGGCCAACGCATCAAATGTGCGTCGTCCGCGTTTTTCCACAGCGCGAAATCTGCCGGATGGTGTTTGTCGTCATGCACCGCAATGCGCGCACCGGCTTCCATCTCTTCAACTTTGCGTCCGCTTAGTTTGCCGTAATCCTTAAATTTTTGCACATCAAAATACACCGAGCCATTGGATTCGTATGCGAATCCTTTTTCGATAAGCGTTTTGATCAACTCGATTTGCTCAATAATATGCCCGGTCGCGTGCGGCGAAATATCCGGGCGCAGCACGCCCAGCGCGTCCATATCATCGAAATAGCTCCAGGTATATGTGGTTGCCACCTGCATGGGATCGAGTTGCTCTTCCCGTGCCTTTTTTTGCAGTTTGTCTTCACCTTCGTCTGCATCGCCAACCAAATGCCCGACATCGGTAATGTTTTGCACGTATTTCACTGTGTAGCCGAGGTGGCGGAACCAGCGGATGATCACATCAAAATTGACGTAACTTTTGGCGTGACCGATGTGCGCATGGCTGTAAACCGTTGGTCCGCAAACGTAAATGTGAACCCTTCCGGGCGTTACGGGCACAAATTCTTCTTTTTGTCGTGTGAGCGTGTTGTATAATTTCAGCGCCATTTCATCCTCGATTTCTTCTCAAGTTGTATTAAAACATGAAATTAAGTTGCGGTGCAAAGGTTTTGCAAGCGAGAAAATTTTCTGCAGGATTGAAAAATTTCGGTTCAACCACCAATGGTTATCCTCGACAATTTTGACGAGATCCGTCGGGTGAGTAATGCGTTTTGTTAATTACGTTGACGTTGACTGTGTTTTGAAAAACACCCTTAAATAATTGATATTTTTGAAAATAGATCGATAAAATTGAAGTCGAATTCAGGTGTGGCACAGCGATTGATCTATTCGTGGTTGTGTGAAAGGATAACGTCATTACAACTACGAAAGGATGGATCATGGAGCGCATGAGCAGGAAAACAGGATATTGGGTAAAGGTTTTGACGATCGTTTTGGCGTTGTTGATTGTCGGGTGCGATGTACACATTGTGGACGGTGGCGGGCATCATTCGAATCCGCTGTATATCACCGAAATTGAGGTAACCGGCGAATACGACGTGTTGCGGATGGAGGTGGAAGTGCATCTGGTGGATGCCAACACCGGGCGCTTGCTGGGATGTGCCGGACAAAATTCCGGGTTGAGGCATGTGGACTATCCCGATATTTTTTATGAAGTTGACGCCGAATTTGTTACGCCGGATGGCGACTTGCTGTATTACGAGGATATCCGCAATCGCGATATCGAAGTATGGGTAATTGAGGACGATCTCGATCCCTGCCCTGGACCGTACGTGCCGCACGAGGACGACATCATCGGCATCAGCCGCCCGATTGACGGACGTGATTTCCGCCGGTTAATTGATCTGAGTTTTGATAATGTGGTGCATTTGCGGATGGGCTCGTGAGCGAATTAGATGGCTTTTACGACGACAACCGTGAGGTCATCATGCTGTGGCATGGCACCGGCAAATTGGTTGACGGAAGCGATAATCTGATCGCGAAGCCGTTTGGCGCTGTGCCCGTTGCATTGTTTCAACAAATCTAATAGTTCGGCATCGCCGTATTCCAAATGCGCGGTATTTTGCGCTTCGGTGATGCCGTCTGTAATAAACAAAAACACATCGCCGGGGGCGTAATGCAATTCCAATTCTTCGAGAGATTTCGAAAAATGTTCCGATTTGGTGAGCCCCAATCCAATGCCTTTGGGTGTGTGCAAATTGACGGCACCGGTTGCGGCGCAAAAATGATACAGCGGCGAATGTCCGGCACGCGCCAGTTGCATCACCTGTTTTTTGGCGTCGAACGCTGCGCCCATCGCGGTGATAAACGATTGTTTTTCCATATCTTTGATGAGTAATTGATTGGCGCGGATAAACAGATCACGCGGGGAAAGCCCGAAATCATTCAGCGAACGCATGATGCCCTGAACCTTGGACATATACAAGGCCGCAGATGTCCCTTTCCCGCTCACATCGCCGATGATTACGGTGAGATCCGCTGCCGCGCCGTTCAGATAGTCGTAATAATCGCCGCCCACTTCCTGCGCCGGAATGGAGATGCCCGCAATATCCAGCCCGGAAATTTTGGGTGTGGTTTGCGGCAGCGAGGCCAGCTGAATCCGCCGGGCGATGTTCAATTCGTGGCGCATCCGTTCCTGCTCGGCGAGTTCGTCGTATAAAAAGGCGTTTTCGATGGCGACGGACGCCTGTTTCGCAACCGCGGCCAAAAACATCAGGTCATCTTTGTGGAAAGGCGATTCAGAACGTTTTTCGCCGATAAGCAGCACGCCCACCAGCTTCTCTTTCGAGCGAATCGCGATGATATGTTTGAACCCGTTTTGCTCGAACAACACCTGAATATCATCCGGCAAATAATCCACGCTGAACCGATAATCTGCTTTATTCGTTTGAATAACTTTGATGATCCGCGTATTGATGCTGTCGCTAAAATTTTTCCAACGGGATTCCTGCAAGCCATACACAACGGAGCAGCAACATTCTTTTTCGTTCCGGAAAAACAGCACGCCAACTTGCTTCACCTGCATCAGCTCAGCCAATTTGCGCACGATGCCATCTGCCAGTGCTTCCATCGTGAATTGTGCAGCCATTACTTCCGCCAGCTCGCTGGCTGCCTTTCTATAGTCAAATTGGGCGCGATCAAATTTTAAATCGATAAACCGCTGCACAAATCGGCGGAATCGCCATGCGCCCCAGGTCAGAAAAATGCCCAAAAAGATAACCGCCAGCTTTTCGGTATTGATGCGGTCCTGATCATCCATCGGTTGATCCAGCACTTCGATGAACGAGCCTTCGAATTTGATATTCGGTAAATTGAGCGACATTTCCGGCAGATAAAACAGCGCTTTCAGCAAAACTGCCAGCAAAGCGATAGACCAGATCATCGAAACGATACTGTATTGGATGTTGCGTTTCACCCGCAAATCCAGATCCAGCAGCCGGTAATGCCCAATGGTAAACAGATATGCAAAGGGAATCAGCATCAGCGGCAATCCAAAATATCCCCGGAAAAAGTCGGTGAAAATGCCGTTTGGCGGCGGAGCGCCCGGTGCGCGGGAACCAAATGTGGCTTCAAATGCAATTAAACCAACCAGCATCAGCAAAATAATGGCGCCGATAGCCAGCGATGTGTGAAAAATGATCCGGTTGAATTTTTTGTATTCATCCGAGCGTTCTTTCCTGAAAAACCATGGTATATTATTGTATATACCCAAAGTAATAAAGCCGATGGGGAAGAAAAAGTAATTTCCGGTAACAATTACCAAACTGAAAAACAGGGTTGCCAACCCGTACGATCCGTAGCGAATCCATTTGCGTTTGCGCAATTCATCGCGTTCGATGGGAAAGTAATGGGCCATGTGCAGCCACAGCGGAAAGCTGTAAAATACACAAATCAGGGTGAACACTTCCCGGAAAAAAGTGAAATTATCGTATGGCGTAAACCGGCTGGAAATTGTCGGATAGATAATCATCAGGAAAAAGCCCAACGCAATAAAACTCAACCCCAACAGCCGCGCCGCTTTAAATTGCGGGCGAATTATGGCAATAAAAATGCCCATCAAAATATACACCAATCCGGATAAAATAAGGATCAGCGCAGCCAGCCGAATGCCCACGCTTGCCAATGTGATCGATAGCGTTAAGTTGTTGTTATTGCGAATGATATCGTATGCCAGCGTATTGCCGCTTTGCCCTTCGCGGAGGATTTGCTGCGCTTCCACTTCATCTTTAAACCGCTGGTTGTTGATGCGGTGAATGAGATCGCCAACCTGCAATCCGGCGCGATCGGATGCGCCGCCTCGGGTAACCTGGCTCACATAAACCGTTGCCGGAATATCCCGGAAACTGGAATCCGACAAGCTGCTGCGCTGCACCTTAAATTCGATCCCGTCGGAAATGGACGGGCGAAATACAACCAGGTTAAAGCTGGAATCGGGCGATAATTTATCCAAAAATTCCTGAATATGTTTCGGGCGCGTCATCACTTCGTCGTTGATGCTCAAAATCAAATCGCCAACCCGGATGGTATCGAAAACCACGTTCGGGCGTTGTTCGCTTGCCGGGAAATCTGTGGTAAAAATTTGTTGTGCCGGAATGTTGTGGGTAATGTATAAATCGCTGGGCGAGGTGCGGAAGACATTTTCATCCGTTGGTGAGCTGGCAAAACGATACAAACTTACAAATGCCACCACTAACATACTGGCAGCAAGAATCGAAAAAAATATCCGGAACCGATTGGGGTTTGTATCAAAAAATTGCATTTAGCGCCACTTTATAGGATTCATAGTCTGTTTACAAACAGATTTATACGCAAAAAAATGTAACTTGTTGCCCACCAATTTGCAAGAAATAGCTCACTGATCGGCATTTTATTTCACTTGACTTTCAACGGATTTCATCTTTAGTTGTGCGCCGTAGTTTTAGGGTGTAACTTTGGAATTGTATTCAGGTAAATTAAGTTTACCAATCCTGAAATTTTTATTTTGATGAAAAGGTATTTTTTATGTCAGCTTTACGAAATATTGCAATTATTGCGCACGTTGACCATGGGAAAACCACGTTGGTTGACCAAATGCTCCAGCAGGGCAACATTTTCCGGGAAAATCAGGTCGTGCAGGAACGCTTTCTGGATTCGAACGATTTGGAACGCGAACGCGGCATAACGATTTTTTCCAAAAATATTTCCATTCGATATCATGATGTTAAAATCAATTTGATCGATACACCGGGACACGCCGATTTTGGCGGCGAAGTGGAACGCGTGCTGAAAATGGCCGACGGCGTGTTGCTGTTGGTGGATGCGTTCGAAGGTCCCATGCCGCAAACCCGTTTTGTGCTGCAAAAAGCGTTGTCGCTGCATTTGAAACCGATTGTCGTGATCAACAAAGTTGATCGCCCGGACAGCCGCCCGGACGAAGTGCTCAACGAAGTGTTCGACCTGTTTGTGGATTTGGAAGCTAACGATGACCAGCTCGACTTCCCCTGCCTGTACGCCAGCGGACGCGATGGCTGGGCTGTTGCAAATATTGGCGAAACCTCCGAAAATCTCGAACCGTTGATGGACGCGATTCTCAAACACATCGAACCGCCGAAAGTGAACGATGGTCCGGCGCAAATGCAAATCACCAGTATCGATTACAACGATTACGTCGGGCGAATCGGCATCGGGCGGGTATTTCGCGGCGCCATTCACAAAAACGACAAATTGGTGGTGATTAAACGCGACGGCTCGGAACATCCGGTAGATATCAAACAAATTTATACTTTTGAAGGTTTGGCCCGCGAAAATGCCGAAAGCGTGATAAACGGTGATATTTGCGGCGTTGTCGGTGTGGAAGATATCGATATCGGTGACACGCTGGCCGATGCCGAACAGCCGGAACCGCTGCAGCTGATCGCCATCGACGAACCGACTATCAGCATGACATTTTTAGTGAACAACTCGCCGTTTTACGGACGCGAAGGCAAATTCGTCACATCGCGCCAGTTACGCGATCGCCTGTTCAAAGAAACGCAGAGCGACGTTGCACTGCGGGTGGAAGAAACCGGATCGCCGGACAGCTACAAAGTGTACGGGCGCGGCATTTTGCACCTGTCCATTTTGATGGAAAATATGCGTCGCGAAGGCTACGAATTGCAGGTGGGTCAGCCTAAAGTGCTTTACAAAGAAATCGACGGCAAAAAAGCCGAACCGGTGGAAGAATTGATCGTTGATGTGCCCGACCAGTTCGCCGGAAAAGTGATTGAACTTGTCGGTCAGCGGCGCGGCGAAATGAAAAAAATGGAGCCGAAAGGCGCGGTGCAACATCTGGAATTCCACATTCCGTCGCGCGGATTGATGGGCTTGCGAAACCGCATTCTCACCGCAACATCCGGCGAAGCCGTTATGCACCACCGTTTTTATCAGTACGAATTTTTCAAAGGATCGATTCCCCAACGGACTTCCGGCGCGCTGGTTTCCATGGCGGACGGTCCCTCCACCGGATACGCTATCGATTCGCTGCAGGATCGTGGCAGATTTTTCATTTTCCCCGGCGATATGATTTACAAAGGTCAGGTGATCGGCGAACACACCAAAGAAAAAGATCTGGAAGTGAATATCCAGAAAGGCAAAAAGCTCACCAACATGCGCGCTTCCGGCTCGGATAAAGCGTTGAAACTGGCGCCGCCGACCATTTTTACGTTGGAAGAAGCGCTGGAATTTATCAACGATGACGAACTGGTGGAACTGACGCCAAAATCTATCCGGTTGCGAAAGCTGTATCTCGACGAAAACGACCGCAAACGGGCACGATTGCAGAAACCGTTGCACAGTTTTAGTTAATATGGGCAAAACACATGTTTCTGGAACGCTACTTCGACAAGTTTGAGCACTATTGGGAAGACGACGGAACCCGGAAATACTTCGCGATTGTGTTGGTTGGTATTTTTTTGCTGGCACTGTTGGTGATAGAGTTCAACCGGCAGGGCTGGCTTCCCGGCGCTGTTTCGCCTGCTGTTCCGACCAATCATTTTTTTGCCGTTGATATCGTTTTTACATTCGTTTTGATTATCGAAATTATCGGGCTGGTTTTCGGACTGGCCCGTTCTGTTTCCAACGCCGTTGGCATTCAGATAGAAATTCTCTCGCTGATTTTACTCCGCGCATCATTTAAGGAATTAACCAATTTTAACGAGCCGATCCAGTGGGGCGATGTGTCCGAACCGGTGCTGCACATGCTTTCCGATGCGTTCGGTGCGCTGGTTATTTTTGTGATTCTCGGCTATTATTACCAATTGCAAAAACACCGTCCAATCACCAAATCACGGCAGATGCAGCACCGCTTTGTGGTTGCCAAAAAAGGATTGTCGCTGGTGTTGCTGGTGTCGTTTGTGGCGATCGGCTGTTACGATGTGCTGTTGTGGCTCGGGCATCAAAAAACCTTCGATTTTTTCAGCACGTTTTACACCATCCTAATTTTTGCGGATATCCTCATCGTTTTGATTTCCACCCGTTACAGCGCCAATTATTACGTGCTGTTTCGCAACTCCGGGTTTGCGTTTACCACAGTGATGATCCGGTTAGCGCTTACTGCGCCGCCATATATCAATGCGTTACTGGGCGTTGGTGCGGCGGTTTTCGCGGTTGGGCTAACGCTGGCTTACAACCACCTCGCCCCAAAAGATCAGCATATCGATCACTGAACATTTCAAAATGCCATTGCAATAGTGCCGAAAATTGGCGGAAGGGTGCACCAACTGACGATGCCGAAAGGATTGTCCTTTCCAATGTGATAGGAAATTAACCCGCCAACGAGATTCCCGCCAATCAGCCTAAGAACTTTCAATTTTTTCTTTGAGTTCCGGTGATCGTTCATTCCGCCAAAAAAACTACCAATCAAACCTCCGATATTTAGCGCACGCCATGTTCTGTATTTATCTTGATTTGGTGTGGGACAATTTTCCATACAAATGTTAATATTTACCGTTGAAATGCCGTAACAACCGCCGATCACAAATGCACCGAGGAAGGCCTTTTTGGGTCCAACTGGTTTTGATTTTGCAGAATCGGTTTTTGTAGAAATCGAATCAGAGAACAGGTTGCGGGAATTCGACAATCGAAAATCAGATCGCATCGACCTGAACTGCCCGAATGCCAGCGATGAAAATCCCCAAAAAATTGCAATTATGAAAACACTGGTTTGCCGTTTCATCAATCACCACTCAACTTTCGAATTTCGTTTTCGGTTTTTGTTCGTAAATTGCGAAATCTGTGCCACCGAAATTCCGTTGAGTTTCATGGAAAATACTGCCATTTCTCGCCAAAATCGTCGAATGTCGTCAAATATGACGAACTGAAAAATGTCGAGTTATTTTTCCGCTTTTCAGCGTGGCGAGTTGCAGTTATCTTTGCATTTCAAATTATTGCAATAATAGAATTTATCGGAGCGAAAAATATGGGCGGAATGACCCTGCGGGAATTGTTTGTGATGGCGCCGGTTTCGGGCGTGATTATGGTAATCACCATCGCGATCAGCTGGTATGCGCTGGCCAAAAACCAGAGTTTGATGTATGATTGGGTGCTGCATCCCTACGCCGTTGTGCGGCAAAACAAATATTACCAATTGATAACCCACGGGCTCATCCACGGTAGTTGGATTCACCTGTTTATCAACATGTATGTGTTTTATAATTTTGCGTTTTATCTGGAAGGCTGGATGTTGGGTTCGGTAAATTTCGCAATTGTGTATTTTGGGTCGATGCTGATCAGTGCGGGCGTTTCTGTTTGGCGACGCCAGAACTATGAGGAATTCCGCAGCCTCGGCGCATCCGGCGCGATTTCCGGGCTGCTGTTCAGCTTCATTTTATTCAATCCGACTGTCGAATTGCTGCTGTTTTTTATTCTGCCGATGCCCGCATGGCTGGCGGCGATTGTGTTTGTTGCCGGCAGCTACTATCTCGCAAAAAATAATATGCTGCCGGGTATCGATCACGAAGCGCACCTTTGGGGCGCAATCGCCGGTGCGGCGATCACTATTGTTTTGCAGCCAAATGTGTTGCAAATTTTTATCACAAAATTGCTCGGTTAGGAAACCGGCTCACCAATTTCCGCTTTCGGGCGAAGCGTGATAAACGCTTTGGTCGGGCTGTACCATTTAAAGCTGTATGTATCGCGGGCGATCACATCAAAATATTTATTTACGGAATCCATCAGCGATCGCTGGCTAAATTCATAGATGTGTTTGGGGGCATCCGCGTTTTTTACCTTTGTGGCGCGATCTTCCAGTTTGTCTTTAATATAATGGGTGAGCATTTTTGCCGCGGAAATCGGTCCGCGAATTTCGTGGATGCTTTGCAAAATGTGCAGCCTGCCATCCGGTTTCAGCACCCGGATCACTTCCTCAAAAAATGTGTCCAGTTCCCGGAAATGATCGATCGCGGATAGCGAAACGACATCCGTGAACGTGTTGTCTGCAAACGGAATGTATTCCGCCAGCGCCCGTACAAAGGGAAATTCATCCACTTCCGGCAGAATGATTGGGTCCAAACCGATGTAATGCACTTTTTTCGGATCGAAATTGTGCCGGAATTTGCCGGGACCGCAGCCGATATCCAGCATTACGCCCTCGCGAATGTTGGTAAATTCCGCGAAATAACGGTTGGGTTTGGATTTGTTGCTCATTTTTGTGATCACTTCTTCCGGTTTTTTGACGCGCTGTTCCCGCCGCGCCTGAAATCCTTCGAGGTGATCTTGCCACATTTTCCATTTTTCATCGCTGAGCAAATGATACGGAATCAGATCGGGAACACCGTGGGTAACTTTGAAACTCAGGTTTTCTTGTTCGCAAATCAGCTCGCCTTCAATAATTAATTCGCTGTTTCGCTGCTCATTTTTCAGGCGCAATTTTGATTCCGGTGCAACAGGGCAATACAGTAAGTCTAGCAATTTGTCGTTAAGCATAATGTTTTCTCCATCAGTTTGAGAAAATGAACAAGCTTATCAAATTTATAAAAATCAGATATTTACGTTTTTTGAACATGTGGTTATTTCGAGCTTGATTTCAAACTCGAAAAACCGTTGCAAATAATTGATCAAAAATTTTGAGGGCTCGTATCAGTCCAAAATACACATGAACATCATCCAGCAAAAAAAACAGTATTGACATTTTGAGAGTCGAATGGTACGTTAACTGCATTTCATAGGAATACCTGATTTTAATAAAAAGGAGCCACCGTGTCAACTTCTTTTCTGGAACGCATCAAGATCCCACATGTATTTGTGCTGCTGCTGGGCGTTATTTTGTTTTGCAGCGTGCTCACTTATTTTATCCCATCCGGCGAATATAATCGTGAAGAACGAACTGTTGGGACGCTGACGCGCACCATGGTTGTCCCGGGCACTTACCAAACCATTCCCAAACATTATTCTGCACAGGGCATTTTATTTGACGACAAAGTGGAAGGTAAAGCCAGCCCGGTTAGTTTACAGGGATTTTTAAGCTCCGTTCCCAGAGGCATGGAACAGGCTGCGGACATCATTTTCTTTATTTTTGTGATCGGCGGTGTGTTCGGCATTTTGCAGCGCACCGGAATGATCATCGCATTGCTCAATAAATTGCTCAATATTTTTCGCGATTCCGGCTGGCTGTTAACGGTAATTATAATGATTGTTATCGCAATTGGTGGCTCAACATTGGGAATGGGTGAGGAATTTATTCCGTTGGTGCCGCTATTTTTGATCGTTTCCAAAGAGTTGGGTTATGACCGTATCTATGGTTTGGCGATGGTCATGTTAGCCGCGGATGTCGGTTTTGCATCTGCAACTACAAATCCGTTTACTGTGCAAATTGCCCAAGGAATTGCCGAACTGCCACTGCTCAACGATTTCCATTTTAGAATTTTGTTTTTTGTCTGCATCATGGCTGTTGCGCTGGTTTATGTGCTGCGATATGGTGCGAAAATCAAAAAAGATCCTAATAATTCCTACATGCCGCATGACGATTTTGAACTGGAAGCGCACCATCAGGATATTCAAAAAACCGAATTGACCAACGCGCACATCTACACATTTGTGGTTTGCCTGATTATATTTGTTTTTATCCTTTTTGCAGTTCAGGAATTGGGCTGGTGGATGGCCGAAATGGGCGGCGGATTTTTATTAATGGGCATTGCCGCAACTATTTTTAGCCGTTTATCGATTGATGAAGCCACCAAAGCATTTATAAAAGGAATGGAAGAAATGGTGGTTGCGGCGTTGGTGGTTGGCTTCGCCAAAGGCATTCAGGTGGTATTAGATGACGCAATGGTGTTGGATACGCTCATTTTTTCTGCGGCAAGCCTGCTCCGGCATTTCCCGGATTACGTAGCCGCGCAGGGTATGCTCCTCTTTCAAACGGTGCTCAATTTCTTTATCCCGTCCGGTTCCGGGCAGGCTGCGGTAACTATGCCGTTGATGGCACCGCTGGCAGATGTGCTCGGCATTACCCGCCAATCGGCTGTGTTTGCGTTCACTTGCGGCGATGGTTTTTCGAACACGATCATTCCCACTTCCGGCGTGCTGATGGCGATGCTGGCGTTGGCGAAAATTCCCTACACCACCTGGTTGAGATTTATGTTCCCGCTGTTTTTGCAATTGATGGTGGTTTCGGCGTTTTTCCTGTTTATTTCCGTTGTTTATCCGGTGGTTTGGACGTGGTAAGTTGAACAAATTATGTTTGGGGCAAACGCCCGTTTGCCCCTTTTTAAACTTTGAAATCTAATAATCCCCCAAAAATTACGCCCAAAAATCTGGCGAAAAGCGCAAATCTTGCCACAAATACCTGTTTGGTGTGAACTTTTCAAAATTTCAACCGTTGATCAATGCGTTGGGAAAAAGCCAAACGGAGATTGGGATGTCGCTAACCACAGATGTAATTTCCAGAAATTATCAGAGCACGTTGCAACTGGTTGAAACGTTGCTGCGCCGTGATTTCCGGCAACGCGGATACGACAGCGAAATCAGCGCTGAACTCGACGATTTGTGCCTTTCCGTGATCGGGCACGAGCCGGTTGTGCTGCTGATTCAGCAAATCCCGTTCGAGCCGTCGGTTTACCAACCCCTTGTTTTATCTGCAATTGACGAAGTTAAACGTTTGTTTTTTCCGGACATCCGCAAAAAGCGATTTGTATCCATCGATGCGCTGAACGGCGATACGGAATGGCTGGCCGACGAGCCGGAAATCGATGAGGAATCGCCGCAACCGGAGCTTGCAGATGCGCTCGAAAACCTGATTTCCCGCGAATCAAATGAATATCTGCAAAACATTATCGCGCCGGTTTTTCCGGAGTGGCAGCATCAGCTGAGCTATTGGTGGCAATCTACCCGAAATCACAGTTTCGCCGAAATCGCTGAAACCATCGAACAGCGGGTGCAACTGCTGAAAACCCATTTTCCGTCGGGTAATTTTGTGAATTTCGCGCAAATCGATAGCGAACAATCGCTCAGCGATGCGGAGATTCGCCATATTTTCCTGCAATTTTATTTGGGAATGGAGCGTAGTTTGCCCACCGCTTTTTTGCAAACGGATGGCGACAATCGCGCCGCGGTGATGGTTCAAACGTTGTTCGAAACGCTGCAACTTTCGCCGGAACATGTGCTCGATCAAAAAGATGAAACGTTTTTTATCCGCCACAAATTGCAGAGTGTGTATCGCTATTTCAATTATTCCGCCAATCGCGTACTGCTCAATGCGTTTCCGGCGGCGATTGCGCCGTGGCAAAACAGTAAAATTGCCCCGCAATTTTGGGATGATCCCCAAAACCGGGTGGACGCAATTTGCTGGTTGGTGGAAAAACGGCTGAAATTGAATCCGGACGCGCTGTTTCGCAAATCACCCGACCGGGACGATTTTGCGGCAAACGGATTGTCATATATGTTCAACACATTTTATAACTCGGTTTCCCGGGCGCTGGCGGAGGCGTATCCCGAAAAACAACCGTGGGAACTGGGCAAAGTACCTTTCGATTTCTGGAATAACGATACTGCCGCAGCGGCAATCCGCTGGATGATTAACCAAAAAAGCTGGCATCCGGACGAACTGCCGGAAAAAGTGCGCACCCGCGAGCTGACTCGCAAAACGTTCAGCGAATTCGGGTTGGCAACCGTGTTTGAAAAACGATTTGCGAAAAATATTTTCCGGGCGATTTCCGCCGCTTATCCGGGACGCTACTATCCGTGGGAACTGGGCAAAGTGCCCGGCAGCTATTGGGAAGCGCCGGAAAACGTGTTCAGCGCATCGCGCTGGGTGGCGGAAAAAGCAGGTATTCCCGAAACGGAAATTGTGCCCGCCGTTCGCCAATCGCGGTTAACCTGGCAGGAATTTTCCCAACATTCAATTGGCGCTGTGCTCAAAAAACACGCCAAAGGCGATCTGGTGCGGATGTTCGCGCCGCAATTTTGGCGCTCCCGCAGGGAACAGTTGAAAGAGCACAAATTGCTCAAAAAAATCAATCACTTAAAACAGGCTGAACATAAAACCAATTTGTTCCATCTGCTGCTGTACGGGTTGTTTTATTCGCAAATTCAACAATCTGCCCACCAAAATATTCAACGTTATCAACGCCTCGAGCGACGAATCCAACTGCGATCTTCGCAGTTTTCTGACCGATAAATCGCGCAATTTCTCTTGCCTATTGTTTCAAAACGCTTATCTTTAGTTGTTTTGGAGAATAGCGATTGAAGGGAGAAAATATAATTGGTTCCGGCTATTCGGGAACGATTTGAACAATCCGAACGGTTGCGGCAGCAATTGTTGGTGGATGTTCAGGATTTGGATGAGATGCAAATGGCTTTTCGCCCGGCATACGATGCCTGGAGCATTGTTCAGGTGCTTCAACATTTGATGCTGGTGGAATCGGCTGTTTTGCAATATTTGGAAAAAAAACTGCAGGCTACCACCTTTCCCAACGCCGGATTTGGTGCAAAAATTCGCAGCAAATTGCTGAATGTTGCACTCCGGATGCCGGTAAAAGTGAAAGCGCCGCAGGGACTTGCGCAACCGGTCCGCGCGATGACGTTTTGGGATGTTGCCAAACGCTGGAACGATAACCGCGATGCGCTCGAATCGATGCTCGGAAAATTAACTGAAGACCATTTGGACAGCGCGATTTTCAAACATCTGATTGCCGGATATTTAAATGTTTTCCAAATGTTCGATTTTATCGACAATCACCTGAGGCATCACATTATTCAGGTGAACCGAATTAAAGCCGCCAAAGATTTCCCTCAAATACAATATGAATAGAATGAACCGGATCAAAGGAGCCTGAATGCCATTGCCAACGCCCTTTCACTCTCGCACCGCTCCGCTTTGCCGGAGTATGGAATGGCGGGATTGGGCGGGATATCTTGCCGCTGTGACATACGAAAAAAGTCACGAATTCGAGTATTTTGCGATTCGCAACGCCGCAGCGTTGATCGATGTGACACCGCTGTTCAAATACGAAATCAGCGGTACAGATGCCTCGAAATTGGTAGATCGCATTATTACGCGCGATGTGAGCAAGTGCAAAATTGGGCAAGTGCTGTACACACCGTGGTGCGATGAATTCGGGCGAATGATGGATGACGGCACCGTTCAACGATTTTCCGAAGAGCGATTTCGCATCACATCTGCGCAGCCTAACTGGCGCTGGTTCCGGGATTGCGGTTTTGGCATGAACGCAACCGTAACGGACATCACCGAAAAAATAGCCACGCTCTCGCTGCAGGGACCGAATGCCCGGGCAATTTTGAGCGAAGTTGTCACGGAAGGCGATGTGGCATCGTTGCGATTTTTCCATTTGCTGGAAACAAAAGTAGACGACGTACAAACGGTCATCACCCGCACCGGTTACACCGGCGATTTGGGATATGAAATTTGGGTGGATTATCATCACGCAGAACGACTGTGGGATATTTTGATGGCAGCCGGTCGCGCATACGGCATCACGCCGGCCGGGCTGGCTGCGATGGATATCGCCCGGGTGGAAGCCGGGCTGATCCTCAACGATGTCGATTACGTTTCCGCCAACCGCGCGCTCATTGATGCCCAAACCGCAACGCCGTTCGAAGCCGGATTGGGTTGGGCGGTGCAGCTTCGCAAAAAACGATTTGTCGGGCAACGGGCGCTGATCGATGAAAAAAAGCGCGGACCAAAATGGCAATTGGTCGGCTTGACAGCCGATTGGGAAGTGATCGAAAAACGATTTAACGAAGCCGGGCTGGCACCGCAAATTGCCGGACGCGCCTCCCGCGATGGCGTGCCCGTTTACGCCAACGGGAAACAGGTTGGACAGGCAACCAGCCGGACATTCTCGCCTATCTTAAAAAAATACATTGCTTTAGCAACGCTGGAAACACCGTTTGCAGAGCCGGGGAAGAATCTCGAAATGGAATTGACTGTGCAATACAGCCGTCACAAAATTCCCGCGACGGTCACCAAATTGCCGTTTTTCAACCCGGAACGCAAACGGCTGAATATTTCCGGAACCAAAATAGAAGAATAAAAAATAGCCGGCAATCGCAGCCGGGAAGCAAAAAAACGATGAAAAAATACGATGCCATTGTTATTGGCGGCGGGCACAACGGGCTGGTAAATGCCGCATATCTCGCCAAAGCCGGGAAAAAAGTGCTGGTGCTGGAGCGGCGTCACCTCGTTGGCGGCGCAACCGTAACCGAAGAAATTTTTCCGGGATTTAAATATAGCGTGTTTTCGTATGTGGTCAGTTTGCTGCGCCCGGAAATCATCCGCGATTTATCGCTGCCCAAACACGGGCTGATGATGTTGCCGCTGGAAAGCACCCTCACGCCGCTACCGGATGGCAACTACCTTTACCGCGATGGCGATCCCAACAAAACGCGCCGGAATATCGCCAGATTTTCGCCGAGCGATGCGGAAGCCTATGCCGAATACGGTCGCGAAATGCATTTTCTGGCGAAAGCCGTAAAACCGCTGTTGGGCATTGTGCCGCCGGACCCGTCGTCCAATCGTCCCGGCGATTTGTACGGTTTGTTCGATGTTGCCAAAACCATGTTGAAATTACCCACCGAACAGGTGTATCAACTGATCAAAATTATGACGATGAGCAGTGCAGATTTTCTGGAACGCTGGTTCGAGAGCGATCCGCTGATTGCCACGCTATCCGCGAGCGGCATCATCGGAACGTTTTTGGGACCGCGTTCACCGGGATCGGCGTATGTGTTGCTGCACCATTATATGGGCGAAATCGACGGTAATTTTCGGGCATGGGGATTTGCCCGCGGCGGCACCGGTTCGGTTGCGAACGCTATTGCCGCGGCTGCCCAATCGTTTGGTGTGGAAATTCGCACGCTGGCATCGGTGGATCAGGTGATCGTCAAAAGCGGGAAAGCAACCGGCGTTGCGTTGAACACCGGGGAGGAAATTGCCGCGGATCTGGTGGTTTCTGCACTCGATCCATTTCACACATTTTTGCGGATGGTTGAAAAAGAGCACTTGCCGGCGGATTTGCGCAAATCGATCAAAAAATTCCGGTATCGCGGTTCATCCGGCAAAGTGAATCTGGCGCTGGACGGATTGCCGGAGCTGGCTTGCCTGCCGGGTGTTGGTCCGCATTTGCGCGGCGCGATATCCATCAGCCCGAGCGTGGATTATCTGGAACGCGCTTACGACGATGCAAAATACGGGCGATTTTCCCGCGAGCCATATATGGATATCATCATTCCATCGATGATCGATCCGGCGATGGCGCCGCCCGGAAAGCATGTGATGTCCTGTTTTGTGCAATATGCGCCATACGAATTGAGCGAGGGCAACTGGCGCGATCAGCGCGAGGCGTTTGGCGATGCCGTAGTGAACACGCTCAGCAAGTATTTCCCGAATATCAAAAATTTGATTTTGCACCGTCAGGTAATCACTCCGGCAGATATCGAGGAAACCACCGGATTGACGCAGGGCAACATTTTTCAGGGTGAATTGAGCCTTTCGCAGCTGTTTTTTCTGCGACCGGCGGCGGGCTGGGCAAAATATCGCACGCCCATCAAAGGCTATTACCAATGCGGCTCCGGCACGCATCCCGGCGGCGGAATTATGGGTGCACCGGGACGGCTGGCAGCGTTGGAAATTATAAATGATCTCAAACACGGCATCAATCGCTGAACAATTGAAAACAACTGAATATGGCAAATTACGACGCAATAATTATCGGTGGCGGGCATAACGGGCTGGTGTGTGCGGCTTCGCTGGCAAACGCACGAAAAAAAGTGCTGGTGCTGGAACAACGCCGCAACTTGGGCGGCGCCGCTGCAACAGAGGAAGTTTTTCCGCAATTTTTGGTGAATACCGGCGCGACAGATGCCGGGTTGTTTCTGCCGGAAATTATTGAAAAATTTGGACTTGTCGCCGCTGGATTGCAGGTGTTCCAGAGCGATGCCGCCGTATTTGCACCGCAGCCGGACGGCACAGCCATCACCCTTTGGCGCGACCTGAATCGCACGGTTTCGGAGCTGCAAACGCTCTATCCGGATGATGCCAAACGATTTTTGAAATTCAACGCCAAAATGAATAAAATGAGCCAGGCGTTGCGTCCCGCGTTGTTGCGCAGCGCGCCGAATATTGATTCGCTGAACGTTCGGGAGTTGATTGAATGGGCACAGCCAGCCTTAAAAATTCGCCAACTCGGCAAAAAAGATATGATGGAATTTCTGCGCGTTTTACCGCTTTCTGCCAGCGAATTGCTCGATGAATGGTTCCAGAGTGCCGCGTTGAAAGGCTTGCTGAGCACCATTGGCGTCACCGCCAGTCACCTCGGGCCGCGAGCGGCGGGAACAGCGTTTTTGATGCTGTACCATTACACCGGGCGGGAAAACGGCGGATTTAAATCGAGCTGGTTTATTCGCGGCGGCATCGGTCGGTTGGCGGAATCGCTGGCGGAATATGCCCGGAAAAACGGTGCGGAAATTCGCGTCGCCAGCCCGGTGGACCAGATTTTTGTGAACGATCAGGACGAAGCCGTTGGCGTCCGGCTGGAAGACGGTGAAAAACTGTTCGCCAAAGCGATTATCTCCAACGCCAATCCCCGAACCACTTTTTTTGATCTCGTCGGTGCGCCCTATCTCGATCCGGGATTTGTGCGCAACGTGCAAAACATCCGCTTTCGCGGCGTAACCGCGCGGATGAATCTGGCGCTAAAGCGATTGCCAACTTTCACCGCAGCCAGCGGCGATCCCAAACAATTGAGCGGTCACATCATCATCTCGCCGTCCGTTGATTATCTGGAACGCGCATCTGATGCCGCCAAATATGGCGATTTCTCGCGCCAGCCGATGCTCGATATTGTCATCCCGACGATATCCGATCCGACATTGGCGCCGGAAGGGAAGCATATTATGAACATCAACATGCAGTATGCGCCGTATCAATTGCGCAGCGGCAGTTGGGAAAGCGAACGGGAATCGCTCGCCGAAACGATCATCCAAACTTTGGCGGAATATGCACCGGATTTACCGGATGCGATCGATCAGCAGCAGCTGATTACGCCGCTGGATTGGGAGCGGGATTACGGTTTGGCGGAAGGTTGCGGCTATCACGGTCAAATGGCACTCGATCAGCTCATGTTTATGCGTCCCGTTGCGGGTTGGGGACGCCATCGCACGCCGATCAAAAATCTGTTTCTCTGCGGCGCCGGAGCGCATCCCGGCGGCGGCGTAACCGGCGCACCCGGCTTCAACGCAGCCAAAGAAGTGCTCCGCACGCTTCGCTGAAAAAACCTCATTTCACTATTTCATCAACACCATTTTTTTTGCGGCGCGAAACTCACCGGCTTGAATGGTAACAAAATAAACGCCGCTAGGCAAATTGCTGCCGTTAAACGGGATTTCGTAACTACCGGCATCGAGCGTTTCGTTGAGCAGCGTTGCCACTTTTTGCCCCAAAATATTGAACACCGAAAGCGAAACACGGCTCCGCGCCGGAATCTGGAAGGGAATGCGGGTTTCCGGGTTAAACGGGTTCGGGTAATTTTGGGCAAGTTCAAAATTTTCGGGAATGCCCTGCGCAACCGGCGGGATGCCCACAAACAGGCTATTGTATTTTTGTGCAGCTTTGGCCAGCTCACTTTGCATCGCGGAAATATCGCTGCCGATCGCCAAACCGACAAACATATCCAGCGAATCACCGGGTGATAACGGAACGACATCTGCACCCAAAACGACAACCGAGCCAGATGTGCCGGCTGTATCTGCCGCAAAAACAGTATCTGCTGTCAGCCATTTCCGCAGGCTGTCATCGGACTGATTGTAATTGAAAAACCAATCGAACGCCACAATACTTTGCGGCAACGCAGAAAGCAGTTGGTAGCCGGACACCAGCGGCGCACCGTCGCGAAAGGTTGAAACGATGCCGTTCGATGCATCCGAATTCGTAATTTCATTTCCGAAAACACCGCCCACTTTCGGCAAAATTTCCAATCCCGGAATCGCCTGCAAAGTATCCGACTGTTTGTTGACAGTGCGAATCCGTGCGAGGGCGTAACCGCCGTCATTCCATAAATACACGTTGATTTTTGTTTCCACGTCCGGCGCGGCGTTGCTGTAGGCGTTGTCGATAACAACCGAAATTTCCTGATTGCTGAACTGCAGCAACGGCGTATCTACTGCGGCTGCGGCAAAAACGTTGCTCGCATCTTTCAGATAGTCAAATACGCCGGAATTCGCCGATCCGAAAAGCAGGGATACACGGTCATTTTGTGCAATACCGTCTGCCGACAAAATCCGGATGCCGCCGAAATTATCCAGCCGAACGCCGATATTTTCATTATAAACAGTGGTTTGCGCATGAGAAATATTAGCGAATGCAACCGCCAGCATTGCAAAAAGTGACATGATTTTTTTCCGAAACATCGTTATCCCCAGATTATTTTTTTGACAGGAAAATGTTTACGTATGTTTGAATATTGCAGTATTTTAGCCAAAAATTCAACCGATAAAAATTTGTTTTTTTTAAGGCGGCGGTTGGCTATTCGCCAAAAATGACTTGCTAATTGAGGGTTGATCTTCTTAATTTCAACTAAGATTCACATCCGGTTTGGGGAAGAATAATTGAACCGATGCACAAATTTGGGATCTGATACGAATTATTTCATACCAAAGATTGTGGAGGGAATTAAGATGTTTGCACCAACCGAATCCAGAATGATTAAACAATTTTCCACTGAAAACGGCACACTTGTACCGGCAGTTACCACCGAACAAATGATAGAAATTGACCGCGTTGCAATTGAGAAAACCGGTCCGGCGTTATTGCAAATGATGGAAAACGCCGGTCGAAATCTCGCCGAAATGGCCATCCAGATTTTGGGGAAACAATGGAGAGAAGCTGTAATTGTGGTGTTGGCCGGAAGCGGCGGCAACGGCGGTGGCGGTATCTGCGCAGCAAGGCATTTGGCCAACCGGAATGTGGATGTCCGGCTGTGTCTGGCAAATCCGGATTGCATGAGCGAGAGTGCGGCAAACCAATATCACATTTATTTATCCACGCCCGGCCGTGAAGTTAGCGGAACTGAACTGGCGAATGTGTATCCGGATTTAATTATTGACGCGCTGATCGGCTATAATCTGCAAAATGTGCCTAACCGGACTTTCGCGGAATTGATCGAATGGGCAAATAACAGCGAAGCACCGGTGCTGTCTCTCGATGTCCCGTCCGGCATTGATGCTACAACCGGAGAAGCGCCGGGAATCTGCATCCTTCCCCAATGGACGATGACGCTTGCCCTGCCGAAAACCGGGCTGCATGCAGCACAAGTCGGCGATTTGTGGCTGGCGGATATCGGCATCCCGGAAGGTGCGTATCGCCAGTTGGCAATTCAGTATAATTCCCCGTTCGGCAAACGGTTCCGGGTGGCGTTAAGCGAAGCGCCGACAGATTTCGCCCGTTAAATCAGCAAATATCCTTCATGGCGAAGCAGCCATTCTTTTCGCCATAAACCGCCGCCATAACCGATCAACATATCGTTTTTCCCGATCACCCTGTGACAGGGAATAATAATGGCAATCGGATTACTCCCATTGGCTTGCCCCACTGCACGTACTACTTTTTCATCACCCAATTCCTCTGCTATCTTTCCGTATGTGGTCGTTTGACCACATGGAATGGTTTGCAGCAACTGCCACACCCGTCGCTGGAACGCAGTTCCGGATGGACGCAACGGCAGTTCGAACTGTTTCCGTTCGCCGGAAAAATATTCCCTGAGCTGTTTTTTGCACTCCGTAACCCAAAAATTTTCCGTGCAACCTGCCATATTTGGCGTGTCATCACAGAAGTGCAATTCGGTAATGGCGCTGTTATCTGCCAAAATTTTAAGCCATCCGATTTCAGTATGAAAAAAACCACAAATTTTGCTAATGCTCAACCTGGCCACCTCGATATTAAGTAATGTGCCGTTGGTTTTTTCAAAATATACGATAGGAATTTTTCAAAACGAAATACTGTAACGGGATTCAGTAATCAAAATTGAGCAATTTACGCATCGCTGTTCAGGTTTTGGATTGCGCATGACGATAAAGTATGTATCGGCGCTTAAGGGATTGATTTACTAATGCAAGGATGGGGACTACACATTGACATCTTTTTCGAAGATTTTAAATCGAATCAAAACATCTTTTCCAACCGGCGAAACTGTTATAACCGAGGAACCGGAAAGCAAAGAAAAATTAGCCCAAAAAGCAGTTATTAGTTTAGCAGAGATGCAACGGATCAACCAGGCTGAAAAACAGCACCGGAACTGGGTTGAAAACTTGCAAAACATTCGCTCTGCGTTACAAAACACCATCGCCAACACAGAAGATGATTTTTTAAATGTTGGCAGCGGCCTTTTTTCACTCCAACAAAATGTCTCCGGTTTAACGCAATCCTCATATCAGGCATTAGACCTGATTTCCGGAAAAAATACGGAAGAAGTGCTCAACGGAATTACGATTGCAATGGATGAGATTAGCCATTCGCTGGATGTGGTTAACAAACATATTAAACGCGATATGAGCATTTTGGAAAAAATCGGCGTTACTTTTTCCGATGTTCACGATTTTCAGCGTGCGTTTAAAAAAGTGGTAAAAAATTTGCAGGTTTACAGCAAAGCCACACGAATTGAAAGCTCACGATTGCATACCCTGGGCGAAGATTTTCATACCCTTGCCCACAATGTTGGTGATCTGTCCGTTATTATTCATGAGAAATTTACAAAATTTTTCCGCAGCCTGAACTCGCTTCAGGGGTTGTTGGCCAGAACGATTAGCAGCATCAACACTCTGGAAAAAGAGCATTTGCAGAAAACGCAGGAAAATATCAACAATTCGTTGATCAATTTGGTTATGCTAACTGGCAAACAAACCGATTCGATGATTTTGGCAAATGAGGTTTCCCGGCAATCTGCAGATATTTCCAAAAGCATGAACACGATTGTCATGAATTTGCAAAGCCAGGATGCTACTCGCCAAATTGTTGAGCACGTTATCACTGCAATCGAAAAATTATGCGACGACATTCAACAGGCTGATAACAACGAAAATAACAATTTTAATCCCGAAACATTGATGGATATATCCATCGAAACACTTGCCGTCAGCCGATTGCAACATGCTCAGCTGGAAAAAGCCCGTAAAGATTTTGTCAAATCGGTAGAAAATATTCTCCGGAATATGCAAACCATTGGCGACCGGGTTTCGTTGTTGAATCGCGATATTAACAGCCTCGGCAATGCAAATAATGCATTGGACAATTCATTTTTCAAAAAAATTGAAGGCGATATTTCCGGATTGATAACCACGTTGATGGCAAATTCTGAAAACCGGGAAAAGCTGATCGATTATATTGTAACCGTTTCCAACGACATCACCGATTTTTCCGGTTTCATCAACGATATTGAGGAAATTGGTGAGAATATTGAACTTATCGCAATGAATGCGCGGATAAAAGCGGCGCGAGTTGGCGCAGAAGGCGCGGCGCTGGCCATCATCGCGGAGCACATTCAACAAAATTCTCTGGAAACACAACGCCACACTGCCTCGCTGCTAAAATTACTCAAATCAACAACCGGTGTTGCAACATCACTCCAGAACAGCCGGGAAAAAAGTGATGACGAGGTTAATATGAAACCTCAGCAAATGATGTTGGATCTGGAAAAACAATTGCACTCCTTCCGGGGAATTCAGAAAACGATTGGTGAAATGCTCACCAAAACAGCAACAATGAGCGACCAAATAAAAATGGATTTGCGGAAACGCATCGGTTCGGTCAGTGTGCACAGGGTTTTCGATCAATCCATTGGCGAAATTAGTCACCAATTGCAAAAGCTGATCCGGAATATCGAAATCCATACCCCGGAACTGCCGTTGGAACGTGTTCAGGAACGGCTGCGGGAATTGGAAAAAAATTACACAATGGAAAGCGAACGCAGTGTTCACAGCGCAATACTGACAGTTGATTCTGCCGAGACAGCGGATAAAAAAGCCAGTGCGCCAACCCAAGAGAATGAGCCGGAATTTTTCGACGAATTCGAAAATTTTGATCTTTTTGATGATGGCCCCGCCGTTGGCGATCCGCAAATGGAACAGGACGAATTTTCTCAAAATGATTCGCAAACTGTTGGAGATAATGAAGAAGCAGACGATTTGGGCGATAATGTAGATTTGTTTTAAAGAATACTTAATCAAAAGAAGTAACAGGGGCTGAAAAATGGAATTTTCGGTAACAACAACAGGTGAACAAACCGAACTGGTTTTAAATGGCGATTTGCAGATTATGTATGCAAATGAAATGCGCGATGTGTTGCTGCAGCATTTAACGACAGTTCAAAACCTGACCATCAATCTGACAGAGATTACTAATATCGATGTCTGCGGATTTCAACTGCTGTATGCAACCCGCCTTAGCGCAAAAAAAATGTCTAAAAATGTTGTGTTTAACACCGAAAATGCGGCCGTGCTACGGGAAATAGCTGCTGAAAACGGTTTTTCTTTAGATCGATTGATTCAACAATAAAATAGGAATAGGGCAAATGAGCAAAGTTATTATGACTGTCGATGATTCAAAAAGTATCCGGCAAATGGTCGGTTTCACACTGAGCCAGGCTGGCTACAGTGTTGTTGAAGCCTGCGACGGGTTGGATGCGCTGGAAAAGCTGAAAAGCAGTCCGGTAAACATGATCATCACCGATATCAACATGCCCAATCTGAACGGTATTGGGCTGATAGGGAAGGTTCGGCAAAATCCTTCTTACCGTTTTATCCCGATTGTGGCACTTACAACAGAATCGCAGGACACCAAAAAAATGGAAGCGAAACAAGCCGGTGCAACAGGTTGGATTGTGAAACCGTTTTCACCGGATCAACTATTAGCCGTTGTTAAAAAGGTGCTCAGATAATGATCGACCAATTCAAAGCCGCATTTTTTGAGGAAGCTGCCGAATTGCTGGAAAATTTGGAAACCAGCCTGCTGGATTTGGAAAACGATTTGAACAATCGTGAGCTGTTGGAAAGCGTTTTCCGGGTGATGCACACGTTAAAAGGCTCTGCCGGAATGGTGGAGTTAAACGCCGTGGAAGCCTTTGCGCACGAGTTGGAAACCGCATTTGACAAGGTTCGCGATGGTAAACTGCAGATGACGGACCAGTTAACCTCATTGACACTCCGCGCGAAGGATCAAATCCAGAATATGATTTCCGAATCTGGCGATTATGACCAGCAGGAGGTGCAGGAAATTATCCGGCTTGTCAAAAACATGGTTGGCGAAAAAACAGAAAAAAGTGATGTAAGTGAAGAAAGAACAGATGTTAAAGAGTCGCAGGAAAAGGCAGTTAAGAAATTATTTGCAATCCATTTTAAACCCGCCGAAACGCTGTTGATTAACGGCAGCAATCCATTTTTTCTGTTGGAAGAACTGCAGGAATTGGGGGAATGCACCATTATTATGAATGCATCCCGGGTGCCAGATCTGGAAAGCATTGCACCGGAAAACTGCTATCTGGAATGGCAGATTATTATTTGCACCGCCAAAACCCACAACGATTTGGAAGATGTTTTCATCTTTGTTGTGGACGATTGCGAGCTGAATGTCCGGGAATTGGCAGATGACGCCGGTTACGATCTTGAGGAAATCCAAAAGGATTTGAAGGACTTAACAACTGATGACACTTTTTTGGGCGATGCCGAATTGCAATCGGTTTTTGATCGTCACAAAAAACAGCAGCCAGAGCCGCCGCAGCCAACTGAACCCCAAAAAATAATACAAAAAACTGAAAATTCAGCGCCGAAAACGGTTGAGAACAAACCGGCTCCGGCACAAAACATTAATGCAACACCGGAAAAATCGGCGGTGCGGAAAGATGCAAAAGAAGCCACTATCCGTGTACCGTCCGGACGGTTGGATGAACTGGTGAATCTGGTTGGTGAGTTGGTTACACTGAATGCCCGCCTTACCCAACACACGCTTTCGCAGGATGATCAGGAATTGACCGGCATTTCCGAAAGCCTGGACCGCTTAACCAGCCAATTGCGCAATAGCGCATTAAATATGCGAATGATACCCGTTGGCACTTTGTTTTCAAGGTTTTCGCGATTAGCGCGGGATCTTGGACGGGAATTAAATAAAGATATCGAATTGTTTACCAGCGGCGAAGAAACAGAAATGGACAAAACCGTTATCGAACGGTTAAATGATCCGATGGTTCACCTGATTCGCAATTGCGCAGATCACGGTATCGAATCTACTGAAGATCGCATTGCCAAAGGAAAACCAGCCAATGGAACTATCTCTTTAACGGCGCAATATTCTGGTGCGCATGTGATGATTCAAATAAAAGATGACGGCAAAGGTTTGGATATCGAAGCGATTCGGGCTAAAGCGATCGACAGAGGGTTGATCGACCCGGACACACGTGTTTCTGATACCGAATTGTTTCAATACGTTTTCCATTCCGGATTTTCGACTGCCAAACAAATTACCAAGGTTTCCGGGCGCGGCGTTGGGTTGGATGTTGTCCGGCGAACCATCGAAGAATTGCGCGGTACTATCACACTATTCAGCGAACCGGGTGTTGGCACAACCTTTACGCTCAAATTGCCGCTAACGCTGGCGATTATCGACGGGCTGCTCGTTTCGATTGGCGATGGCTATTATGTGCTGCCGCTATCCAGCGTTCACGAATGCCTGGAATTTTCCCGTGCCCAGGTGGGTACGTATCAGTATCAAAATTTGGTTAATTTGCGTGGCAAACTGGTGCCATACATTAACCTCCGCAACATGTTTGGCGTAACAACGGAAGAACCGGAAATACAGCAGGTTGTGATTGCCGAAATTAACAACCAGCATATTGGGTTTGTCGTGGATAATGTCATCGGGCAACATCAAACCGTCATCAAATCTCTTGGAAAAATATCTCAGGATCTGGAAGGATTATCCGGCGCCACTATTATGGGCAATGGGTCAATTGCATTAATTCTGGACATTTTTGGAATTTACAAGCAAGCGCTTCAAAAAGGCGAGCTGGCGTAACTTCGGCATTGATCTTCAAAAATTAAGCATCTTTATTCGCTAATATCATACGGAAAGGTTCGGAAATGGGTAATCTAAAACTGACAATGCGGACGAAATTATTAGCCGCTTTGCTGATATCGAGTGTTTTGGGAATGGGGATCGTTGGAACATTATCGTTTTATAGTGCTGAAAACATGATAGAACAAGATGTATCCAATCAACTGGTTTCGGTTCGGGAGATAAAAGCCCGGCAGGTTGAAAATTATTTTGGATTTATCCGAAAGCAGGTACTCACATTTTCACAAGACCAAATGATCATCGATGCCATGCGCGAATTCAAAGCCGCATATCATGATGCTTCCATGCTCGATAATGTCTCCCCGGAAGAGCTTGCAAAATATGAGGAAAAAGTAAAAAGCTACTATCGTTCCGAATATTTGACACGGCTGCAGCCGAATGTGGATGATAAGCGGAATCTTGACCAATATTGGCCGGGAGAGGCGCAAAGCACCTATTTACAATACCATTATCTGGCAATAACCCGAACGCCACCGGAGAAAAACATAACCTGGATTATGCAGAAGACGGCAGCTATTACAGCGAATTGCACGCAAAATATCACCCGATTATCCGCAGTTATCTGCAAAATTTTGGTTATTACGATATTTTTCTGGTCGATCCGGAAACTGGACACATCGTTTACACCGTGTTTAAAGAAGTTGACTATTCCACAAGCCTGTTAACAGGTCCATATGCGAACACCAATTTTGGAAAAGCATTTAAAGACGCGCGTGCTGCCAACAGCCCGGATTTTGTAAAACTGGTCGATTTTGAGCCATACGATCCGTCATACGCTGCACCGGCATCCTTCATTGCCTCCCGATTTATGATGGTGATAAAAAAATCGGCGTGCTGCTGTTCCAAATGCCCATCGAAGAAATAAATAGCGTGATGACCGGAAACAAAAGCTGGAAAGGTGATGGACTGGGTGAATCCGGCGAAACCTATCTTGTTGGCGCAGATCAAAAATGCGCAGCATTTCACGTTTTTAGTGGAAAAACCCGATGAATACCTGAAAGTTTTGCAACAGTCCGGGTATGATAGCAAAGTTGTGGACAAGATCGGACGGATGGGAACATCCATTTTGTTGCAAGAAATCAGAACTGAAGGCGTAAAGAACGCTCTCAAAGGCAATAGCAATGTTGAACTGATAAAGGATTATCGCGGGGTGGATGTTTTGAGTGCATACTCACCCCTGCATATCGAAGATGTCAACTGGGCGATTATTTCCGAAAAGATGGTGAGGAAGCGTTTGCCGAAGTTCAAACCTTAATGTGGCAAGTGTTTATGATTTCTGTCATTATTATTGCCGCTGTTGCATTGTTTGCATTCTTTTTCACGCGAACATTTATTACGCCAATTAAAGCGGCAGTAAAAACAACCCAAATTGTTGCAGAAGGCGACCTGACCGAGTTGATAAATAACAAACAAAGTGATGAGATCGGCGATTTGGCAAATTCTATCGACGATATGGTTGTGAATCTTCGGCAGATTGTCGGGAACGTGCAAAATGTTGCCTCCGGCGTAACCTCCAACAGCGAGCAGGTAAGCGCGACCGCGGAAGCGATTTCGCAGGGTGCAACCGAACAAGCTGCCACCGCGGAAGAAGTATCTTCATCAATGGAAGAAATTGCGGCGAACATCCAGCAAAATGCCGATAACGCGCTGCAGACGGAAAAGATCGCCGTGCAAACCGCACAGGATGCCAAAATAAGCGGGGAAGCGGTCGTAAAAACAGTCGGTGCGATGCGCGATATCGCGGGAAAAATTTCGATTATCGAAGAAATTGCCCGTCAAACCAACCTGTTGGCGCTCAACGCAGCTATCGAAGCTGCCCGTGCCGGTGAGCACGGCAAAGGCTTTGCGGTGGTTGCCGCAGAAGTGCGCAAACTGGCGGAACGCAGCCAAACCGCAGCCGCAGAAATCGGAGAGCTGTCGGGTTCCAGCGTAAAAGTAGCGGAACATGCCGGAGAATTGTTGGCGAAAATCCTGCCGGATATTCAGCGAACAGCGGAGTTGGTGCAGGAAATCAGCGTCGCCAGCAACGAGCAAAGCACCGGTGTGGACGAGGTGACCAAAGCTATCCAGCAACTGGATCAGGTGATTCAGCAAAACGCCTCAACATCGGAAGAATTATCTTCGATGGCGGAAGAATTGTCCACACAATCGGTTCAACTGCAGGATGCCATTTCGTTCTTTAAAGTGGACAACGCAGCCAGGGGTTCCGCACCAAAAGTAACCCAGCAAGCGATCCACAGCATCGAAAAGCGTCCGGCAAAACCGGTTAGCATGGCAACAAATAGCATTTCATCTACCAAAAAAGCATTGCCGCCCAAAAAAGCGGCAGCCAAACCAGCAGCCAAACCTGCCCCGGCAAAAGAAATCGGCGGATTTGAATTTGATATGACCGGTGGCAAGGACAAAATGGATGACGAATTTGAAGAATTCTAAAACCTGATGTTTGCAGAAACGTGGTTTACTTTGAAAAAACAGTCCTGATGCGGAGAAGCGGATTCATTTTTCGAGATCGATAATTGGATAAAATTAATATTTACTACAGGGTATTTTAATGATTAGTAAACTGGGTATCAGGGTTAAAATTTTTTCATCTTTTGGCGTATTGTTAATTTTGATTATTGGTGGCGCGTTATACACGATTGGGGAATTGAACACGCTCTTCAATGGTGCACAAAATTCAATCTTGAAAGATACGGTGTATCTGAGAGCTGTGCTCCAAATTCAAAATTTTACAACGGAAGGTCATCTGTGGTTTGAAGAATTGATGTCCGGTGATGATGAAGTGCCAATTGAAGAAATTTATCAGCATTGGCAACATGGCATTTCAATTTGCGATGCGATGCTCAATGGCGGTGAAAACCGTTTCGGATCGTTCTACAAAATCGAAGATGCAGAGTTTCAGAAACAGATTTATGCCATCCGCAACGGTCTCCAACAACTATTAGAGAATGCCAAGCAACGCAGGGAAATCAATTCTGCTGCGGGAAGCACGATGGAAGCTCAATTTGATGAGCTGTATGAAAAGATTATGATTGCGGCAAAAATTGCGAACAGAGCTTCCAGGAATTGCAGATGTCCAATTATTCTAAAATGGAAAGCGCTTATCACGGCGGGATAACAATGATCCGGCTAGCCATTTCGTTTTCTGTTATTCTTGCATTAGGCATTTCAATTGTGTTTGGCAAGTGGATAACCGGCGCAATCAGTAAACTGATGGTTGCTACCGAAGAACTGGCAAATGGGGATCTCACCCAAAATGTTGATATTCAATCGGAAGATGAGTTGGGAAGACTGGCAAATTCGATGAATGTCATGCGCGACAAATTTGTGTTGACAATACATGATGTGCAAACCGTTGCCTCTGGCGTAACCACCAATAGTTGGCAGGTAAGCGCAACCGCAGAAGCGATTTCGCAAGGTGCGACGGAACAGGCTGCCACCGCTGAAGAAGTATCTTCATCAATGGAAGAAATTGCGGCGAACATCCAGCAAAATGCCGATAACGCGCTGCAGACGGAAAAGATCGCCGTGCAAACCGCACAGGATGCCAAAATAAGCGGGGAAGCGGTCGTAAAAACAGTCGGTGCGATGCGCGATATCGCGGGAAAAATTTCGATTATCGAAGAAATTGCCCGTCAAACCAACCTGTTGGCGCTCAACGCAGCTATCGAAGCTGCCCGTGCCGGTGAGCACGGCAAAGGCTTTGCGGTGGTTGCCGCAGAAGTGCGCAAACTGGCGGAACGCAGCCAAACCGCCGCCGCGAAATCGGCGAGCTGTCGGGTTCCAGCGTAAAAGTAGCGGAGCATGCCGGAGAATTGTTGGCGAAAATCCTGCCGGATATTCAGCGGACAGCGGAGTTGGTGCAGGAAATCAGCGTTGCTAGCAACGAGCAAAGCACGGGTGTGGACGAGGTGACCAAAGCTATCCAGCAACTGGATCAGGTGATTCAGCAAAACGCCTCAACATCGGAAGAATTATCTTCGATGGCGGAAGAATTGTCCACCCAATCCGTTCAACTGCAGGATGCCATTTCATTTTTTAATATTGGCAAAAGCGCACAATCAGTGGTATCAAAAACAGCGCCGGTAAAGCTGAGTGGAACGCAAAAAGCGGTATCAAAACCCGTAAAAAAATCCGAAAAAAATGCTCTGAAAAACATTGGAGCACCAACAAAAGCGTTGCCGGCAAAAAAACCTGCCGCCGCCAATGCAACCGGTGGATTTGATTTCGATTTGACCGGCACGAACAGCGATGACAACGAATTTGAAGAATTCTAAATTAAAAGGTAAAAATATGGCTAATCCAACAACATCAACAGCCGCAGATATCCGGACATATCTCACTTTCCGGCTGCAAAAAGATTTGTTCGCAATCGATGTGCTCAAAGTCCGCGAAGTAGTGGAGCTGACCAGCATAACCCCGATTCCCGGCTCGCCGAAATATATGCGGGGCGTGATCAATCTTCGCGGAAATGTCGTTTCTGTGGTCGACATGCGCCGCAAATTTGGGATGGCGGAAATTGCCCAAACCATCGATACTTGTATCGTTGTGCTCGATATCCAAATGGATGGCGAAGAAATGATTTTAGGCATTTTGGTGGATGCCGTTCAGGAAGTGTTTGAGCTGAGCAGCAGCCAAATTGAGCCACCGCCAACAATGGGCACCCGTTTTAAAGCGGAATATTTAACCGGTATCGGAAAATCCGAAGATCATTTTATCATGATTCTGGACATCGACAAAATGCTCTCCGCAGAAGAGTTGATGCTGGTGAAAAATTCTGAAGAAACCGTTGAAGAAAATTAATTTTAATCCGGCAAAATTGCACGAGGAAGTGCCATTATGATAAAAGCAAGCACGTTTGAACGGCGTGTCATGTCGAAAAAAACATTTGATAAGTTGAGCCGGTTTATTACAGAGCAGTGCGGTATCAAAATGCCCGATGCTAAAAAAACAATGTTGGAATCGCGCATCAACTCCCGCCTGCGAAAACTCGGTTTTGATAGCTTTGAGGAATACGTAGAGTATTTGTTCAGCGAAACGGGAATGAAAGAAGAACTTGTTCCCATGATTGACATTGTGACGACCAACAAAACCGAATTTTTCCGGGAAGATTTTCACTTCGATTTTTTAACAGCTCAGGTGTTGCCGGAAATGGCCGAGAAAAATCGGGTTGGGCACCAAAGCCGATTATCCGTGTGGAGTGCCGGCTGCTCAACCGGACAGGAGCCATATACGCTTTCAATTGTATTGAGTGAATTTGCGGAAAAATTCAACGGTTTCGATTTCACAATTTTGGGAACGGATATTTCCACCCGTGTGCTGGAAACTGCAGCAAAAGGAGTTTATGATATCGAACAGATTCGCAAAGTTGATCAAAACCGCCGCAAAAAATATTTTCTGAAAAGCAAAAATCCTAACAAAAAGATCGTCCGGGTGAAGCCGGAATTGCGGAGTCGGGTTGCCTTACGCTGGCTGAATTTTATGGAAGATTTCCGGTTTCGCGAAAAATTTGATGTGATATTTTGCCGTAACGTGATGATTTATTTCGATTTACCGACACGCCAAAAACTGGTCAGCAAATTTTGCAAGCAACTAAACCCCGGCGGATATTTATTCCTCGGGCATTCGGAATCGCTTTCAGGAATAAATGCACCGGTGGAACGCGTATCGGCGTCTATTTATAAGTTGTTGTAAATTAATTGGTTCGTTGAAAAATAGTGTTCAGATGTAAATGAATTACCGGATTCTCCGGCAAAAAAGGGGACGGGAATGTAATGCAAGGAATGTGTATTTGCGAAATCGGCAGTTGCTATTTGTTTTCCCTCCTGTGGAATATTCAGAAAATTTATACAAACGTGTGGTGAAGTTAATTCAATAATTTCGGGGATGATTTACAATGCAAAACATATTGACCGACAGCGAATTATTGCGGGAAATCGAATATCGATTGGATGAACGCCAACAAACTTTGCAAGCGATGCAGGCGCTTAATCGCAATCTGGAGGTTGTCAACCAAAAGCTGGTTGATTCTGAAAATTTAAAGTCGAATTTTCTCTCGAATATTCGCAACGAAATTAACAACCCGCTGGCATCAATTATGGGTATGGCAAACCTGGTTGCAAATTCAAAAAATTTGTCGCCCGAGCATGTAAAAGCGGCTGCGCAATCTATTTTTGGAGAGGCGTTTAAACTCGATTTTCAGTTGCGCAATATTTTTGCAGCAGCGGATCTGGAATCCGGATTGGTTGGGCTGGAGATATCGCATGTGCATATCAAAAGCTTGCTCGACCATCTTAAAGTCCAATTTGCACTACCACTTACGGAAAAGCAGATAACCCTGGACATCCAAAAATCGGGCGATACGCCGGACGATTCGCTTTTCAATTCCGATGCTGAAAAGCTGCATCTGATTATTTCAAATCTGGTGGATAACGCCATCGAATTTACCGAACCGAACGGAGCTGTTCTCCTCAATTATCGCTGTGAGGATGGTAAATTGTCGGTTTCAGTAAAGGATAATGGCATCGGGATTCCGCCGGAAGATCACAAACGCATTTTCGAGCGCTTTCGTCAGTTGGATATGGGGTCGCAAAAACTGCACAAAGGAAACGGGATCGGTTTGAGTATCGTGAGATCCGTGCTGGATTTAATGCAGGGCGATGTTGCGGTAAACAGCAAGCCGGGTGAAGGCTGTGAAATTACAATCCAAATTCCCGAATCGGAAAGCGTGAATGAAATCGATTTTTTTGGCGAAGCTGGCAACGAATTTATGTTTGAAGATGCTCCGGAAGAATTCTAAATGAAACAGGCAACTCAACTTATGACAGATACGGTACCGAAAATATTCCTGTATCCCGGCGAGCTATTTGTCGGGGAAACGCCTCATCTTGTGACAACTGTCCTGGGTTCCTGTATTGCGGTTTGTTTATGGGATCCAAAGCTGCAAATTGGTGGAATCAATCATTATTTATTGCCTCTGTGGAACGGCGAGGGATTGCCATCGCCGCGCTACGGTAACATCGCAATTCCCAAATTGATTGAAAAGATGTTAGCTGCCGGTGCCGACCGGCGACGCTTGCAGGCGAAATTGTTCGGCGGGGCGGCTGTTGTCGGGTCTACAAGTGCCAAACTGAATGTCGGTGAACGCAATATCGATTTTGCCAAACGCAATCTGGAACTGGAGCGAATATCCATTTCCGGCGCCAGCGTTGGTGAAAATTTTTCCCGGAAGATTTTATTCGATACCCAAACCGGAAAAGTATTGCTCAAAAAAGTGGAAATAAGTCAACTTCAGCAATAAGGATGTATAGTATGCAGCGCAAAATTAAGACACTTATCGTAGATGATTCTGCACTGGTTCGACAAACCTTGCGGGAGATTCTCTCATCCGATCCGGAAATCGAAGTGATGGACGCCGCCGGCGATCCGTTTTTTGCTGCGAAAATCATAAAAAATGAAGTGCCGGACGTGATAACATTGGATATCGAAATGCCGCGAATGGACGGGCTGACTTTTTTGGGAAAAATTATGACCCAACACCCGATCCCCGTGGTCATCTGCTCCAGTTTGGCTGGAAAAGGAACGGAAGCCGCAATCCGGGCGCTGGAATATGGTGCTGTGGAAGTGATTCAAAAACCGAGAGTGGGCACAAAAGAATTTTTGGAAGAATCGCGAATTCAGATTTGCGATATCGTAAAAGCAGCAGCCAATGCAGAGCCCAAACGAGTGTCTAAATTGCATGTCCGCGATAATAAGCCCAAAGCAAAATTAACAGCAGATGCAGTAATTGCAGAAAGCAAACCCGCAACCACCCTCAAAACTACCGAGAAAGTGTTGGTTGTCGGCGCTTCCACCGGTGGAACAGAAGCATTGCGCGTATTTTTGGAAGCACTGCCGATGGATGCACCGGGCATCGTTATTGTTCAGCACATGCCAGAAAAATTTACCGCATCCTTTGCCCAGCGGATGGACGACCTCTGCAATATATCCGTCAAAGAAGCGGAAAATAACGATACAGTCATTCGTGGGCGGGCGTTAATAGCGCCCGGCGGCAAACATATGCTGCTCAAACGGAGCGGTGCCAGATACTATGTTGAAGTAAAAGATGGTCCGTTGGTTTCCCGCCATCGTCCGTCTGTCGATGTGCTGTTCCGCTCTGCCGCCCGATACGCCGGGAAAAACGCCATCGGCATTATTATGACCGGAATGGGCGACGACGGTGCAAAAGGTATGCTGGAAATGAAAAACGCCGGTGCATCCACCATCGCTCAGGATGAAGCCAGCTGCGTTGTGTTTGGCATGCCGCAAGTGGCTATCAGGCTTGGCGGAGTGGACGAGATTTTACCGCTCCGGAAAATTGCAGCGCATTCGCTATCGCTTGCGAAATAGATTTTTTTTCGTAAAAGCAATTTCATGTGACGTCCCCCGTATCTTTCTTTAAAGTTAATAAGAATCGATTGGGGGATTTTTTTATGGAAAAAATAAGCTGTGGGTTTGATTCAAATAAACGGTTTGGCAGAAGCGATAGGTATGCGGCATATTCAGGGATTAAGCGCGCGATTGGAACGCGTGCTGTCAGATGTCAAAAAAATAAATATGTGACCGTGAAGCAATTTTAGGGCAGGCGGGTGTTACATCATTTGAAATTCCGAGATAATTTTCATCCACAAATAGGGTGAAATAATGACTTCCAGACTGGCGAATGCCAGCGCGATATAGCTTCGTAATTTCCCCTGCAACGGTTCATCAAAATCACCGATAATCCTCAACGATTTCAACGCATAATAAATGCCGACGCTCGCGCCCAGCCCACCAAACCAGAAAACACAAAAAATCATTGCACGCGTGGTCATTTTATCGACCTGAGATTGAGCGATTAAATAGCGGCGTTCCTGCCAATCGTTTTCCAAATGTTCATCGGTATAAATCTGGGCGGAAAAATAATCTTCGAGCAATTCGCGCGCTTCCTCTGCGTCTTCTTCGGGCACCTGAATTTGAATTGGCCCGGTAACGATATTAAATCCCGTGCCGATTTGTCCGGCGCCAAAGAGATTTTGCACAGTAAAATTTTTAGAGAAAAAATCGATTTGGGCACTTTCGAGCAGGGCTTGTGCGGCAAGATGTTCCGATTCATTTCGAGGGACATAAACTGTCACAAAACGGCTGGAGTAGTTGTTTTCTGTATCCTTAACCTCACTTTTGCAAATCTGGCAAATCGTTTTGGTCGCGTTTATCGGTGCGGATGTTTGCGGATAAGGCACTCCGCAATTCGGGCAAACCATGTTTTCCGGATAAGTTTTGTCAGGATACATAACTGCTCCTCCAATTGCAGTTTGGTATTTATAACATCAAAAAATATTGGGGTTTGGGTAGAGAAGAAGTTCGACAAGTGCTTCTTCTACGGTAGATCGATTCAACAAAGATCAATAGCTTTACAGCAAATAAAGGGACAAACAGGTGAATATTCGAATAAACTAACGGTAACGTTGATCTTATGGATGAAATAAAAAATATTAAACTGCAAACACGGTTTTAATATTTCTTGATTAAAAGATAATGGTTCATCCGAACTAAATCAAATACTAATCCTTCGAAAATGTTTTTTCCGGGAAAAATTATTTAACAGGCTCCACTTTCACATCAATGATACCGCTGCGAATGCCGTCCAAACGATAAGCTGCTTCGTGAGAAAGATCCACAACGCGCTCTTTAACATGCGGTCCGCGGTCGTTTACCCGAACGATGACGCTGCGGTCATTAGCAACATTGGTGATTTTCAATTGAGTGCCGAAGGGATAGGTGCGATGAGCACAGGTGAGCTTGTCCCGATCGTACGGTTCGCCGCTGGCGGTTTTGCGACCCTGAAAATTATCGCCATAATAGGATGCTTTGCCGAATTCTACTACGCCCGTGGTTGGGGTTCCGGCCGGCGGCGTTGTTGCAGGCGGTGGAGTGCCCGTACCTGACCCGGGATTAGTTCCCGCAACCGGCGGGATTGTGCTGCCCGGTGTATCCGGGAAGTTGTTGTCAGGGATTTTCGGTTGGGAAGTAGCGGGTGTTGAAGGTGACACCGGTTTAGCAGGTGTTACCGTTAGCGCCGCGCCTGAAGTAGTTGGCTCAATATCCACTAACTGGTAACCGGCGTTTTGCAATGTCCGCCAGGTGCCCAAATAGCTGTTCCAATCGGCACCTGCCAACAATTTTTGCAATTCGATATCCTGCCGCCAAATGCCGATAAACACCTGGTTTTTACCGCTCCCGAATGATTCCATATCCACCAGTGCAAGCCCGTTTTTTTCGAAAGCTTCACTGGTGGTGTTAAATTCTGCCCATGTCATAAAATTTAGCGGCAGGGAAGGGGAACCGCCGTCTGCACTCCAAATGCCGGCGTACTCGCGTTTGTCGCCTTTTTCGTATGTTTCTATGTCGATTAAATTCAATCCTTTAGCGGAAAATTGGGCGTTTAGTTGCGGAAGGCTTTCCCAATTCATATCGTAAACCATTTTTTGCTGAACCGCGCCGGCGCGCCAAATGCCGGTAAATTTGTGCCGCCCGCGATCAACGTAAATTTCCCAATCGATCAAATGCATGCCCAACGCTGCCCATTCATCAAAACGGGCTTTGAACGATTCCCAATCGGCGTCCACCCAAATTTCGTAATTGCCGCTGCCGCGATGCCACAAACCGGAATATTTTTTCTCATTACCAACTCTGGTAACCTCGATATCAACCGGGCGGTAACCTTGTTCACCCAGTTCGTCCCACTTTTTTTTGAACGGTTCCCAGTCTGAATTCACCCAAATTTTGTGGTCGGTTTCGCCTTTGTTCCAGATACCGTTGTAACGCAATTGGGCTGAAGCAACTGTTGTTATCGTAAAAAAAAGTAGGGCTATTTTCAAAATTGAAGTTGCGAATGGCCTGTTCATCATCATTCTCCCGCTGACAGAAAATCGTTGCAGATATCTGTCAGTTATACTTTGTTTCGCACCCGACAGATTCATTTTTCGTGGTGCAAAAAATTTGCGATATATTTGGGAATTTACAACATCACGGCAGAAAAACAAATAGCGTGGCAGTAAAAAGAAAAGCGCAAAACGGGCAATCCGCATTGCGCTTTCCGAAAAAAAATGTGCTAAAATAACCGGTCAACCATTCTTTTTGGTCATCAAATCTTCCCGCGAGAGGTCAAATTTTTTGAAATCTTCGTTGGAAATGACATAATACCAATCTGCGAAACGCTGGTTTAGCTCATCAGAACGGGTTTTTCCGGCGTCAATTTTTTGCTGCCATGCCTGATGTGCGTCATACAGGTTTTTGTTGGTTTTATCCGCTTCGCTCCACAGGCTGTCTGCTTTGTTGAGAAAATCCGTGTTCGCCGGTTGTTTTGGCTCTTTAAAATTGCTGCCGTCGAAACTGGTGGTGACGAACAAATAACGGTTTTCCGCCACGCCTTTGTCGAGCTGATCCGGGTCGTCCACGCCCGCGCTGACGTCGAAACCACTGCCGTATGCGATTTCGCCAAAGCGCAGGGTATAAATTACGCCGTCGTTGCAGCGAATTTCCATTTCACCTTCGTTGGAAAACAGGTTGCCGTCGCGTCCAAAATAATAGCCTTTGCTTTGCAACGAACGCATGTCGTTTTGGGATAATTCAACTGCGTTTTCGGTGCGCTTCAGGCTGGCGGAAAGTCCTTCCGGTTTGGTGCGCACGCCAACAATTTTCAGGTTGTCCAGTGTGTTCAGCAGTCCGTCTGCTTTCATTTTGTTGACTTCGTTTCCGGCGGGCAGGCGATCCATTTGCCATTTGTCACCGGTTTTGGTGAGATCAATTTCGCTGCGGCGATTGATGGCGCCGGTGCGTTCGTTGATCGAATAATCTTTCAACTGGATTTGGGTGACACTCTCTTTGCCCACTTTCAGCAGATCGGATTCGATCCAGTCGCTGAATTTGGTGCTGATATCCAAATCCATCCGCACGGCGTAAACCCGTTTTTGCTCGGGAACGCGAACAAACCGGAAGCCTTCACGACCTTCAATTTCTTTGCCAACAATAAAATCTGCGAGAATTTTATCGTTTTCGCCTTTGATGGTCACCCGTTTTCCGCGTCCGCTGAGGGTTGTTGCGGTTTCGTCCAGCGGATCGATAACGCCGCATAATTCGTGGTCGCTCACGTTGTCGCTGCGGAAATCATCTTTGGTAATGCCGATGACACCTGCGGCAGTTTTTGCCAATCGCTCTTTGCCATCCGCCGGGTAATCGTGGTGCGACGGAATCGTCCATCTGCCATCTCTGAATTCCACTTTGAACGGCACGGCTTCGCCGGTTTCTTCGTTGAAATTGATGACTTCCAGCGAAGTTGCTGTATTCGGATCTTTAAATTCCGGGAAAAATTCTTCACCCTGATCCAAAAATGCATTCGGTGTTACGCGACTGGGTGTTGTGGCAAATGCCAGCAACGCCAGCAATAGCGCGGCTCCCGCAAAATACATGGTTTTCTTTTTTTCGTTCATTGTTATCCTCCAATTGCTTTCGTATGGGCGAAACGATGGTTCGCCCGGAACAATTTACACCAACACCCGGCGCGATGCGGAAATGCTGTCCGATTCCCGGCGGCGGCGGCGAATGAAAATCATGATGCCGATCACCAGCACCGGAATCGGCGGAATGAGCACCGCCATCGTTTTGATGCCGTTTTGGATATTGCGGATTTTGCTTTCCATTTCCGCTTTGCTGGCCGCAATTTTGGCTTCTTTTTCCGCTTCGATGTTGGTTTTCAGCGCATCGAAACGGCGTTGCTCCACTTCCTGAATATTCTGCGCCATAATTTGTTTGGTTTGCTCATCAAGATCCGTGCGTTGCTGCACTTCCTGCACTCTTTGAGTGAGTCGCTGCTGTGCATCCGTGAGGGCAACTTGCGCTTCATTTTCTGCCAGTTGCTCATCCGCAGCGCGTTGCTGGATGTATTCCTGCGTTTGCGCTTCCACAGATGTGAGCGTGCGATGCTTCACCCGGCGATTGCGCAACGCAACAAACGATTCATCGCCAACCAGCACATCGATGCAGTTGAGGAAAAACGAAACGTTGTCAAAATTCAGATTTGAAATCCCCTGTTTGCGGATTTCAAAAAATTGTTCGGAAATAAAATCGAGATCGGCGATAACAATCGCGTTGATGTTTGTGGCGTTCGCCGAAGAATCCGGCTGGCTTTTCACCCACGCGGCCATCGTGTAATCCACCGCGTTCGGGCGATGCGGTAATCCGCGAACATTCAGTTGGCTCATGCCCAAAAAGTTGCGGCGAACCATCATACTATACGGCTGGACAGCGGAAACAAAACCGCTTTTCACCAGCGGCGTAAATTCCACATTTGCGCCGGACGCTTTGTTGAGGTAACCGGGAAACATCAGCACCAGTTGTTCCAAATGTGCGCTGGTCAAATTTTGAGCGTTGAAGGTTTCCGCGTTTTCGTTACCGCGACCGACAAACACGATTTCCGGCGGCAATTGCGCCAAATCCGGATGCGGGTTGTAGGCATCCCACACAATTTGGTCTTTTGCGAAAGTAACACCCAGTTCGCGGAAAAATCCGTCCAGATTGCCTTTTTCTTTTGGCGCCGGACCTTGCTGCATAAACGGGTTGCGATTGGCGCCGGCTTGTTCGGATGGCGCCATGCTGATATCGATCGCCGGCAGCGGATCTTCCAAAATGAGGCTTGGCACGCCGGTTTTGATATACGCCATCAGGTTATCCATTTCGTCCTGCGCCAGGGTTGACGGCATCGGGACAACCAGACCATCCAATTCCTCTGTGATGGGTGTTTTTGGTGCGATGCGTACCACTTCGTATTGTTTCTTCAGCTCATCCACCACTTGCCATGCGGGCGATGTGCTGCTCCGCTGAAAATCGAATCCGCCGAATAATTTGGCTTCGGTGACCACAACACCCACTTTTTTGCGTTCCGTTTTGGCGACAACGCGGATGCTGCGACCCAATTCGTATTCGGTTGGCAAGCCGCGATCGAAAAATGGAATCACTTCCTCTTCCGCACCGCAGGTGAACGCCACGCCCATAAATACCGGCATGCTTCCGGCGCGGGCGCTGCCCGGATTGGGAATTTCCATCGCGTTGATGCCGAATTTCTCCCGTGCGTCGCGGGCTTCTTCGGTGTATGGCTCGGTATCGTGAATGAGCACTTCAACCTTGTTGTCTGCGATTGCGTCGATCTCTTTCAGAAAACTGACGAGGTTTTCCCGGGTTTGCACATATTGTTGCGGCACTTCTTTGCTGATGTATGCCTGAATGAACACCGGGCGCTCATCGGAAATTTCGTCGATAAGCTGCTCTGTTTCATCCGAAAGTGAATGCAGTTGCTCGGCGGTCACGTCCATCCGGAACCCGATGCGTCCCAAAATGGCGTTCAAACTGATGACGCCAACCAACAGCGCAACCACACGAATGCTGTGATGCTGCTGCATTTTCATCCCGTCTGCTTCCAGCGGCCAATGGCGTTTGCTGATCAGCAACACGTTGAGATAGAGCATTACCGCCATAATGGAGAGAAAATAAATCAATCCCGAAAAGCTGATGATGCCCCGGGCGAAATCGCCAAAGTGCCCGTAAACGCCCAGTGGCGCTAAAAATTCGCCAACGGATTGGCTGATCAACCCGCCGATATCATCAATAGATATCAGTGCTGCGCTAAACAACGCGCCCAAAATAAACGCGATGGTCACGTTTGCCGTGAGCAGCGAAGCGAGCATGCCGACAGCGATAAACGCTGCGCCGATCAACCAGTATCCAACGTAATTGCCAAACATAAGTCCCAAATCCGGGCTGCCGAGCCAGAACAACACGATCACGTGGCTCAACGACAATAGCAGCGATGCGGTGTAAATGCCCAGCGTCGCCAGATATTTGCCGAGCACCACTTCCAGATCGGTGGCGGGCAGGGTGAGCAACAATTCATCAGTGCCCTGACGTTTTTCATCAGCCCAAACGCCCATCGTCAGCGCTGGGATAAACAGCACCAGCAGCAGCGGGAAAATGGCGTTTAGCTGATCGAGATTGGCTAAATTATTCAAAAAGAAACGCTCCTGCCAAAATGCGGCTGCAGCGCTTAAAAATATAAATAAAGTGATGAAAACGTAGCCGGACGGATTGGTGAAATACAATCTCAGGTCGCGCTTGAAAATCGATTGCACCACCTTAAAATTGATATCTAAATTCACTGTTTTTCCTCCTCACTAACGGTTTCGGGTTCAATTTTTTTTGGTGAATTTGTGGGAAGATTGCCGGTGAGGCGATAAAACGGCGTTTCCAGCGAGCCGTTTTCTTTCAACTCTGCCGGTGTGCCGTCGAAAACCAGCCGCCCGTCGTGAACAAATAATACGCGATCGGCAACGGCGTCCACTTCCTGCAAAATGTGGGTGGACAACAGAATGGTTTTTTCGCGCCCCAATTCTTTAATATTTTTCCGGAATTGGAGAATCTGGTTCGGATCGAGTCCCGAGGTGGGCTCGTCCATCACCAAAACATCGGGATCGTGCAACAGTGCCTGCGCCAATCCCACCCGCTGGCGATAGCCTTTGGATAATTTGCCAATCGGTTTTTCGAGAACTTGTTGCAATGCGCACTGCTCAATAACGGTGTTGATGCGCTTTTTCAGCACTTCCGGCGCCATTCCGCGAGCATCTCCAAAAAAATTGAGCAACTCAACCGGCGTCATATCCGGATACAGCGGTCCGTTTTCCGGCAAGTAGCCCAACCGGCGGGCAGCTTCCAAACGTTGAGTGGTGATATCATATCCGGCAATGCGGGATGTGCCGGCTGTCGGCGCCAAAAATCCGCATAAAATACGCATTGTGGTGGTTTTCCCGGCGCCGTTGGGTCCCAAAAATGCAACAATCTGCCCTTTGGGAATTTCGAACGAGATATCTTTGATGGCAACAAAAGGACCATAAAATTTGCTCAATCCTTTTGCTTCGATCATGATGGGGTTTGCCTGACTCATGTTGCTGAACCTCATCTGTTTTTAGGTTAGTTGTTGTTATTTATGACATTATGAATATGCTATGTTCAAAACGGCTTTTTCCAAAAAACTTCAACGCGTAAAGCATTTTACAGTTTCCAAAAAATCAAAAAAATTGAATTCCTGAAAAAACTAAAGCGGAGGCAAAGGATGGAATTGGTCGTTAAAACTGATTTCGATTGCCAGGCTTTAGCTTTGAGTATCCGTTTTTCGCGTGCCCAAACTGCACGCTAAAGCTTGGTAATCAATACTCAACCGGATTATCTGCACCGGAGAGTTGATTCGGGCGAAAAGATAAACGTTTTGAGCGGTTTATTCAATAGCTTTTAAAAATAAACAATTGCCAAACTCATAAAAAAGCGGGTTGGAACCAACCCGCTTTTTTGATAAACCTTAATTATTCAGCCATCTCCGGCGATTCTGTCGGCGTTTGTTCGCCCAAAATTTCCCGGATTTCGTGATAGCCGAGCACCTCTTTTTCCAGCAGCGCGCTGGACATCGCGTCCAGCAATTCGCGCTTTTCGATGAGCAGCGTTTTGGTTTGCTCGTAACATTCGTTGATCATTTCCAGCACTTCCTGATCAATCATCCGCTCAATTTCTTCCGAACGGCGGCTGAGGTTTGCACCCTGCCCCAAAAAGTTCGGGCCGTTGTTTTGCACTAACGAAAGATTCGGCAAACGGTCGCTCATGCCGTAAACCACCACCATATTTCTGGCGATTTGGGCAACGCGTTCCAGATCATTTGATGCACCGGTAGAAATTTCGCCAAAAATAATTTCTTCGGCGGCGCGACCGCCGAGCAGCCCTTTTATTTTTCCGAGCAACTCGGATTTGGTCATCAAATAGCGATCTTCCAGCGGCATTTGCAGGGTGTAGCCGAGTGCGCCAATGCCACGCGGCACGATCGACACTTTTTGCACGCTATCCGCGCCCGGCGTGAAATAACCGATAATCGCGTGTCCGGATTCGTGATATGCCACAATATTCCGTTCGCGCTCGTTGATCAGCTTGTTCTTTTTTTCCAACCCGGCGATGATCCGCTCGATGGCCTCCTCAAATTCGATCATATCCACCGTTTTTTTGCTTTTGCGAACCGCCAGCAGCGCCGCTTCGTTGGCAACATTGGCGATTTCCGCACCGGCGAAACCGGGCGTTTGCGATGCCAGTCGCTGCAAATCCACATCGTCGCCGAGGGTGATGGATTTGGTGTGCACCTTAAAAATGGCAATCCTGCCGTTGAGATCGGGTTTGTCCACCAGCACCTGTCGGTCGAAACGACCCGGACGGAGCAGCGCGGAATCGAGCACATCCGGGCGGTTGGTTGCACCGATGATGATCACGCCGGAACCGGGATCGAACCCGTCCATTTCCACCAGCAACTGGTTAAGGGTATTTTCGCGCTCGTCGTAACCGCCGCCCATTGTGGCGTTGCGGGAGCGGCTTTTTCCGATGGCGTCAATTTCATCGATGAAGATGATGCACGGCGCTTTTTCCTTTGCCTGCTGGAATAAATCGCGCACCCGCGATGCGCCGACACCGACAAACATCTCCACAAAATCGGAGCCGCTCATGCTGAAAAACGGCACTTTGGCTTCCCCGGCAACAGCTTTGGCGAGCAGCGTTTTGCCGGTTCCGGGCGGTCCGACCAGCAACGCGCCTTTGGGCAACTTGCCGCCGAGCCGTGTATATTTTTTTGGATCTTTCAGAAATTCGACCATTTCGCGAACTTCTTCCACGGCTTCGTCCACACCCGCCACATCTTTAAACGTGACCTGGTTTTTGGGATCTTCTGCGTAAATTTTGGCTTTGTTTTTCCCGATGTTCAAAACGGAGCTGCCGCCGGTGTTCATTCGCCGGAAAATAAATCCCCAGATCAGGAATAAAATACCGAACGGTAATATCCAGTTTAATATGAAGTTACGTAAAAAATTATCTTCGATTTTGCCGGAATAATCCACACCGGCAGCGCGGATAGCCGGCAGCAATTCGGTATCTTCAACGCCGGGAAGGCGATTGACAGTGAACTGCCGGGCAGATTTTTCCTCGATCTCATCCCAGCGAAAACGCCACGGCGCGGACGGTCCCGGCGTGATGTTTTCGGACGTCGCATCCGTGGAATCCGCTACATATTCGCCGATGATGCGATCCGGCAAAACCACTACTTTGGCAATTTTTGCGGAATCCAATTCTTCGAGAAATGATTTATACGATACTTCCGTTGGCGGCGGTGCGCCGGTGAAAAAGATGGTTTGCAATGCCAGCAAACCGATGATTACGAAAACATAGTACCAAACCGAAAATTTGGTTTGCTTTTTCATCTGAAATTCTTCCTTTGAATTGTTCAAAAAAAGCGGCGCAAATTCAACAACCGAATTGCGCCGCGCGAAAAATCACGATAGCTGTAGCGATTAATCGTCGGACATCGAATTGCGTAAAATAAGCAATCGCACCAGTTCCAGAACCGATACAGCGGCGGCGGCAACATAAGTCAGCGCGGCTGCGTTGAGCACTTTCCGGGCAAACGGCATTTCATCGCGATGGAGATAGCGGTAGCCATCCAACTGTTCCAGCGCGCGGGAGCTGGCGTTAAATTCAACCGGTAACGTTACCAACTGGAACAGCACCGCGCCGGAAAAGAACAGAATGCCGGCGGTGAACAACCCGGAAAACTGGAAGAAAAAGCCAGCCAAAATCAACCACATCGACAAGCTGCTGCCGATATTGGCAACCGGCAAAATGGCGTGGCGCATGCGCAGCGGTGCGTAATCTTTGGCATCCTGAATGGCATGTCCGACCTCGTGTGCGGCAATGCTCAGCGCAGCGATGGAACGTCCGCGAAAATTATCCGTGGACAGCCGCACGGTTTTGTCGCGCGGATCGTAATGATCGGACAGGGTGCCGGGCACTTCTTCCACAGCCACATCGTCCAGCCCGTTACTGCGCAAAATTTGCCGCGCAACTTCGGCACCGGTAATGCCAGCCTGGTTGGCCACTTCCCGGTATTTTTTGTAAGTGCTCCGCACTTTGAACTGGGCATAAATGCTCAAAATGATCGCAGGAATTAACATCAAAAATGTCGAATCAAACATGAACGGCATAGTCCACGCTCTCCTTTATTTGGTTGTTTGTTTTATGTTCAATAAAATCAATCACTTAAGTCTAAAAACTCCGTTATCAGTTCATGAATATACACAAAACCTAGGAGCAGAGTTCCATTATTTGATGCGAATTTTCACCGGTTTTGCACCATCCTGGCGCGGGAGGTGAATGCGCAGCTCGCCATCACGAAAACTGCCGGAAACCTTGCGTCTGTCGATCGATTCCTCGATGCGGAATTGACGCCGGAAAGCAAAAAAATGTCGTTCGTTGGCGGCGATTTCCGCGGGCATCCGCACGATGCCTTCAACGGTCAATTGATCGCGATCGAGTACCACATCCAGCCATTCATCGGGAACGCCGGGCATATCGATAATCAGCAAAATTTCCTGCGCTGTTGCGATAATTTCCACCTCGGGAACCAGATAATATCGCGGTCGCGGCAGCAAATCTGCCCGAACAGGCGAAATCAACTGCAGCGAAGTGGACGTTGCCGGTTTCAGCGAATGATGTTTCGGGTCAGTCATCCTGTTTTCCAAAAATTGTGTCGTTAAAAAATGTTGAATATCCGTTTTCAACCACAAATTTTTACACTCACCCACAATAATTTAGCAAAACAGATGCCATTTGCAAACTGGTGCTAAAATACGGCATTTTTTGATTTTTTCATCAGAAAACGCGGTTCGGAATGCCAAATCGGTATCGGAAAACTGCCATTTTGCAATTCGACGAAATGAATTTCCTGCCAAAATTACACGAGTGAAAATTATCGCCCCGCAATCTCGTGGAATAGGTCACGGATAATATTTCAAAAAAATGCAATTTATCGACTTAATCCGGTTCCGGCGGTTCAGGGTTTTGGGATCGATCCGATGATAGTTTTACAATTTTTTTCTATTTCAACAATCAAAATTTTTAGAATTGTGCAACCGGAATCAACGAATGCCAAAAAAAATTTTTGAATATTTTGTGAAAATCAACATTAAACGAATGCCCGGCATCGACCGGCAGCGATGTTGGAGGACTGACCAATGAACTCATGGTTTCCGCGTCCCAAAACCGCGCAAGCGATTTTTAGCGCAGGCGTTTCGCAGGAGAAAATGCCGCCGGCCGCGCAGATTTTCGAAATGATGAACGCTGCGGATGCTGTCGAGTGGCGCAATCGCGTTGGCGTTACCGAATTGGAAAACGGCGCAACCAAAACCACCACTCGTTTGCTGTGTTCCGGCAATCTCGTTTTCAAAACGCATACGGATTTGGTATCGGCAAATTCCGATTCACTGATCGAAAAATTGTATGAATGGGACACGCGCGAACAGCTGTACAAGTTGTGGCATCCCCAAAAATTCCGGTTTGTTTATTTTGCGAATGACAAATATTGGCTGTGCAGCGCCACGCCACTCATGAAAACCGTTAGCGAAGTGCATCACTGGGAAGCACGATCGCGCTGGTGGGTGGAAATGTTGCGCATCGCGCTGCGTTCGCTGCAAATTCACGATGTGATGCCGGATTTAAATCCCGCTAATTTTGGATTTACCGCCGAACGCGATGTGCTGTGTTATCTGGATGACGATCTGATTCCCGATGCCGGTATCGGATCGATGGCAGTGGCGATTGTCCGGCGAATTGCGGCGGAACCGCCGGTTGTTCCGGCGCAATGGCATCAATTCGGGCGGGATTTGAACCGGAATTTGCGCCCGTATTTTCACAAAGATGACGAATGGGAATTGCTGGTTACCGGCGTTGCGCAGCAGCTCGTTGGCGCTGAGAATCGCGAAAAACATGAGGCGTTAATTCGGGGGATGGAAAATCTGGCTTTTCAGCCGCAAAAAAGCGCAGCAAAACGCGACCGTTCCGCAAAAATTTGCGTTTTTGGCGATGTGCACGCCAATCTTCCGGCGCTGGATGCAGTGCTGAAAGCAGCATCTGCGTTGGGCGCGACGCACTATTTATTTTTGGGCGATGCTGTCGGTTACGGTCCACATCCGCGAGAGTGCGTTCAGCGATTGGGGAATTTGCCCAATCTGCTGGCTGTTCAGGGCAACCACGATTATTGGGTTGGCACCGGCGATTGGCAGCGGGCGGATGAATCCAGCCGGATGCTGGCGGCATGGAGCCGGGAAATGCTGCAAGCCAACGAAACCAGTTGGTTGCTGAAACTGCCACCGGAATTGGCTTATAAAAACTGGCTTGCCAGACACGGCGCGCCAACCAACCCGGATTTTTTGTTCGGATTTGTGAACGAAACCAATAGTTCCGAAAATCTTGCGGCGATTGCCGGTCGCGGATTTGCGACGGGATTTTTCGGGCACACCCATTTGCCGATGGTTTGCCGGTTGAGGGGCGGGGAAGCGCTGGTGCTGAAGTCTGATGATGTTGAGATTTTTCGGGATGGTGATACGCTGCTGATCAATCCCGGTGCGGTCGGGCAGCCGCGCGATGGCGATCCGCGGGCTGCGTTTGCAATTTGGGACCGGGCAACGGAATTGCTCCATTTTCAACGGGTTGAATATCCGGTGAATCAAACCATTGCGGATTTGCGAAAATTAAACCTGCCGGAAATCATTTCCCATCCGCTGATTGCCCGTTTGGAGCAGGGCTGATCAATTGATTAAAAATTAATGCCGTTCCAGCTCGTACAGCGTGATGCCGTAATTAAACCGGTCGCGCGGCGGGCGGGCGTTCCACTCCTCAAACGAATGCGATCCATCCGTTAAATAATGCAACACATATTCGCCGGCCGGTAACAAAATGGTTTCGCGGCACAGCCGGTTTTTGTCGGCGCCGCCGGCTTGTTCGGTTTTTTGATATTCCATCCGCCAAACGGTTTCGCGGGTGTTGCGATTTTCGATCCAGCCGTAATCATACATTTCATCATCACCCTCGCCAATGGCGTAAACCATCATCAGCGTTTCGCGATTTAGCCGGAAAGTTTTGCGGATGTGCTCATCGTCGTGTACTTCGATAATCTGGGCGACCACGTTTTCGTTGGGCAAATCGCGGATTTCCGGTGCCTGCGGAATACCAGGCAGCACGTGAAGCCCTTTGGGTTTGTCGTCATCCACCGGGAAAAGCGCAATCCCCCAGCGTTCCGGGCGATATGGTGCACGACTGTTCCAGTCGCGATAGGCGTGGGAATCATCCGTTCTATAATATAATGTATAGGTTCCCGGCGCAAAATTGATGACTTCTTCTGCCTGCCGGTTTTTGTCCGCACCGCCGGCATGAGTGGTTTTGCGATAATCCATTTGCCAGATTCGCCGTTTGGTGCGCATGTCTTCAATCCATCCGAAATCGAACATCTCATCGTTGCGGCCTTCGCCAACGGCAATCACCCGCAGATTTGTGGGTTTATCCACCTGAAAAATGACGCTTTCCAACGCATCATCGCCAACGCGGGTGAGGGCGATAACCGGATCCGGCGTAATTTCCTGCAACAATTTTATTTGCGGCGCGGCATTCGGCTCGCTCATTTCCAGCGTAATGCCCCAATCCGCGCCGTTGCGCGGCGGACGGGTGTTCCAGTGACCGAACGAATGCGATCCGTCCGTCACAAAATAAACGCGATAGGTGCCTGCCGGAAAATCAATCACGGTATCGACCACCCGGTTTTTGTATCCGCCGCCGGCGTGGCGGCTTTCCCGGAAGGTCATTTCCCAAATTTTTTTGCCGGTTCTGGCATCGGTGATCCAGCCGTAATCGCTCATGTCGCCATCGCTGCCTTCGCCCATTGCGTGAATGCGGATTTTTGCAGACTTGCTCAATTCAAAAGTGCGTTCAACATATTCGTCGTCGCCCAGCCGGGTCATTTCTACAAACGGACGGGTTTGTTTGGGGCGAAATTCTGTAATTGCCGATGGATCGAATTTGCCCGAAACACCGCGCAGCGTAACACCCCAAAAATAGGGATCATACGGCGGATTAGCGTTCCATTCCTCAGATGAATGGGTATCGTCCGTTACATAATGCACGCTGTAATTTCCGGATGGCAATGAAATGGTCGTCCGCCACTGACGGTTTTTGGTGGCGCCGCCGGCGTATTCGCTGTGATCATCGTCCATTTCCCAAACGGTTTCGCCGTTGTCTTCGCGAATGATCCAGCCGTAATCGTACAGCCCGTCTTCCAGGCTTTCGCCGAGGGCGTAAATTTCGAACGTGCCGTTTTCTGTGAGGCTGAAGCGCCGATCGTAAACTTCGGAATCGCGGATGTTGGAGATGGAAACCACCGCATTGCGCCGGATCGTTTCCTGATAGGTGAGCACATCGCGCCGGTCGAAGGTGCGGTCTACACCGCTCACCGTGATGTGGCATTTGCCCAAAATATCTTTGCTGAATTCGTCCGTATTAAAAAAATGTTTCAGCCATTTGCCGAGACTGGGGAAGTTGTCGTTGTTGATCATGATTTTGTCCGGTTCGCGGGCGCACATGTACACCTCGTATCGTCCGGATGCCAGCTTCAGCGAACCGTTGAAATTTCGCATAAATTCGGAATCGATTTCTCGACTGTTGCCCCGGGTGATGCGCCACACCAGCTCCCGCGTATCCGCGTTGATGATCCAACTGTAAACAAACATGTCGTTCGGATCGTAAAACCGGCTGTGAAAATATTTGCGCTGCCCTTCCTGTCCGGCGCCTGTCGCATCTATGCTTACCTGCCTGTCGGAACGCAGCTCAAATCCCCCAACCAGAATGTCCTCAAAATCAATGTCTCTCAATTCCAACCGGTTATTCTGTGCCCATATTCCACTTGCACAGCAAATTAGCCAGCCAACCCAAAAATATTTTTTCATTAAATTCCCTCTGAAACAGCCTTAAAAATGATTGAACCTTTGCCCCCAAAAGTTCTCGCGGTGGTTTAAAATGGTTGTTGTAACCGCAGCGTTACCACCATATTTGCGCTGCGATCGGTGCGTTTTGCAAAATCGAGCCGGAATGTGCCGTCATCATCGCCGATGCCAAAACCAAGGCTCGATTTGAGGTTGTCCCAGCGCAGCGGGCGAAGGCTTTGGATGATGTTTTCATCGCTGCTGCCGTTCCAGGCATTTCCCACATCGCTGAATAAAATGAATGCCAAACCGTCCAGATCGAACCAGTCGTCCATCAAATCCGGCATGATATGATATTCAATATTTGCCAGAAACATGCGGTTCCCGGTAAATTCTTTATAACTGAATCCGCGCAGCGAACCGATGCCGCCAAGCTCGAACCGTTTTTGTAACGGCAGTTCACCGGTGGACGTTCCGGCAATGGCGCGAATCTGAAAATTCTCGCCGTAAGTCAATGGCTGATATAGTGATACGTTCAATAAATATCGTTCAAAATCGAAATCGCCGCCGAGTCCGGGATTGGAAAATTCGCCGTTAATTTCGGCAAACATGCCCCGGGTCGGATAGTTTTGGCGATTGCGAGTATCGATGCGTAAAGCCGTGAAAATACTGCGCATATTGCCGGCATCTTCACCCAAAAAAGGATTGCGCCGGAAATTGGCATCGCCATTAAACAGCGCCCAATTGGTTTGCGCGGCAAGCGTTTTGTAATCATCATTCCGGTACGAAACCGTTGCACGAACCGATGGAATCAGCAGTTGTGTGAGGCTGATGCTGTAACCCTCGCGCTCGAAATAATCGTAATAATCCTGTTTCGCAAAAAACGCGGCGAGGCTGTTTTCCATCTGGTCCAGCCGCCATTCATCCTGCGTATCGGTCAGGCTGTGAAGCTCTGCGCCGATGATTGTTGCGTTGTTGTGCTGGTGCAGCACCGGACGATCCAGCCCTATTTGGTAGCGCACTTTTCGGCTTTCGAAGCCGTATCCCACAAAACCGTATGGCGAAAGATAGACGTGTCTGTGATATTCCTGCGGAATCTGGAATCCGACAAATCCGCCGTCGATGCGGTTGTATCGCACCAGCAGATTTTCTTCATCGGGATCATCCATCCGGTACCACGGCGATCTGTCACGGTACGGTCGCCAACTGTAGCGATACACTTTGCTGATCTGGTCGCGTTGCCGCGAAATAAAGTCGCGATGGGTTTCAAGCATATTCCCGCGCACATTTCCGCCATCAGACAGATAAATTTGACCGGCAACACTGGTCACGCCGCCTTCCACCAAACCGCCGCTGCCAATGGTTACATCCGCATCCAAAACGAGGATGCTCCCGCGAACCAGCCCTTCCACCCGCAGGTGATGTCCGACAACGACAACATGACCGTCAATAATTTGTGACCGTTCGATAACGGTGTAGTCATAATAACGAAAAACGGGCATTTTCGGATGTTTCGGCAAGTAGCGCCGTTCGGCTTTCCGGCGCATTTCGGAAGAATATTGATCAGAATGCCAGCTCTGGGCGCTAACCCCCGCGCCCAAAAACAGCAGTGCCAAAAAGACCTGAAACCATCGTAAATTGTAGCTGTTCATCATCGAAATTCCTGTTGAATATTACTTTCCTCAAACAACTTCACTTTACGGATGTTCAGCAAAAAAGTTACCCATAGATCATTATAATTAACGTTTATACACCATATTTTCAAAAAAATATTCAAAACAGCGTAAATTTTGACGGAAAATGACGCGAAAAAATGACAGCAAAATTAAAAAAATTCGAATTACGTGAACATTTTTATATCTTTTTTTGATTTTTCACTTGACAAAACAACTTCGGATTGGTATAATAACAGGTGTATATAAGTATACTTCGGTGGATTCTTTTCCACTATTTATGTTGAATTAAACAGAGAAATCATCATGTTAGAATCGATGACACGCCAGCAACGGGAAATCCTGCGGTTTATTCAGGGGCATTTGCTGGTGTTGGATTACCCGCCCAGTGCAGCGGACGTGATGAAAGCTTTTACCCGGCGAAACCCCGGCGATGTGGTGGAGGATTTGAAAATTCTGGAACAGCGCCAAACGATTGAAATATCCGGGTTTACGTCGGTTGAATTTGATCTGATAACCATACACCCACAATTTGAGGATGCAGAAATGAAAGGAATGACCCAGCGTCAGGAAGAAATTTTACGGTTTATCGCCGATTACATTGGCGATCGCTCGTATCCGCCAACCTATCAGGAAATTGCCGATAATTTTGGCATCGCATCCAAACATGGCGTTGTCCGCCATTTGGAAGCGTTGGAAAAGAAAGGCAAAATCGCCCGCGATGGCACTACCGCCCGCGGCATTCGCATATTAGACGAAGCGTATTTGAGCGGTGCGGATGACAGCGAAATTGCCCGTCTACCTATCATCGGGCGTGTAGCCGCTGGTACTCCGATACTCGCAAATGAGAATATCGATGATTATGTTGTTGTGCCTCGCCGGATGATCCGTTCGGAAGGTAACTATTTTATTTTGCGGGTTCAGGGTGAGTCGATGATCAATGCTGGCATTAACGATGGTGATTTGGTTGTCGTGAAATCCACACAGGCTGCCGAGCACGGGCAAGTTGTTGTCGCATTAATGAATTACGACAACGAAGCAACCGTCAAACGCCTGATCGTTCGTGGGAAAGAAAAATTTCTCAAAGCTGAAAACCCCGCCATTCCGGATATCTATCCGCAAAGTGAGTGGAGTATTCAGGGGTGTGTTGTCGGACTGATCAGAGATTTGAACTAATCGGGGAAATTTATGGTACATTTTCGGCAAACATATTTGCTCGGTCAGCCGGCGGCCAAAGAACCAAAATCCGGTGAAGATTTTTTTAGTATGCCCCGTGGTGAGCAGCTGCTCGCCAAAGCAACACCTGCAGCCGGAGTGCTGGAAAAATGGATTGTTAACCGGCGTGTATCAGTCGATGACCGGTTCACGCTGGAAGCAAATGACAACCGGATGCTGGATGCCGGTATAAAAAAAGGTGATTATGTTGTAGTAAAATGTGAAAAAAACTACCGCGATGGTGAGTTGATCGCAGCCCAACTTGGTGAACGCATCCTCATTCGGCGTTTTTTTCGTGTTGCTCAACGCATTCGGTTGGAATGCTCAAATCCTGATCGTCAATCCATGATTTTGGATGAAAAAACACCCGGTTTTCAAATGTTGGGTAGTGTTGTGCAAGTCATCAAAGAGTTTTAACCTGGTCGTAATTTGTAGCTTATTTGCCCGATTTTCCCGTCTACAATTTCATTATTAACAATTGTTTAATCGAGATAATTTAAATGAATTGGCATGCGACCAACGGCATTTTACATCCCACGCCGCCGTTTAATTTTGAGTTGTCTCGTGAGTGGTTGAAAATTGTATCTGAGCAGGATGAGGACATCATGTTTGGCAATCACTCGATTGCCAAGGGAACAAGTGTGAATCGGCAGGCTATTCTTTTCCGGCTTAAATCCGTTGGCACAATTGAAAATCCACGACTAAAATTTTTGCTCCTCTCCGAAAATCCAATTTACGAAAATACCCGCCTGATTGTTCTGGACCGCATCAGTCAATTTCTCAGTCTTTATGACAATCTCAATTATTTTTATCGCATCGGAAAAAATGACACACATTTTTATCCAGTTTTGCAAAAGCTGTATGGGTATCACCCTGTAAAATTTCTGACACTTTTTGAAAATGCTTGCTGGGCAGTTTTACAACAAAACAATACAATTGAGAGTGCCAGGCATATGAAGCGACGAATGTTACACCATTTTGGCACCGTAATTCAAATGCGCCAAATACGTATTCATATTTTCCCAGAGCCTGAAGACTTGGCTTTTGCGAACTATTTTGATATTTGCAATCAGTTAAACGACGAGCTCAAAGCTGAATCATTGCAACATTTGGGGCGAGCTTTTAGCGATGTCCGTGAAAGTTTTTTAGTGCAATCACCTTATCAAACAGTTTTCGAGTGGCTGATAAAAATTCGGGGAATGAGTGCCTGGGCAGCTAAATATATATTGTTAAATGGGCTTGGAAGAACAGAACATGCACTATTGGCAGATAAAAATCTAATTAATTCTGCGGGGCGCTGTTATGGCAAATTAATATATACCGGTCTTGCCACAATCGCGGAACAGTATGGTGAATGGCAAGGATACTGGTCTCGCTATTTGAACATTGCGGCTTAAAAATATTGTAGCGTCGCTTAAATGATCAATTTTTTGATATTTATTGATTCTCAAAAGGGAGCAAGATGAAACGATGCGAATGGGCTTCTGAAAAAAATCCTTTGTATCTCAAATACCACGATGAAGAATGGGGTGTGCCGGTTCACGATGACCGCCATTTATTTGAAATGTTAATTCTCGAAGGTGCCCAAGCAGGGTTAAGCTGGGAGACCATTTTGAATAAACGAGAAAATTACAAACGTGTGTTTGATAGTTTTGATGCAGAAAAAGTTGCCAAATATGACGAGTCCAAAAAGCTGTTGCTTTTAGCAGATGCCGGAATTGTCCGAAATCGGTTGAAAATTGATGCGGCAATACAAAACGCAAAAGCGTTTCTTGAAATTCAAAAAGAATATGGCAGTTTTGATGCATATATCTGGCAGTTTGTTGGCGGAAAACCAATCGTCAATTCGCGGCAGAATTTACGAGATATCCCCGCTAAAACACCGGAATCTGACGCAATGAGTAAGGATCTGAAAAAGAGGGGTTTTAAATTTGTTGGGTCTACCATTTGTTATGCATTTATGCAGGCCGTTGGAATGGTGAATGATCATACGGTCGATTGTTTCAAATACAAACACTCGACAACTTGATAATTATTAGATAGTTATGGCGCCTGAAAATACTCGGTTCATATTTATTTCAGGGTATTAACAATTACAGATCTTTCTTTTTTGGTATACTGAATTGCTAAATTAATGAGGTTAAAAAGTCGCATTAATATCTTTTGGTTTCATTTCTTTAAGAATCTTCTTAGCTTGGAACCGTTTCTAAAAACGCCCAAATTTATGTTGACTAACTTTTGGACGATTAGTAAATTGACACGACAAAATGATTTGGAGGTCGAATAATTGTCGGAGCGGTTCCAAAAAACGTTTATATCCGCCAGAGAGTTTCTCGAAAGTTGGGATAAAGAAATTTATGAAATGACCAAACTGGATTATTTTATTTTCCTAATGGTCAACCAACTTGGTAATCAGCTTGAGCAACGTTTTTTTAAACGAAGAGGCGCAGATTTTCGTTTACATTTATCATTTGAAAGCCTTGGAACTTTGTGTTTTACACTGGGTGATAGTTTCGAATATTTTCTTGATGAAGACTTCGACGATAAAAAACACGATATTAAATCATTGGAAAATCACTTGTTTGGTCATAGCCTGGATGAGGAAGATGAACGAATGCTCATGGACAGAGCAGAAAGAATTCGTCTGTTGTTGAGCGAGGATGTATATTTTGCCGGATTGATCTCACCTGTCGATTTGTTGCATCACACCATATTAGACACTTTGCTACAGTTTTATTATGAAGAAAAAGGGATCGAATTCGATGAGGATGATTTGGATCTTATCGAACTTGCTGAATTTACTGTTGATGTGATGATCGATTTTGTCCGGCGAGAGGAAAGTACATTGTTACTGCGTTTGAACGAATCCGCATTGGATCATTTTGAAGAGTTGTTGTCCGTTGAGGAAGATTATAAAGAAGGCAACGAATGGCAGCAGCGCGATGACGATTATGAGTTCGAGTCTGAGTGGGAAAATACAACGCCCTATTACGAAGATATCCATCAGGTGATCCAAAAATTTGTGGATGACCAGTCGAAAAATCCATCTGAAGATATGGGCTGTGTCGCTTGCGATATCGAACTTTTCGAAGAATACCTGTCCGAGCATATCGGTTTAAATAATGTTTATGAAATAAACCACGAACATATTCTCGAGTTTATGTCCGTCTGGTTGGTTAAAAATTTTGCCCAGGAACGCGAACCGCATTTTAGCCGGATCTTTCAAAACCTGGCACGTTTTGTAACCTGGTTAGCAAACGAATACCATATAGATCTGAAAAAAAATTTTGTTCAATATTATGAAACTGTAAAAACAGATGTTCCGAGGGTTGTTAAGGCGCTAAATGAATATTTAAAAAGTTATAATTTGTTTGAAATTTTATTAATTCGTGACGATGATGAACATCATCAACAAAGTGGGTTCTTTGAAATTACAAAATTAAACAGATCGCAGGACACTAGCTGTAATTTGATTAATTTGCAATTAACCAGTAACATGGAAAATGTGGAATTAAACGCCAGAATTTTCAACCGGTTGAAAAAAGGGGATATTCTACAGGCAACAATTGTAGAAATTGATGATCGCTGGAGTATTTTAGAGATACATTATATTTTCCCAAATGCTGCAAAACCATTTGTATTTTAAGCATAAAACCGATTTTACTTTTGGTTGAAGCAATTGATAATTTTAATATGAAATATTCTAATACATAAAACAATGGTTTCTGAAAAAGTTCTAAGTTCAATAATTACAACAGTTCAGGGTTTGTTGCAAAAGTTGAAAAAATACGCAAAACCAAAGAATATCTTGTGTAGTACATGAAAATTAATTAAGTTAATAATCAGGCGACGGGGTCTCTCCTTAGAAACCTCCCTCCTAAATTATTTTAAATAAGCCTCGTCGCCTTTTATTTTTTTGGACATTAACTAACCGTAAATGTCCTTTTTTTTTGTCCAGCTCATCCAGTTTCAATTATAGAGATCATCGCATGTTGTCATATATCAGCTATTTATTACCATTATGGAGCTTCTCAAAATTTATCAATGCATGCAAAATACTTTCATCGTATGCATTATCTCGATTAACCGGAAAATATTTTGTTTGGGGCAAGCCATACACATTTATCATTGAACCAACGGCAATTTGTAATTTACGATGTCCGCAATGCCCGGTTGGATTGAAAACGCTGTTGCGTCCGCAGGACAATATGACTTTTGCTGAATATAAGGTTGTGATAGATGAAATTGCCGATCACACCTGGGTTCTGTTGTTGTTTTTTCAAGGTGAATCCTTTATCAATCCGGAAATTATTGATATGATCGATTATGCATATGATAAAGGTATATTTACCGTGATCAGCACAAACGGAACTCGGTTGGCAAATCCTGAATTTGCAGAAGCACTGGCCGCAAGCAAGTTGGGGCGTTTAATTTTATCTGTTGATGGAGCAACAGAAGAAACTTATAAAATTTACCGGCAGGCGGGACATTTTCACCGGGTAATCCGGGGGATTGAGCAATTTATGGCTTCACGAAAGCGACAGGGGAAGATGTTCCCAAGAGCAGATTTGCAATTTATTGTAATGCAACACAATGAGCACGAGATGCAAGATATCCAAAAACTGGGTAAACAATTGGGTGTTGACCGGGTTGTATTCAAATCGCCACAGATTTACGATTTTGATAATGCAGAGGCTACTTTGCCAAAAAATCCCAAATATCGGCGTTATAAAAAAGTAGACGGCAAATTCCAATTGAAAGGTTCATATTCCGGGTATTGCAAAAAAATTTGGTACGGCTCCGCAATGACCTGGGATAAAACGGTAATTCCCTGCTGTTTTGACAAAGATGCTTGGTTCAAATTGGGAGATTTAAATAAACAGGATTTTGCATCGGTATGGAATGGGGAAGAATATCATGATTTCCGCAAAAAGGTTATATCGCACCGGGATCAGATTGAAATGTGCCGAAATTGCACCGAAGGGTTGCAAATATTCTTCAAAAAATAAAGCCTAAAAACTTTTCTGAAAAATTTTTGTGCAAAAAAAGCCCTGTTTTAGCAGGGCTTTTTTTTTGTTCTAAAACAATAGTTTATTTGAGCAAGATCATCTTGCGAACTTCGCTGAAATTGCTGTTTTTAGGATTTGCTGAAAAAGTTTCCAGCCGGTAAAAATATACCCCGGACGGGAATTTGCCCGCATTCCACGAAACCGAGTATGTATTCGCAGGTTGCATTTCATTTACTAAAATATCAACTTCCTGTCCCGCAATATTGAAAATGGAAAGCTTTACCCGCGCCGAAAATGGAATCTCGTAACGAATGGTGGTTTTAGGGTTGAACGGATTCGGAAAATTTTGAGTCAGATGAAATGTGTTGGGAGTAGCAATATCTCTTTTATCATCGAGCCCGGTTGTGCTGTTGAAAAAGTGACCGTATAAACCAGTGCCGGTGCCAACCAGCAAATCATCCCAAAACAACACATTAATATCCATACCGATCGGGTAAGAAAATCCCAATTTCCAGGTATTTACATCTAAATAATAGATATTCGAATCTACGGCAATAAATGGTGTTTGATTTCCATCGGGTGTTTCGCCAACCGTGATTGCGGGAACACGACCAATTCCGGGCAGCGTTGCAGTCGGTAACATTTCCCAATGGGTCGAATCGGCATATTTTACATAAACGCGCGGTTCATCCGTTGCGCCATTGTTTCCGGCGACAAATATATCACCGGCATCATTGTGTGCGAGATCGCGTGCGCCAAAATTGGTAATCACTGTTCCTGTTTCGCCAATCATGCTATTTTCAAAAACCGGTACGCCAACCGAAGGATCGTAAGTTATTTTTTTTACGCCATATGACGAGCTTGTTCCATCGCTAACATATTCGCAGGCAACGTAAATTGTTGTGGTGCTATCTGAGTTGTAAACGAATTCAAAATCCAGAACCTCAGTGTTGTACGGGGTTGTATCCAGTTTATCCCAGGTTGAGCCACCATCTTCCGTCCAAAAAATGCCACCTTTGACACCGTTGTCCGGCGAGTTTACACCGATTATTACAACTTCGTTGTTTTCCGGGTGGATCTTGATGCTGGAAATGTAACTCCAGAAACTGAATCCCCATGACGGATCTTGAACATCAAAAATGCGGTCCCAACTGAAGCCGCCATCGGTGGTTTTGTAAACGCGAACATTTCCGGCGTAAGCCGTATTTCCAGTTGAATCGGATTGGTCCATTGCGATCGAATAATATGGCGAGCCATCTCCCATTGGAAACATTATTCGCCAATTTTCGCTGGCAGAAGCATAGTTTTCAACCCGTCGAATCCCGGATTTTGATGCTGTCCAACCGATGGTTTTTGCCGTGTTCATATCAAAATCGTTAACTTGCACAGCCTCAACGCCTTCGTCAATTTCAAAAATTGTTTCACCGCGATCGGTAGATGCGCCAATGCCCTGATCTGTGGTCATGTAAACGACATTCGGGTTTAGCGGATCGCAAGCAACTGTGCCGTCATTCGCATGCGTTTCGAAACCATTCCACCCAAAGCCGTTCCAATCTGTCGGGTTTTCACCCCGATTGACACCGATGTTTGAACCGAACATCACCGAATAATTTGCTCCGCTGCCAGCACATTCGATATTCGGGCCATCGGTGCCGCCAAAAGGAACACGCAGTGTATCCCAGCTTGCACCGTTGTTATCGGAAAATGCAACCCGCTTAAAATGATTGGGCTCAACGCCGGTGCGCCCACCGATATACAACCGCCCGTCCGGTGCAATGCCGAAAGATCGGTAATTGTCTGCAACACCCAGTCCTGTGGTATCAAGTTCGGTAAAAAGGGAGGCGCTAGTCAAACTGTTGTAAGTTGTGTTCGAACAAAAAATTTGAGACGGGGAGCCTTCGAGAAACACGTAAATGCTGTCGTTCGCTGGATTTACGCGAACAGCTGTGTTCTGCTGAGGTGGTGTTGAAAATGAGCTGGCAATCGAAATCGGGCTATCCGAGTGTTCAGAAAACACGCCGGAGGCCGGGTTAATAGCGCCAAAATGGAGCTCCAATCCACCACCTATTTCTTTCACGAAATACAAATTACCGTCGTACGTTTCAATTGCCAAAACACTGTTGTTCAGCATTGAAAGCGAGCCGGCAGTTGTTGAAACGGAATAAATATTGCGTTGATGGGTAAAAAATATTTGCCCGGATGCGCCATCTGCGCGAACAGATTCGATATTTTTGCCAAATCCATCGTTGGTGTCAACATCGGCAATGGTCGTAAATGCACCAAAAACCGGTGTGCCGCTGGAATGGTCAACATCTGCATAAAACATCGAATTTGCGCTTTCTGTGGTGATAAAAATCCGCGAAGTTACCGGATTGAGCGCGACAACTTCGATATCCGTGATTCGTCCGCCGTAAACTTCCTCTACTTGCGGTAATCCGAGCTGTGCGTTAATCGGGAAAAATAGTGCGGAAATGATTAAAATTGTGAAAATTAAATGGAAGCGATTCTTCATAAAACCTCCGTGTTGTGAAGAATTAACGGGTTTAACTTTGCTAATAATGTATTTTCGGCAGAAGAATTCAGATGTAAATTAATTAGTGCCCGATTTTTTTGACAATTTGAAATTTCTGAATAGGGTTTATAAAAAAATTATGACCAAATGGAGCAGAAAATGTTGAAAGCCATTCCAAAACATGCTTTTTCCGGTGATTTTCATATTTTTCGTGAAGATGGCAGCGAGATCGCGTTTTTGGATATCGCCACATTTAAAGAAGCAGCGGATCTGATTATCGAGGGTGAAACCTACCGTTTCGAGCGGGAAAAAATGTTGAAAGGTGCATTTTTGCTAAAAATGGGCGATGAAGTTTTCATTAAAGCAGAAAAACCGAGCGCTTTTCGCAATCAATTTGAGTTAACCATTCACGGTGATGCATATTTGCTAAAACGCGTGTCCGTATGGAAACGGGAATATGTTCTCGAAAAAGATGGCGAAATAATCGGCAATATTCGCCCAACGGGTGCGTTTTCGCGAAAATCGGAAATCGATTTGCCGGAAAATTGGCCGGTAGTTGTGCAAATTTTTATTTTCTGGTTGGTGCTGATCATCTGGAACCGGGAAGCGGCAGCAAGTTAATCATCGCCCGATCTGAAAAGCAGTTGTGAATACACCCAAAGCGGTTTAAATTTTGGCTTTTCGGGAAAATACAGGAAAATCATGAAAATAGAAATTTTGGGCAGTGGCACTTCGATGGGCGTTCCGATGGCTGGTTGCGATTGCCGGGTATGCCAATCGCAAAATTCCAAAGATAAACGATTGCGAACTTCCTGTTATATCCAAACCGGCGACCGGGAAATTTTGATCGACACCTCCGCTGATTACCGTCAGCAAATGATTCGGTCTGGCATTAAACGACTGGATGCCGTGCTTTACACCCATCATCATGTGGATCACGTTTTGGGGATGGACGACCTGCGGAGCTTCAATTTACTGAACAAAATGAGCATTCCTTTATATGGCATGAGCGAAACAATCGCGAATATCCAGCGCATATTCCGCTACGCATTTGAGGTTCACGAATATGTTTCCAGCCTGCCGCGCTTAACTGTAAATATTATTGATGAACAACCGTTTTCAGTAGCCGGTGTGCCGGTAATTCCCGTGCCGTTACTGCACGGACGGCTTCCGGTGTTGGGCTTTCGTTTTGGCGATTTTGCATATTGCACAGATGTCAGCGAAATTCCAGAAGCATCTTATGTGCTGTTGAAAGGATTGAAAATATTGATTTTAGGTGCGCTGCGCCATAAGCCGCACCCGACCCATTTTACCATTGATCAGGCGATAGTGGAAGCGCAAAAAATCGGTGCCGAACAGACGTATTTCACTCATCTTTCCCACGCCATTTTGCACGACGAAACCGAAGCCGAGCTGCCGCCAAATATCCATTTGGCGTATGACGGTCTGAAATTTGAGCTGTAAGGATCGCACTGAATGAGCCTCCGTCGCCAGATTTCCAACCTCGCCCGCCATTCGGCAATTTATGCCATCAGCACCGCCATGCAGCGATTGCCCGGGTTGCTGCTGATCCCCATTTACACCAATTTCGATTATATCCCGTCCACATCAGATTTTAGTAATTATGTGCTGGTTTATACCTTCATCGCGTTCATGAATTTTTTCTATTTGTTGGGACTGGATTCCGCGATGATGCGCTATTTTTTTCTCGATAATCAGGATCGTAAATCGGTGTTTTCCGCAACATTCTGGATGCTGTTGGTCACTTGCTCCGCGATGAGCGCAGTGATCTGGCTGATGGATGAACAGCTCGCCGCATTGCTGATGGACGACCCGACACAGGTTGGATTGATTCACATTGCTGCAATTATTCCGTTGGTGGATGCTTATGCGAATCTGGCGTACAACGTGCTCCGCGCAGAAGAAAAATCCATTCAATTTACATTGTTCAAAAGCCTGCGATTTTTGCTGGAATTAGGGCTTAATGTGTTGTTTGTTGTGGTTTTAAAATATGGCGTACCGGGCATTTTTTACACCAGTTTGGGCGCTGCGCTGATTAATTTGCTGGTGATGCTGCCGGTGTTATTTCGCTACCTTCGCCCGAAAATTGATTGGCAATTGGCAAAATCGCTGCTGGCTTTCGGGCTGCCGCTGCTGCCCAACGGTATTGCGTTTATGACCATCGAACTGGTGGATAATTTTCTGGTAAAATCGCTGCTCAGCAAAGAGGCTGTTGCTGTTTATCGCGCGAATTACCGTTTCGGTGCCATTTTGCTGATGCTGGTAACCGCGTTTCGCAATGCCTGGCAGCCGTTTTTTCTCAAAATTGCCAACAAACCGGATGCCCGGGATGTTTACGCGCGGGTGTTCACCTATTATGTGACCAGTATTGGGTTGTTTACGTTGGTCGTAAGCTTTTTTATCGGCGATTTACTGACGTTCCCATTTTTTGGGGAATACTATATTTTGAGCGAAAAAGCTTATTGGGCAGGCACGCCAATTATTCCGATCATTTTGTTATCCTATTATTTTTTCGGGATTTATGTGATTCTGACACCCGGATTTTATATTCGCAAAAAAACCCAATACATGATCATTTTTACCGGAACCGGTGCGGCTGTCAATATTTTGGCGAACCTTTGGTTGTTGCCGTTGCTGAACAGTTTTTGGGGAGCGGCGTGGTCTACTTTATTCAGTTATCTGGCAATGACGATCGCAATCTATCTGTTTGCCAACCGGATTTATCCGCTAAAAATTGAATGGGGGCGGGTTTCCCGGATGCTGTTGCTGATCGCCGCAGCTTTTGCGATATTTTATTTGTTGCAACCGGGATTTGGCTGGCGGATTCTGTTGATGACTGTCGCCGTTTTTTATTGTATATTTGGAATACTCAATCACCGGGAACGCCAACTCGCTGTCGGATTTTTGAAACGTCAGCGCTCATCTTAGCTTTCGGAAAATTATTGTTATGGCAAACCATCCGTTGCAAATTGCCTTTTTGTGGCATTTTCACCAACCGTATTATAAAAATTCGCAGGGTGTTTTTCAAATGCCCTGGGTGCGATTTCACGCCACCCGGGATTATCTGGATATCCTTTTGATTGCCGAAAAATTTCCGGAAATTCGCCAAACGTTTAACATTTTACCGTCACTTGCACAGCAAATTCTAGATTACGCACATAACAATACCCGCGATCTTGTGTGGGATTTGAGCGAACCTTCTCCGGAAAAACTCGATGATTCTCAACGATTACAGATGTTGAGCACATTTTTCCTGGCGTATGAACCGTATATGATCGATCCATATCCGCGATACCGCGAGCTGTGTGACCGCTATCGATCCACCGAAGCCACAGATGCCGCAAGGTTGGCTGCGTTTTCTGTGCAGGATATTCGCGATTTGCAGGTGTGGTATAACCTCTGCTGGATGGGGCCGATCAGTCGGGAGCGACCGGCAATCCAACAATTGTTCGAGAAAGGCAGTCAATTTAGCGAAAGCGATAAAGCGCTGTTATTTAACGAAATACGCACGATACTGCAGGAAATTGTGCCGCGATATCGGGCGGCGTGGTTGGAAAAACGAATCGAGTTGGTAGCCGCACCTTTTTATCATCCCATATTGCCGCTGCTGATCGACAGTGGCATTGCCAACGCATCCGGACAGGAAATTGAGCTGCCCGATCCGCCGTTTCGTCATCCGGAAGACGCGCGGGCGCAAATTCAAATGTCACTCTCATTTTTTGAGCAACATTTTGGCAAAAAACCGACCGGGTTGCTCCCGCCGGAAGGCGCGCTTTCTGCGGATACCATCAAATTAATCGCTCGTCAGGGCATTAAATGGGTGGCGACAGACGAAAGTATTTTTGTTCGAAGCACTTTTGGAAACGCGCCGGAGCATCAGTTGCACCAACCGCATTGGCACGATAAAACCGGCGATTCCATCAAAATATTTTTCCGCGATGCATATTTGTCAGACGCCATCAGTTTTGTTTATGGCAACTGGGATGCGGACGATGCGGCAACCGATTTTTGCCAGCGCCTGCACACCATCCGGCAGGAAATTATCCACACCGCCGGCGAGGCGCAATTGCCGGATCATCTCGTTAGCATCATTTGCGATGGCGAGAACAGTTGGGAATATTACAGCGACGGCGGACGCACTTTTCTGGAATCACTGTTCGCAAAAATCAGCGCCGATCCCTTGCTGAAAACCCTTACCCACAGCGATTTTTTGGCAACCGCACCGCAAAGCCAAAAGCTGGAGCAATTGCATCCCGGCAGTCGGCTGAACGCCAATTTTAACATCTGGATTGCCGGGGAAGAGGACCGGAAAGCCTGGCAATTGTTAAAAGAAGCCCGCGATTTTTTGGTGATGCGCGAGTCCAAAGGCGTGCTTTCCGGCGAAACCAGCGCAGCGGCGTGGGAGCAGATTTACATCGCCGAAGGCTCCGACTGGTGCTGGTGGTATGGCGACGAACATGCATCATCGCAGGATATGGAATTTGACCGGCTGTTTCGCGAACATTTGATGAATGTTTACAAACTGGCGGGTGGCGAAGTGCCTGCAGCGCTGTATCAAACCATAAAACGTACCCATTTTGACCGGTTTGCCGCGGTTCATCCGCTGTCGCAAATTCAACCGAAAATTGATGGCGAAGTGCACGATGTGCAGGAATGGAGCGGCGCAGCGGTTTACGACAGCGATCATGTGCATGCCGCAAATTTACCGCGTGCGCAACGGGTGATTCGCAAATTATTAGTGGGATACAATGACACGCAATTTTTTTTCCGCATCGATTTTTTTCAAATGCCGGACCCGTTTTACGAATTTCTGGTATCGATAAAAATGCCCCAAAATTTCAACCTGCTATTTTCGCCGTTGCGCGGAATTTTAGAGAAGCTTGAACCGCGCACCCGCCAAACCAAAAGGGAATTGCTCGAGCCAAAATTCCGCATGAAATCGGTTTTTGAAGCGGCAATTTCGTTTGCGGATTTACAAATAAATCCCGGTGAAACCCTCGGATTTCAGATTCAGGTGCGCCAGTACGGCAAAAATCGCGAGGTGTTTCCGCCTGCGCAGCTCATCGAAGTGCCAATTCCCAAAATAGCCAAATAACAGGACATTATATTGCCAGAAAAAACATCGCTAAATATTAACAAAAGCACGATTTACGGAATTGTGATCACCACCTTTTTATGGGTGGCATATCTGCTGTTTTTCCCCGAACGTTCCGTTGAAAATTTAACCCAAATGGTGTTGACCGACGCCAAAATTGAGCAGGAAGGCGTGAGCCCGACGCTGACCATCAGCGGTGAAAAAATTGGCGGCGATATCGTGTTGATCGAATCGGGGAGAGGCTATCATTTTCCGCCAAAATTGTGGCAAAATTACATCAGCGCGGACTCGCTGTTGAGCGCGCTCCGGCAATCGGACAACATTCAGATTTGGCTCCCCCGCCCGGAAAGCCCCAACGTGCTCGGACTTCGCGCCGGCAACGTTTTTCTGTCCCCGGAAATCGGCGTAAACGATCTCAACCAGATTCGTCGCTGGTTTGGCTATCTGGTAATTTTTCTCTACGCCGCGATTGCGCTGGATTTGCTGCGCCGCTGGTTGGTAACATTTATCCGGTGAGCGGTTTCCCGCCATATTTTTTCTGCAAATGCCACAATTAAACCAAAATTACCCCGAAAACGAACTGCCGTTGAGCTGGCTGCGGCAACCGGTTGCACAACCGGATGTGCGGGAATTGCAATTGCGATTTTCCTGCTACCGCTGGCTGTTTTTCGCTAATTTACCGGACGGACAAACGTTTCGCGAATTTTACCGGACGCAGCTTGAGCATCGCGAAAAAATATATTTGCGTGGCTGCCCACCGCAAATTGCAGATTTTTTGGCGAAAATGAAATGGCAAACGCTGCCCAATGGCAGCGAAGCGCTGTTAAATTTGCGCGGTAATCACTTCGATAAACGATCATTACGTGATTTGGTGCGCCGGGGGAACCGCTGGGGAAGCGCCGCCGAAGTTGCAATTTCAACCGAAAATGCCGGAAAATTCGCGGCGTTGCAGGTGCACTCCCGGCACGGGTTGGAACCACAATTGCGTTATTTATTTCGCAGCGATTTGTTATCCGGGCAACGGTGTTTTGTGTTTCAAACGCAGCAAAAACAATGGCTTGGCGCTGTGCTGCTCACAGCATCCGCTCCGGGTAACTGGCACACGGAACTCATTTTGAAAGCCAGAAAATCACCGGCCGGAATTATGGAAGCGTTGTTTGCGGCCATTTTTGAGCAACTTCGGGATGAGGGACATTTTCGCTGGAGCCTTGGCGAAGCGCCGTTTTTTTACACCGCGCCGCCAATGTGCCGGACAGCAAAATTGGTAAAATTTGCCGGTCAAACGGTGCGCTTTGCGTACGATTATCGCGGTTTATATCGCTTCAAAAATAAATTTTTGCCGGAATGGCGACCGGTTTTTTTGTGCGGAAAACCGGAAATTCCTGTTACTTTGCTCGCAGATGTGTTCATGCAAACCCGTTTGTTGCAACTGGTTGCATTTGCCGCCGGGCGGCGACTGGTGCTGCCGTTTCGGAAAACCTAACTCGTGCATTTGTTCACTTTTCTAAAAAAAGCTTTTTTCAATCCAGCCAAATACGCTTAAATTGAACGATAAAAAAACAGAGTTTGCGAAATGAACATTTTTGGATTATTGACCCGCCGTTGCCCAAAATGCCGGAAAGGCAAGCTGTTCAGCGGCATTTTTCGGATGAATGACCACTGCATTAATTGCGATATGAAATTTGATCGCGAGCAGGGATATTACACCGGCGCAATGGTGATCAACTGGCTGTTTTCCGTTTTTCTGATCACGCCAATTTGGGTGACGCTGCTGTTCAAAGGCGTTCCGATCGGCACAAATCTGGCAATTGTTGCAGCAATTTTAGTGATTTGCGTGCCGGTGTTTTTCCAGTATTCCCGCACCATCTGGCTGTATATCGATTTTACCTATTTTCATCCCGAATAAATGTTTGAAAAATATATCGACAAATTTGCATTGAAGGGGGAAAAACCATGGCAAATTTACCCATCAACGACACACACCGGCTGAAAGCCAAACAACTGGACATCACGCCGCGATATTTGTTCGGTCCGGGACCGTCCAATGCGCATCCGCGTATTTTGCAGGCGATCGGCACGCGGCAGGTCGGGCATCTCGATCCGCAATTTTTGAGCCTGATGGACGAGGTGCAGGAATTGCTGCGATACACATTTCAGACAGATAACACATTTACCATTCCCGTGAGCGGCACCGGCAGCGCCGCAATGGAAGCCAGCATTGCCAATTTGATTGAACCGGGCGACAAAATGCTGGTTGCGGTGAACGGTTATTTTGGGCTGCGGATGATTGACATGGCATCGCGATACAACGCGGAAGTGGTGCGCATCGACAAACCGTGGGGCGAAGTGTTTTCCGTCGAAGAAATTGAAGCTGCGCTGAAAGAACACCGTCCGGCGGTGATGGGCATCGTTCATGCGGAAACCTCCACCGGCGCCCGCCAGCCGATGGAAAAGCTCGGCGAATTGTGTCGCCAATACGACTGTTTGCTGCTCGCGGATACCGTCACCAGTCTCGGCGGTGTGCCGCTGTTTATCGATGCCTGGAAAATTGACGCTGCATACAGCGGCAGCCAGAAATGCCTCAACTGCCCGCCCGGCATCGCGCCGCTGACGTTCAACGAGCGCGCGGTCAACAAATTGCGCAATCGCAAAACGCGGGTTGCCAACTGGTATCTGGATATGACGATGCTGATGAACTACTGGGGCGGCAGCCGAACCTACCATCACACTGCGCCGATCAACATGAATTACGCCCTCCGCGAAGCGCTGAGCGTGGTTGCGGAAGAAGGGTTGGAAGCCCGTTGGCAACGCCACCGCGAAACGGCAGAGCAATTCTGGAGCGGATTGGAAGAGATGGGACTGCACTGCCACGTTGCACCGGAAAACCGGCTCGCCAGCCTCACGACCGTAAAAATTCCCGATGGCGTTAACGGAAAAGATGTGCAACGCCGGCTGCTCGAAGAATTCAATATCGAGATTGCCGGAGGATTGGGCGAACTCGGCGGCAAAGTGTGGCGCGTCGGGTTGATGGGCTACAACTCCCGCCCGGAAAATGTGATGATGTTGCTCAGTGCACTGAAAATTGTGCTGGCGAAGTAAACAAGTGTCGTAAAATTAATTATTTATGGGGCGAACATTTGTTCGCCCTTTTTTGTTTGCGCGGAATAGAATCTTTACAGAAAGATTGATTCCAGCGGATCGTCTGCGTAAGCTTATCCATTCGCAACTTTTTGCCGAATGTGGTAACGGGCGGTATTGCAATCGTTCGCAGACCAAAACTTGGGAGAGCAACGGGTTTATGAAATTGGCAGCCATCGACATCGGTTCAAATTCCATCCATATGGTGATCGCCGAAGCCACCGCGCAGGGCGGTCTGGAAATCATCGATCGCGAAAAAGAAATGGTGAAGCTGGGCGCGGGCGTTTTTCGCACCCACCAACTCAGCGAACGCGCGTTCGAAGCGGGTGTGCAGGCGGTGCGCAAATATGTGAAGCTGGCGGACAGCCACGATGTCGATGAAATTTTAGCCGTCGCCACCAGCGCCACCCGCGAAGCCCAAAACGGCGGGCGTTTTCTGGATCAGATTGTGCAGGAAACTGGCATCGAGCCGCGAATTATTCCCGGTTCGGAAGAATCGGAGCTGATTTTTCTGGCGGTTCAGCAGGCCATCAATCTGCAAAATGAGAATGCGTTGGTGATCGATATCGGCGGCGGCAGTGTAGAATTTGCCGTCGGCAATCGCAAAGAATTGCTGATGGGCGAGAGCACAAAACTGGGCGTTCAGCGATTGCTGGATTTGGTAACCCACGACGGGGCGTTAAATGCAGATGTTCGCAAAATTCTCGAAGGGCACATCAAAGCGATGGCCGGCGATATTTTGAAACGCGCCCAAAAGGTAGGATTTACAAAAATTATCGGGACATCCGGCACGATCCGTACTCTCGGCGAAGCCACGTTGCGGATGACCGGCCGGGACAATGTGATTTCCGTAAACGCGGAAGTAATCCACACCAAAGATTTGCGCAAACTGGTCGGCAAGCTGGCGAAGTTGAAACCGGCCGATCGCACCAAATTTTCGCCAATCGGCATCGAGCGGACGGACACAATTCACCTCGGCGGCGTGCTGCTCACCCAATTGCTGAAATCGATCAAAGCCGAGCAGATGACGCTTTGCGACGCATCGCTGCGCGAAGGTGTGATTCTGGATTATCTGAAACGGCATCCCAAAATTGATATTTTTCCGTCGATCGCCAATGTGCGCCACCGCAGCGTGGTGCAACTCGCCCGCAAATACGAGCGCAACGGCCAACGGGAAAAACACATCGCCGGAATGGCGCTGGAAATATTCGACCAAACTCAAAAATTACACGGACTTGGCACACCGGAACGCAGCCTGCTCAATTATGCGGCGCTGCTGCACAGCATCGGGCAATACATCAATTTTAAATCGTATCACCGGCATTCGAAATACATAATTTCGCATGCGCAACTGCGCGGATTTACCGATGAAGAGGTACTGCTCATCGGCAATATCGTCCGGTTTCACCGGAAATCCGAGCCGCAAAAAAGCGACGAAATAAAGGAATTTAGCAAAAATCAACGCCGAATTTTGCAAATTCTTGCGGCAATGTTGCGGGTTGCCGTGGGGCTGGATCGCGGGCAAACGCAATCGGTCAAACAATTGGCGCTGGAAATTGAGGATAAACAAATTCACATTTTTATCAGCGGAAAAGGCGATCTGGAACTGGATTTGTGGGGCGCGCGCCGGTTGGTCGAACCATTGGAACGGGCGTTAGAGCGCAAAATTGTCATCGAAAAAGCGGGGGATTAGCGGTCAGTTTTCAGCCGATTACATTTTCTCCTTTATCCTTTATCCCTTATCCTTTCACTGAAGTAATTGGAAATCCGTTTGCAGCATTGCCGTTCGCGAATTACATTGGGTGCAAAAAAATGAACCAAAAAGAAGATGAGCGATGAGCCAAAAAGAGATCAAATTCAAAATTACGCTGGATGAAAATAAAATGCCCGCCCAAATTGAATGGAGCGCAGATGACGCCGATTTTGAAGGCGAAAAAGCGGTTCAGGCAATGATGATTCACCTGTGGGATAAAGATGCCAAAAGCAGCCTGAATTTCGAATTGTGGACGAAAGATATGCTCATGCAACACATGACTGTCCATTATTTTTACAGCCTGATGAGCATGGCCGATACGTATGAACGCGCCACCCGCAACAAAACCGCTGCAGATATGCTTCGCCAGTTTGCCCACCAATTTGCTCAGGCCACAAAAGAAAAATAGAATACAGCCAGGGTGCCGGCTGTTTTTTGGTAACAAACACCGAAAATTCTGAAATTAGCTGTCATTTCGCCATGTTTTTTATTAAACATGCAGAAATCTTTCAAAAGTTATGTAACTTGCGCAGCTATTGTTTGAGGCAATGGTTAGACGGCAACGCCTGAATAGCGTAGAGTAAAGAGCATCGATTAAAGATTTGACAATTCAATAATTCCTACCTCGTTTTTCTCTGCGAAATCAGCGCCCGCTGCGGTTAACAACCGTTACCTTTTTGTAAGATTTATTTTAGAAGATTGGACGTAAATGGAAAATTTTGACGGATTTGCAAAGTTCCGGTTATCAACAGAAATGTTGAGCGCCTTAAAGAACAAAGGATTTGAAATTCCCACTCCCATTCAGGAAAAAACAATTCCCCTTATTTTGGACGAAAATCGTGATTTTGTCGGTATGGCACAAACCGGAACCGGCAAAACCGCCGCGTTCGGTATCCCGATTATCGATAAAATCAGCGAGCGGAGCAACTTCCCGCAGGTGTTGGTGCTGGCGCCAACCCGCGAGCTGGCCATCCAGGTTTCGGAAGAATTGAATTCGCTGCGTGGCAGAAAACGGTTGAGTATCGTGCCGATTTACGGCGGACAATCCATGGGATTGCAACTGAAACACCTGCATCGCGGGGTGGATATTGTGGTGGGCACGCCCGGACGGATCATGGATCACATGCGCCGCGGCAGCCTCATTCTTAACCAGGTAAAATATGTGGTTTTGGACGAAGCGGACGAAATGCTCAACATGGGCTTTATCGACGATGTGAAAACGATTCTCACCGAAACCAACCCGGATCGCACAACGCTGTTGTTTTCGGCAACCATTCCGCCGGAAATTCGCGAAATCGCCCGGAAATTCATGAGAAACCATGAAATTATCCGCACGGAAGAGCAGAAAATTACCACCGATCTGACCGATCAGATTTATTTTGAAGTGTCGGAATCGGACAAATTTGAGGCACTTTGCCGCATCATCGACATCGAAGAGGCGTTTTACGGGCTGATTTTTTGCCGCACCAAAAACGATGTGGATAAAATTGCCGCGCATATGATCGATCGCGGATACGATGCAGAAGCGCTGCACGGCGATGTATCGCAAACGCAGCGGGAAAAAATTCTCGAGCGGTTTAAAAAACAGCACATCACCATTTTGGTGGCGACAGACGTTGCCGCTCGCGGAATCGATGTGCAAAACCTGACACACGTGATCAATTACGCGCTGCCGCAAGATCCGCAATCGTATGTTCACCGCATCGGGCGAACCGGACGCGCGGGCAACGAAGGCACGGCAATCACGTTTATCACACCGCAGGAATACCGCCGGCTGATGTTCATCCAAAAAGCTGCAAAAACGGATATTCGTAAAGAGAAATTGCCCAAAATTCAGGAAATTATCGATGTAAAAAAATCCCGGATTCGCTCGGAAGTGGATCGTTTGTCCCAATCGGACATTCCGGAAAATATTTACAATCTCGCCCGGGAAATTCTCGAAGAAAGCACGCCGGAAAAAGCGCTTGCCGCTCTGTTGATGCACTCTTTTGCGGATGAACTGAACCCGGAAAATTATAACGAAATTCGCGATGTGTATCCGAAAATTCAGGGCAAAACGCGGCTGTTTATCGGCATCGGGAAAAAGGATAACATCAGCAAACGCAAGTTGGTGAACTTTATCCGCACCCGTGCACAAATCGACGATCGCAAAATTGACAACGTGCAAGTGCTTGATAATTATTCGTTTATCACGGTCCCTTTCCGGGAAGCCGAACGCATTTTGCAGACGTTCCAAAAGGAAAATCGCGGAAAACGCCGCTTTGTCGAAGTTGCCGGCGGAAAAAATTAACCGGTAACCAAAACAGATGTTTTTTCAAAAGGGAATGCGAATGGGTATTCCCTTTTTTTGTTTTAACGAAAAAATCCGTTTGAAAAAAAATGGAATTCCCGTACAATCGGTAGCCAAATTAACCTGTGTTAAAATTTTTAGCGTTGGAGACAGAAATGAAGTTCACCGGAAACAATTTTATCAAAATATACCGGTTTGTATTAATTGGTGTGCTGTTGGCAGGCGCAGGTTTTGCGCAGTCGGGCGGCGGTGTTGCGTCGATTACCGAACATGAAATTTCAGCGCATATCAACTATCTCGCATCCGATTTGCTGGAAGGGCGGGAAGCCGGTGAAAAAAGCAGTGATTACGCTGCCGCATACATCGCCGCGCAGTTCGCGGACGCCGGATTGCAGCCGGTTGGCGATGACAACAGCTATTTTCAGAATTTCCAGCTCACTTACAGCGATCTCGGCGAAGCCAATTTCATCGAACTGAGCAGCAATAATAACGGTGCGAACATCACCCGTTTTTTTCAAATGAATGACGATTTTTTCATCTTTCCATTCTCCGCCAGCCAAAAAGTGGTTGCGCCGCTGGCATTTGCCGGATACGGTATCACCGCGCCGGAATTGGGCTATGATGATTACAAAAATATCGATGTTCGCGGCAAAATTGTGCTGGTGATGCGCCACGAACCGCAGGAACGGGACAGCACCAGCGTGTTCGACGGCAGGGCGTTCACCAAATATGCCGGATTTGAGGAAAAAGCGAAAACTGCCCAAAAACACGGCGCTGTGGGCATGTTGTTGGTCAACGATACCGGCAATCATCGCGATGATCGGATTCCCGGCTGGCTGAAATCCTGGCCAAAATTATCGGATGAGAAAATGGACATCCCCTGCGCATGGATTACCGGCGAACTTGCCAATACGATACTTTCCGGCAGCGGCAAAACAGTCGATGAATGGCAAATGGAAATCGACAGAACCGTAAAGCCTAAGTCGTTTATTATCAACAATCAAACGGTAACGTTTCAGACGCAATTGACCGAGAAAAAAGTGGATGTGAAAAACGTGGTCGGATTGCTGAAAGGCGAAACCGACGAAACCGTTGTGGTTGGCGCACATTACGATCACGAAGGTCGCCGGGACGAAGATATTTACAACGGCGCGGATGACAATGCTTCCGGCACCACCGGTTTGCTGGAACTCGCGGAAGCCTTTGGCAACGGCACGAAACCGCAGCGCAGCATGTTGTTTATCGCGTTTACCGCCGAGGAAAAAGGGCTGATCGGCTCGCGGTATTATGTAGCACATCCGCTGGTACCGCTGAAAAATACCAAAGCGATGGTCAATCTGGATATGATCGGCAGGAACGAAGATACGGCATCCATGAGCGAACGCGCCCGACGCGGATTCCGGACGGTGACTGCGGAGGAAAGCAAAAATTCGCTGTATGTGATCGGCACCAGCCGCAGCGCAGGCATGAAGAGCGTCGCGGATAACGCCAATAAAAACTACGGGTTGGAGCTGCTGTATGATTATGACGATGCACAGGGCGTTATCCGTCGCAGCGACCAGTACCCGTTTATCGAAAAGGGGATTCCGGCGCTGTTTTTCTCCACCGGTGCGCACCCGGATTACCACAAACCGACCGACACGGCTGATAAAATTGACATCCCGAAGATGACTAAAGTGGTGCAACTGGTGTATGAAACCACCAACGCGCTGGCCAACGATGCCGATATTCCCGTGCTGGATGAACCGCTTTCGACGAAATAATAGTTGCAACAATTTTGTTTAATTTTAAAGCCCTGTGTAAGCGGGGCTTTTTTTGTAAAAACAGATTCAAAAACCGCTTGCAAAATATTGCTTTTCGCCAAATTTTGAATTGGTCTGTTCGCGGAAAACTGTTAATTTTCTGCCTGTTATGGGTAACCGCAGAGATCGCAACGAACGCAGAGAAAAAACGGTGATGAATTTTTGATCGAAATTGGATGCAATTGATACTCTCAAATCCACGTTATTTTTGGGGTTTTCTCAATAATTTTTCTCTGAAACCTCTGGGCACTCCGCGACCTCTGCGGTAAAAAAAGATTCTGCACCGTTACAAAACAGGAAACAAAAGGCAAAACCAATGAAGCCCGCACCATCTGCACTTCCCGATTTTTTGAATGAACTTCGCCCGCGTATCAGTGGCGATTTGCGCACGGACGATTACAACAAAGTGTTGTACAGCACCGATTCCAGCATATTTCAGGTGATGCCCTTCGGTGTGCTGATGCCCAAAACCATGGAAGATGTGCACGCGGCGGTGGAGCTTGCCGCCAAATACCGCATCCCGTTGTTGCCGCGAACCGGCGGCAGCAGCCTGGCCGGACAGGCGGTAAACGCCGCGCTGGTCGTCGATTTCACCAAACACCTCGATGATATTCTGGAAATCAATCCCGAAGAACAATGGGTGCGGGTGCAGCCCGGACGTGTACTGGACGAGCTGAATATCGAACTTGCGCCGCACGGATTGCAGTTCGGTCCCGATCCGGCCAGCGGGCAACGCGCGGCAATGGCCGGCATCGTTTCTAACAATTCCACCGGCGCGCACTCCATTTTATACGGGATGACCGTTGAGCATGTGTTGGAAATAAAGGGGTTTTTGAGCGACGGCAGCCCCTTCCATTTTCGTCCGATGGACGACGGCATGTTTGCCCAAATGCAACAGCGCAGCGGGCTGGAAGGGCAAATTTACCGGGAAATCGGCGATATCATCACCAACCACAAATCGACGATACAGACAGCCACGCCGCGACACTGGCGACGCACCGGCGGCTACGGGCTGGACCGTTTGGTGGACGGCGTTTCCCATCGCTGGACGCGCGATTCGCAAATCAATCTGGCAAAGCTGCTTTCCGGCGCGGAAGGCTCGCTGGCGGTAATTTCAGAAATCAAATTGAATCTGGTGCCCAAACCGAAAATGACGGCGCTGGCGCTGGTGCAATTTCCCAATCTGCATTTGGCGCTGTCCAGTGTTCCGACGATGCTCACCGCTGACCCGTCTGCCATCGAACTGCTGGATAATCTGGCACTTACGCTCTGCAAAAATGTGCCGGAATACGCCCGTTTGCTGAAAACCTTTGCGCACGGCGATCCGAACTGCATTTTGATCACCGAATTTTACGGTGAAAGCGAAGCTGAACTGAAAAGCAAAATCGCCCGATTGGAAGAGATTCTTCGCCAAAACAAAATCGACTGCGTTAACGTTCCGGCGTATGATCCGCGCATGCAAAATAATGTGTGGACAGTGCGAAAAGTGGGACTCGGGTTGCTGATGAGCATCAAAGGTGACCAAAAGCCGCTGCCGTTCATCGAAGATGCGGCGGTGCCGCCGGAGCATCTCGCGGAATACATCGACCGGCTGGAGCGCTTTTGCGCGGACATCGGCACGAAGGTCGCGTATTATGCCCACGCCAGCGCCGGTTGTTTGCACGTTCGCCCGGTGATCGACGCGAAAGTTGCCGGCGATCTCGAAAAATTGCCGAAAATCGCCACTTTTTCCGCGGAACTGGTCGGGCATTACGGCGGCTGCATCAGCAGCGAACACGGCGACGGTCGCACCCGCAGTTGGCTGCTGGAAAAATTTTACGGCGAGGAAATGTTCAACCTGTTCCGTCGGGTGAAAAATGCGTTCGATCCGCACAATTTGCTCAATCCCGGCAACATTGTCGATCAGGATTTTATCACCGAAAATTTGCGCTACGGCGCGGATTACCGCGTTCCCGAAATCAAAACGCACATCGATTTTACACCGGATCAGGGATTTGAACGCGCGGTGGAATTGTGCAACGGTGCGGGCGTTTGCCGCAAACGCACTGTCGGCACAATGTGCCCCAGTTTCATGGTTACCCGCGAGGAAGAGCACAGCACGCGCGGTCGCGCGAATGCGCTGCGGGCGGCGATGTCCGGCAAATTGCCCGCGGGCGAACTGACCAGCAAACGCATGTACGAGGTGATGGAGCTGTGCATTTCCTGCAAAGCCTGCAAAGCGGAATGCCCGTCATCAGTGGATATGGCGAAAATCAAGTTTGAATTTCTGGCGCAATATTACGACGCCAACGGCACGCCGCTGCGCGCGAAATTGTTCGCCAACATCCCCAAAATCAATCGGCTGATGACCAAATTACCGGGTTTCGTGCGGTCTTTTATCAACTGGAAAATGGGTTTGGCGCCGGTTCGCTGGTTCAACGAAAAGCTGCTCGGCGTGAGTGTTCACCGGGAATTGCCCGCTTTCGCACCGGAAAGTTTTGTGGAATGGCACCGCAAAAACCGAAAACCGGCGAGCATCGATCCGGCGAAAAAACAGGTGTTGCTGTTCAACGATACGTTCAATACCTACAACGATCCGCACGTTTCCGTTGCGGCGCTGGAAGTGCTGGAAGCTGCCGGATACGAAGTGCTGCTGCCCGGAAATGTCTGCTGCGGTCGCCCGGCAATGTCCAAAGGGCTGGTGGATCTCGCCCGCGAATCCGCCCGCAACACTATCGATAAATTGTTGCCGTTCGCGGAAGCGGGCATCGCAATTGTGGGGCTGGAGCCGAGCTGCCTGCTCTCGATGCGCGATGAGCATTTCTCGCTGCTGCCCGGCGATGCGCGGGTTGCCACAGTCGCCGCGCAATGCGTCACGTTTGAGGAATTTGTGGCGGATCTCGTGGAAAAAGGCGAACTGAAGCTGAAATTCTCCGGCAACGGATCGCTGAAAAAAGCGCTGTTGCACGGGCATTGCCACCAGAAATCGCTGGTCGGCACGAAACCCAGTCACCAAACGCTGAACGCTGCCGGATTTGCGGTCGAAGAGGTCGATTCCGGCTGTTGCGGCATGGCCGGTTCGTTCGGTTACGAAGCGGAGCATTATGACGTTTCGCAGCAAATGGCCGAACGGCGGTTGATGCCTGCCATCCGCAAACAGGATGACGACACGGTGATTGTCGCCGCGGGAACCAGTTGCCGCCACCAGATTGCCCATTTCGCCGGGAAAACGGCGCTGCATCCCGCAGAAGCTGTGCGCAAAATGATCGCAGACTAACGCGATATCAACTATTTTTTCAACACATTGCCATCCCCGCAACTTTCCGGGGATGGCAATTTCAAAATGTAACCTTCCGCCAAATCTTCCGTTAAAACTGGATTAGCGTATCTGTCTAATTTTCTGCAATCTGTTTTCGACAAACCGAAAGGGAAAATCATGCAATATAGTCACATCGCATTTGTGAAATATGTTGTTCGTGCAGGTGTTCTGGCTGGCTTTTTGTTCGCGACACAGTTGATCGCGGAGGAAGAATGGCCGAATTTGCGGGGCGTCAACTTCGATGGCGCTGCACAGCAACAGATTATCCAGCCGGGAAAAACTTATCGGTTGAAAACCGTCTGGAAACAGGCAACCGGCTCCGGTTATTCGGGCGTTTCCGTGGCTAACGGAGTGGCTGTTGTGCTGTTTTCCGGTGAAACATCCGATTTTGCCGCTGCATTTGATGCACATTCCGGTGAATTGCGTTGGAAACAACCGCTGGATTCCGTTTACAAAGGTCACGACGGTTCGCATGATGGCCCCATTGCTACACCGTATGTCAGTAAAAAACAGGTATTTGCACTCAGTCCTTGGGGGAAGCTGGCAGCGTTCGATCTGCAAACCGGACGGGAAATGTGGTCAACCCAAATCCGCACGGATCACGCGGCGGAAAAGCCATTATATGGATTTTCGAGCTCACCGTTTTTGTTCAATTCAACGGTTATTCTCGAAGTGAACGGTCAGGAAAACAACGCAATTATGGGATTTGACGCGGAAACCGGCGCTGTTCGCTGGTCTGCGCTGAAGGACACGGTAATGCATCAATCGCCGGTGATGATGGAGATTGCCGGGCAAATGCAGCTCATCGGAATCACCCGGAAACACCTGTACGGCATGAACCCGGAAAGCGGCGAAGTGCTTTGGCAATACAAACACGATGGCGACGGATACGCGATCAGCAGCGGCAGCATGATTCCGGTTGACGCCGGCGAAAACCGGTTGTTTCTCACCCACAAAGCGCGCGAATCGAAAATGGTTCGCTATCAAAAAAATGCGGAAACCATGCAATTTGACGATTTATGGGCGAACAACACCATCCGGATGACGTATGCGATACCGGTATATCACGATGGCTATTTGTTCGGTTACAGCAACCGTTTCCTCACCTGCATCGATGCGGAAACCGGCGAAAGCGTCTGGAAATCCCGCGAGCCGGGCGACGGTTTTATCTCGATGCTGGACGGACACCTCGTGCTGATGACCAAAATTGGCGGGCTGCACATCGCCAAAGCAACGCCGGAAGGCTACAGCGAACTGACTGCGATGAAGGTTTTCGACAATCACGCATGGACTGCGCCGAGCTTTGCATATGGCAAAATTTATGTTCGCAGCCACGGCGAATTGGCTTGTCTGGAACTGGCAGAAGCTGAATCGGAAGTGACGATTGCCCAGACAAACGGGATGATCGAATCATCGCTGATCGATAAATTGGTGAAAAATGTCGGGCAATCGAGCGAAAAATCCCGGCTGGTCGATGAATTTATGGCGTCGCAATCGCAATTCCCGATTATCGAGGGTAAGGAAACCATTCATTTTATTTATCGCGGTTCAGCAAATGATATTTCCATCGTTTGCGATTATTTTGGTGACAGACACGAAGAACCGATGCACCGAATAGCGGGCACCAACCTGTTTTATTATTCGCTGAAACTGCCATCCGATGCGCGGCTGGATTACAGTTACATGCTCAATTTCGAAAATCGGGTTGCCGATTCGCTCAACCAGCGGCAATTTGACGGCGCATCCTGGTTTGCGATGCCGGATTGGCGCGAAGCCGCTTTACCGCAAATTGCGGAAAACCAACGCGGCACGCTGGATTCGCTCCAACTGGAAAGCGCGGTAACCGAAACGGGGCGGAACCTCAAAATTTATCTGCCGAACGGCTATGCGGAAAGCGGTGGGCGATATCCGGTTGCCTACATCAATTGGGGCGATGAAGTGCTCGCCAAAGCGGATGTGACGAATATGCTCGATCGAATGACCGGCACACAAATTGATCCGCTGATTGTCGTTTTTATCCCGCTGGTTCCCGGTCGGCGCGGCGAATTATTGGGACCGAACGCGGAAAAATATTCACAAATGGTTGCGGAAGAAGTGGTTTCGCTGATCGACAAAACCTATCGCACCATTCCCGAAAGCGATGCCCGGCTGATTGTCGGGCAGGGCGATGCCGCACATTCGGCGTTTTACACGGCGTTCAAATTTCCCGGTGTGTTTGGTAATGTTGCTTCGCAATCGATGATGGCGCTCACCCGTCACGAAAACGAGCTGCGCGAAATCATTAAAGCATCGAATGTTTCCAACATGCGGGTGTATATGGATTGGGGAAATTACGATATGCGCAGCACGGTAGAGGGTTGGGATATGCGCACCGCCTGCACGGATCTGGCGGAATTTTTGAAATCCCGTGGCTATTCCGTGAACACCCAAACCGTGAACGACGGTTACAGCTGGCTGAGCTGGCGCAACCGGACGGCGCAACTGCTGGCAACGTTTTTTCCGAAAAAATAACAGCAGCAATTTATTGAATCAACATCCGAAGGGCGTGACACCACGCCCTTTTTTTGTGGCGCAATGTGCAAAAGATATTGATTTCGCGTTCATTCATTGCGATAATTCCCCAACCTAAATCTGATAATCAAAACTGTTCTTTTTGGAATCGCAATAAATGATCAAACAACCGGCGTATTTGTTAGGAATTGAAACCAGTGGCATCACCTGTGCGGTGGGCATTGCCAACAACGACCAACTACTGATCGAATTGGCGGCGGGCATCAAAAACATTCATTCGCGGGTGCTCTCCCGTTTTGTAAATGAGGCCTTGGAAATTGCCGGAATTGAAGCCGGTGATTTGGCAGGTGTCGTCGTTTCCGCCGGACCCGGATCGTTTACGGGATTGCGGATCGGTTACAGCGTCGCCAAAGGCGTGGCGCATGCGCTGCAAAAACCAATCATCGAAGTGCCAACGCTGGATGTGTGGGCGTATCAAACCGGTGCACAATCGATGCCAGTTTTGTCGGTGATCGATGCGCATCGCGGTGAAATGTTTGCGGCACGTTATTTATGGAAAAACAACGTGTTAAATCGCGAAAGCGAATACGAGATGCTGGCACCGGAAGCGTTGCAATCATTTTGCCAAACGCCACATCTGGTTGCCGGAAACGATGCAAATTCAATGGCAGCGGAGCTGCTGAACAATCTGCCGAATGGCTCGCAGCTTGCAAATCCGGCGGCAGCCTATCCGCAGCTGTGGGCGCTGCATTCCCTCGGATTTCAGCGATTCCAAAACGGTGAACTAAGCGATACCGCAAGTTGCGAACCCATGTATATCCGCGCATTCAAAGGGGCATCATGAACGGTCAGCCGCTGATCCGCACGATGCGTCTGGAAGATCTGGACGCAGTTATGGCCATCGAACATCAGATTTTTTCGGAAGCCTGGACGCGCAAAAGCTACATTTACGAAATAAAGGAAAACCGTTTTTCGCTGCCAATTGTGCTGGAACTTGAGGGCGAAATTATCGGGCATGCTGTCGCCTGGCATGTTTTCAACGAATTTCACATTGCAACCATTGGCATCCGGCAGGAAAATCAGGGAAAAGGCTGGGGCAAATTTTTGCTGAAAGCCATTTTGGGAATGAGCGACGGTGCAGATTACGTGTTGCTGGAAGTGCGTAAAGATAATGACACTGCCATCCGGATGTACGAATCGTTCGGGTTTATTCCGTTGCGCATCCGGCGCGGCTATTACCGCGACGGGGAAGACGCTATTGTGATGCGCAAACAGTTGTAAATCCAACTCTCTAAGAAATAGGTTTCCATCCGCAAGATTATCCCTTATATTGAATTTTATGAAAAATCTGCATCAACCGATGGGTTCATGCAGTAAATTGCGGTGTTGAACTATTGGTAAATCCAACCGGAGATATTGGCAAAATGCCGGAATCATCTTCTGAAAAACCGTTGAAAGTGTTGATCGATATTCACATTATCGAAGACGTTCTGGAAAAAAAACCGCCGCACAACACAACTTCGTCAGAGTTGGTTAGCAAAGTGCTATCTCGCGAAATATTGGGCGTTTTGCCCGGATTCGCGATTGTTTCCATCTACCGGAAATTGCGTGACAACGCTGCCGCACAGCAGGCGGAAGATGTGATCGACTGGTTTTTGGCAAATTTTGAGATCGCATCGCTCAGCAAAGAGTTGTTCGTTGCTGCCCGCAGCTCGGAAATGGAAGATTTTGATACGGCGCTGATGCTGTATTCAGCCATTTTCAGCCACTGCAAAATGATCGTAACGCGTACGCCGGAACATTATCCGGATGACTCAGTGAAGGTGGTTTCACCGGAGGAATTGCTGTATCAACTTAGCCGTTCGGCTGAGTAGATTTCGGTGTTCCCGTATCTGCTGAGCAACTAAACATCGCAAATTTAACGTATTACAATTTGTTTTTGGATTAACTGAATGATCTCAATTCAAGAGGCACTTGATCTCGTTAAAACCGTCCTTCCTCAACCGCAAACTGAAGATATTTCGCTGGAAGATGCCATCGAACGGGTGTTGGCGCAGCCCGTTTTTGCAACAGAACCGATGCCCCAATTTACCAACAGTGCGATGGATGGTTTTGCCGTTCGTTGGGACGATGTGCAGTTTGCCACGGAAGCACAACCGGTGAAGCTGCAAATAACCAGCGAAAGCCGGGCGGGCGTTCCTGCCGCTGCGCATCTGCAATCCGGCGAAGCCATGCGCATCAGCACCGGCGCGATGGTTGGCAACGGTGCGGATACGGTGGTGCCCATTGAGAATACCGAAATTCATGAGCAAACAGTGATCGTCAAAAAAGTGAACAACCGCCACCAGCATTTGCGGTTCGCCGGAGAAGAATACACCGCCGGAACAGAATTATTGCCCGTCGGAACTGTGCTCAATCCGGCGCAAATAGCGGTTGCCGCATCGCAAGGCGCAGCAACGGTTGCCGTTTACCGGCGTCCGCGAGTGGCAATTATCGGTACCGGAACCGAGCTGGTTGATGTTGCGCAGACACCGGCTGCGGGGCAAATCCGGGATTCCAACGGTATTATGCTGGCTGCTGCCGCCCAAAAATTTGGCGGAAAAGTAGTCTCGCGCCAACGTGTTGGCGATGATTTTTCCGCAACGGTTGCCGCAATCGAACATGCATCGGCTGTTGCAGATGTCATTTTGTTCAGCGGTGGCGTTTCTGTTGGACCGCACGATTTGGTCAAAAAAGCCGCTCAGGAATGCGGATTTGAAACTATTTTCTGGCGTGTCCGTCAAAAACCGGGCAAGCCGCTGTATTTTGCCAGAGCTGCCAAAACACTGTTGTTCGGTTTGCCGGGGAATCCGGTTTCGGCGTATATGTGTTTTTTATATTATGTTCAACCCGTTTTGCGGTTTGCCAACGGAACAGGATTCAGTCACCGGCGTTTTACGGGTGTTCTTGCGGCACAATTGGAAAACCGATTGGACCGTGACCAACTTTTCCGCGTGAACTGCCAATATCCAACAGACAGTTTGCCGATCGTTTCGCCGCAGGAAAAACAGGCGTCGCATATGCTGACATCCGTGAGCAATGCCAGCGGATTTATTGTGTTGCCCGCTGGCCAAACCCTGCAGAAAGGGGTTCAAACAGAAGTCCTTAAAATGATATAAATAAGGAGTTTATGATGGCTGCAAAAGCAGAAGAAGTTTTCCAGAGCGAACCAAAAGTGGTGAATAAACCTCGCAAAAGTTTGTTGGGATTAATTGTTTTGGTAGCGGTTTATGTGCTTTCGCCGATCGATTTATTGCCGGAGGCGCTGATCGGACCGCTCGGTTTTCTGGATGACGCCGCACTCGTTACTTTTCTGGTGCGAAAAATTCTGAAACGTCAGTGATTCCTGAAAACGATGTCGGGCAAAAGCGGTTGTAGATCACAACAAAATCAGGTTTTTCTATTAAATTAATCTATTGCACAAACGGAATTCTGCTCCACTGCCTTTTAAAATACACGGACGGAAAAATCAGAAATACGGTTAGTTACGAGGGTTCTTGACGAAATCTCATTTGACGGAATGTCCCATGGGAAAAGTTTAATTTACGTAAAGGAGATCGATGCAAATGACCAAACGAAAACTTCGTGAACGATTGTCCAATTACGTTCGGAAGGAGAATTGTGTGATTGCCACAAGCCACACAGCTTCGAAAATCGCCGGAGAGTTGGGTTGTACCAAAGATGAGCTGGACATTTTTATTCGTGATGAATATGATATGTCCTTTAGCGGCTGGAAACAGGATCCGGGGATTGTTTTAGGATATCCGGAGTGCGAAAGCTGCGGAAAACACCGGCGAGGTCGGCCTTACGGGCACAAAGGTGAAATGTATCAATGCCTGGTTTGTGGAAATATTGGTGAAAAACGGAAGCTCAAATATAATTCCAATGGAACCGTTGGTGTGAGTGACCAGGCGCCGATAAGCCTGCCAACTCTCAGAGGGCGTTAACCTTTTGGTTTTTCATAGTTTACAAAAAAGGCATGTTCGCACATGCCTTTTTTGTTTTATGAATATCTGCATTTTGTGTTAATGCGAAACTTTTTTGTTCGCATATGTGAACCCGTTTATGAATCTTCCACTCCAAAAAAGTCCAGCCAATTGTTCAATGTCTGCAATTTGCTTTCACCGTGTTTTGCGATGCTGTTGCGCACTTTTGCCAGCGATTTTTCATTGCGTAATTTAGCGGGCGTTTTCGAATAAAATTTATCCGCCAAACAAATAATCTGTTCTTCGATAGAAACCGGCAGTAAATCGCGGTCGGGAGAGGGGCAGTTTTTGGCAGCGATATCTGTCCGCGAAATACCGACGCCGGTGTGCCGTTCGCAAACCAGCGCGTGTTTTGGCAAGCCTTCTTTCTCCAATATTTCCCGCCCGATAATGCCGTGTTGAATATACGGCGCGTCCCCAAAACAGGCGATGCCCGGCGCGTTTGTGTGGATAATCCCGATATCGTGCAACATCGCGGCTTCGCGGATAAACTGTACATCCGGCGATAAATGCGCCACTTTTTTGGCCAGCCATAATGCTTTTTGGGTAACCAGTTGGCTGTGGATCAGCAAAATTTCATGCAGCTGCGATCCCGGTTGGTAATATTTATTGATGATTTCCAGTGGTTCCAACGCTGTTCTCCATAAATTCAATTCGCAATAAAACGCAAAATTGTCGGGGATACAATAAAAAAAGAAACCCGGCACATCATCGCGGAAATGCCGGGTTTGCAGGTTTCTAACGGGAAAACGGGTTAGTGCATGGCGTAACGCTGGCGCTGTTTCGCCAAGGTCTGGATGTCATTTTGCGTAAATTTGGCGTTCATTCGAACAGAACCATTTTCTGTGGTGATGTCAATTTTATTGATAACATCGATGGCTTCGCGATTGCCGTCGAGCGACAATTTGAACCCGGCGAGTGCGCCTTTCGCCATATCGCGAACAAGTTCAGCATCCTGATTATTTTTGAAAAATCCAACGCCGTCAATACTCATCGACTGATCAATTGCCGCTGAAAAAGCTACCTGATCAACCGAAAATAGGGTGCGCAACCGCTCTTCCGGTAAATTTTCCGGCATGTTATCCATCATTTCATCGATCATCGATTGGGCGTTGGCGGTCATCCACATACCGCTTTTGTATTTGACATTCGCGAGCCGGTTGGCGATGGCATCTTTCCGCGCCGGATCGGGATTTTTGGCGAGATTCAGCCACTCTTTCACCAAATCTTCGTTGCCGAAAACCACGTGGTTGGCATCTGCAAAGCAAAGCGCTTTCTGGCGTTCTGCCATCAAAAACAGCTTGTGATTACCAACGGTTGTTTCTGTCAGGCGGTCTTCGGAATCTTTTTCGCGAATAAATTCGGAAAGGCGTTCTGCGTTAAAATTACCCACCGCAACCACCAGCATTTTTGGCTCTTTGTGCACCTGCGGCATTATCGATACGTAAACATTGTCCACATCTTTGCGGACATCGAATTGGGTTTCGGTGAGAAAATCGCGGAATTCGTTTTCCCGGTCCATTTTGGTAAAAATGGAGTCGCGGATTTCCGCAAACATGCTGCTTTCACGCAGTTCTGCGAGGTTGGCAAATCCTAACGCCATCTCGTCCTGCAAGGGCATCCGGGAAAGTTCGGTTGTCATTTCTGAGCTCAATTGTTCGGTTTTATCGGTTGAACATTGCCAGAAAAAGACTGCGGCAATTGCCAAAAAAGTTATTTTCATTAAAATTTTCATCGTAAAACTCCTTTTCAAAAATGGGTAATTTCAACAATGTATTCGTTTACGGAACGATGCGGGAATTGTTGCCGGAAGCAACTCAGAAATTTTTTCGCTGAAAAATAAGCACTGCCACACCCAGCATAAATACACCGAAACCCGTTGAAGTTGCCAACGGTACCCACGAATGAACCGGCACGCCGCGAACCAGATCGCCGGTAATTCTGCCGAGTTCCGCCACTTTTGGCAGAAAATGATACAATCCGTCCAGCACGTAACCGTAATATTTACTGGATAATAGCGCATAAATTTGATCGCGTTGCAACAGCATCGGGCTGAAAAATAAAATCATGTAAGTGAGCATCAGCGAAAACGCACCGCTGCGCACAACGATGCCCAAAAATGTCATCAGCGAAAATAAAATCGAAAATGTTACTACAATCATCACGGCGGCAAGCAAAAATCCCCAATTCCAGACACCAGTTTTTAGTGATAAAATCAGCCACGAAAAAAGCACCAGATAAAAAATATTGAATGCGACAATCGAAACTGCGCCGAGGTAGCGACCGAGCAAAATTTCCCAGCGTTTCAACGGTTTGGAAATGAGCAGATCGATCGTTCCTTTTTCCAGAAAACTGGGCACCAAACCGCTGGTTGCAAACAGTGACATAAAAACGCCGCCGGTAAACAGCGCAACCGCGATGATGCTTTGTGCAATAATCACAAATTCTGCGATGTCCACACTTTCATTTATTTCCTGACCAAACAGCGAAATGCCGGTGGTCAGCCCGTCTACAATATCCAGATTCAGCGCGAAAATAAACAACAGGCAAACCAGTGTGGAAATTGCCAAAAACGCCAGAAAAGTTTTTTTGGCGAGCGATTCCCGAAATGTTAATTGAATGATAGCGAGCAGTTTCATTGCGATTCCTTTGATTCGATAACTTCAATAAAATAATCTTCCAGCGAAATTTTTTGGGGGATGATGCCGCGAATTTTCACGGCTGCGCTGCGCAATTCATCGATCAGCGCATTCAGTTGTGCCGTATCTTTTATCGCAATTGACAAATGCCCGTTTTGTGCGGTGACGGGCACAGAAAGTTGTTCGCAAATGGGCGTAACAGCCGAAGGTTCGCTTTCAACCAGCAAATCATAATGGTGATCGCGGGAAATCAGCGATTCCAGGCTGCCCTGCCGCACCAGTTTTCCCTTTTTCAAGATAGCGATTTCATCGGAAATGCGTTCAACTTCCGAAAGCAGATGGGAATTCAAAAAAATGGTTTTGCCCTGATCCCGCAGCTTTTTCAACAAATCGCGCACTTCCCGGCGTCCCACCGGATCGATGCCGTCGGTCGGTTCGTCCAAAAACAGCATTTTGGGTTCGTTGATCAACGCCTGCGCAATGCCCAGACGCTGCAACATGCCTTTGGAAAACTTGCGGATTTTGGTGTTTTCCCACCCTTCCAGATTCACCAGCTTGAACAATCCCGGCATTCGCTGATGCAAAGTTGCTTTGTTTAGGCCGTTCAGTTTTCCGTAATAATACAGGATTTCGTTGGCTGTCAAAAATTCCGGGAAACGGTGATTTTCCGCCAGATAGCCAATATCGTTATGAATTGAAATATCGCTGATCGGTTTGCCAAAAATCGTTGCATTGCCGGCCGTCGGAAAAACGATGCCCAGCAACAGTTTGATGAGGGTTGTTTTACCGGCGCCGTTGGGTCCTAACAGGCTGAAAATGGTGCCAGCCTCGGTTGTCAACGACACACCATCCAACGCTTTTATGTTACCTTTTTGATAAAACCGGCTAAGGTTTTGGGTTTCAATAGCCTTCACAAGTTTTCCTTTCTTTATAACGCAACTGCTTACGGCAGAGATAGAAATGATGTTTCGAATTTAATCATTATCGCAGTGAAAACAGAAAAAACATGACATTAAATTTGCGAAAAACCCAATATATTGTTTAATTATGGCAACCGAACGATATAAATAGATCACTGAATGATACATTTTTTGCCGCTTTTCAAGCGGATATATTTGTGACGCTAAGAGAGTGTTTTTATGGATGTTAAGCGTGATCAGTACTCAGGCAGTCTAACGACACATGAGTATTTGTCAACCCTGAAAGTATTGTTCGTTGGCTCAGGACGATCAACATATGAGTTGATTAAGCTGCTTTTTCAGGACCCAACCATTGTTGTTTCCGGTATCGTCGGAACAAATCCGCATCCCGAAGTGCTCGCATTCACCCAATCGCAAAATATTCCCATTTACAACCAATTTGAACAAGTGATCCGCGATGAAACGCTCGATGTTATTTTTAATGTTGGCGGCAACGCGGAAGTCCAGCAGCAAATCAGCCGCGATAAAAATAGCAGTACTGTTTTAATCGGCAAAAAAAGTGTGGAATTATTGCTGTCGGCGTGGTCCGAAACTGAGCAGCAACAGCTGTTGGAAAGTTTGCTGCAACCCGCCCGCCGGGATATGTTGGAGAGCGGGGAAAGTAGTTTTATCATCGGGAAAACGGAAAAAATGCAGGAAATTTCCAACATGATCAACCAGGTTGCACCGACGCCGACAACCGTTCTCATTCGCGGAGAAAGCGGCACCGGAAAGGAACTGGTTGCAAAAATGATCCACCAGCGCAGTCCGTGGCGCGTTCGCCCGTTGATTACGGTAAACTGCACGGCATTCAGCGCAACATTGATCGAAAGCGAATTGTTTGGTTACAAAAAAGGTGCGTTCACCGGCGCAAATTCCGACCGGACCGGATTGCTGGAATTGGCAAATAACGGCTCCATTTTTTTGGATGAAATCGGCGATATGCCTGTGGAAATGCAATCAAAATTATTGCGTTTTTTGCAATCCGGCGAAATTCGGCGGGTGGGTGATTACGAAACCCGTAAAGTAAGGGTCCGGATCATCGCTGCAACTAACAGGGATCTGGAAGAAGCGATGCGCCGGGGCGAATTCCGGCAGGATCTGTTTTACCGATTGAACGCGTTTACCATTTACAGCCCTGCCCTTCGCGAGCGGCGCGAGGATATACCTGATCTTGTGTTGCATTTTTTAAAAATTGTCAGCGATAAAGTAAACAAGCGGGTAACCCGAATTTCTACGGCAGCAATGGCAGCAATTTGCGATTATCAGTGGCCGGGGAATATCCGGGAGTTGAAAAATGTGATGGAACGCGCCGTGGTAATGACTCAAAATGACGAGATCGATACCCTCCATTTGCCGCACGATATTACCGGTGCCAACGATTCCGCTGTTCAGTTAAATGCCATCGATCTGAACGAAGGGCTGATGTTGCTGAAATCCCAAATGATCGATCGTTTTGAATACGAAGTGATTTGCCGCTATCTAAAAGCAAACGAGGGAAATATTTCCCGTGCGGCCGAAAATGCCAAAGTGCCGCGAAGAACTTTTCAGCGATTGGTCAGCAAACACAATATCTCTACTGACGATTTTAAACATCGTAACGGAACACTGTAATTCCCCAAAGTGTATCTGGCACAATAGCCATCCAAACATCCCACAAAGCTTTCTCAAAACAGCGTAATGTTCAAAAAAAGACAACGATGTCGCACCAAGTGCGTCACTGATGTCACACTGAATTTTCTTAAAAAAAGCGATTTGGGCGATATTTTGAGCGATTCATCAAAAAAAGCCGTTGGGTTTGCACGAAGTAATATTGTGATCGGCGTCAATTTTGAAAAACACTCGTGCGAACCAGCAAAATTCACCAAAGTGCGACGCGGGTGTCGCACTTTATCGCAGTTGTTTTTTGCTTTACTTCGAAGAATAATTTATCTAAATATAACAAAAACAGACGTTTTGGATCATTTCGCCGGGATGCTGAAAAATTGGCATCATATTGGCAAAAAACATATTCACATCCTGGCGGATTGAAGGAAAATCACTAATTCAAACAAAGGGGTTTAAAATGTCGAACTTGCCAAAAGGCATCGCAATCAACGGTGAAATGTCGCAAGGTTACAGCGATATTCTTACCCATGATGCGCTTCAATTTATCGCCGGGTTGCACCGCAAATTTAACACGACACGCAAACCTTTACTCGCCAATCGCAACATTCGCCAGCAAGCAATCGATGCCGGAAAGTTTCCTGATTTTCTGGAATCGACGCGCGACATTCGCGAAGATGATAGCTGGAAAGTCGGCTCCATTCCGGATGACTTACAGGATCGGCGGGTGGAAATCACCGGACCGACAGAGCGCAAAATGATGATCAACGCGCTGAATTCCGGTGCAAAAGTGTTTATGGCGGATTGTGAAGATTCCTGCTCCCCAACCTGGGCAAATGTAATTGAAGGGCAAATTAATTTGATTGATGCTGTCAATCGAACCATTTCTTTCAAGAGTCCCGAAGGTAAATCGTATGAGTTGAATCCGGAAATTGCCACTTTGCTGGTTCGCCCGCGTGGCTGGCATTTGGATGAGCGGCACATCGAGGTTGATGGCGAGCCAATGTCCGGATCGCTGGTCGATTTCGGGTTGTATTTTTTCCACAATGCCAAAAATTTGCTGGAAAAAGGAAGCGGCCCATATTTTTATTTGCCCAAACTGGAAAATCATCAGGAAGCGCGGTTGTGGAATGAGGTGTTTAATTATGCCCAACGCCAGCTTGGGTTGGAAATTGGCACAATCAAAGTAACAGTGCTGATCGAAAATATTCTCGCCGCATTCGAAATGGAAGAAATTTTGTATGAATTGCGCGATCACATTGTCGGGCTGAACGCCGGGCGCTGGGACTACATTTTTAGTGTGATCAAAAAATTCCGCAATCAGGCGGATTGTTTGCTGCCGGATCGCGGGCAGATCGGGATGACCGTGCCGTTCATGCGTGCCTACACCGAACTGTTGGTAAAAACCTGCCACACGCGTGGTGCACACGCCATCGGCGGAATGGCTGCGTTTATTCCCAGCCGTCGCGATGAGGCAATCAACCGCATTGCTTTGGACAAGGTGACGGATGACAAAAAGCGCGAATCCAACGACGGGTTCGACGGCACCTGGGTTGCGCATCCGGATCTGGTTCCGGTTGCACAGCGCGTGTTCGACAGCGTTCTGGGCTCCAATCCGCATCAAAAATCGCGGTTGCGCAGCGAAGTGAGCATTGCTGCAAAAGATCTGCTGAGCTTCAACATTGCCGGTGGAAAAATTACCGAAGACGGATTACGAACCAATATTAACGTGGCAATTTTGTATCTGGAATCGTGGTTACAAGGCGTTGGCGCGGCGGGTATTTATAATTTGATGGAAGACGCCGCAACCGCAGAAATTTCGCGGGCACAGCTCTGGCAATGGATTCACCACCCAACCGCAACGGCGGAAATGAGTAACGGTGATCAGCCAAAAGTTTCGCTCGAACTATACAACAAACTGGTTCCGGAAGAAATGACCAAAATCCGGCAACTGGTGGGTGACGAGCGGTTTGATTCCGGGAAATTTGACATCGCCAAAAATCTGTTGGATGAACTGGTGAGCAACGACGATTTTGTCGATTTCCTGACGCTGATTGCATATGAAAAATTAGACTAAAAAATTTAAAAAAATATGGGCAGCCGCATCCCGGATTTGCCCATTTGGGAGCGATTAAAAATGAGCACCTTCGAAAAAGAAATTCAAAAAATGCAACAATGGATGGCCGGCGAACGCTTTCGCGCAGTTACCCGGCTCTATTCTGCCCGGCAGGTGGTTGAACAGCAGGGAACCATTTATAACGATTACACACTTGCCAAAACAGCAGCAGCAGAATTTTATGAATTATTGAGCGACCTTTTCGCCAAAGGCGAATCGATAACTACTTTTGGACCGTATTCGCCGGGACAGGCTGTAATGATGAAGCGAATGGGCATCAAAGGTATTTATTTGGGCGGATGGGCAACATCTGCCAAAGGTTCCACATCGGAAGATCCGGGCTCGGATCTCGCGAGTTATCCGCTGAGCCAGGTGCCGGATGAAGCGGCAACATTGGTCCGGGCATTGCTTGCTGCGGACAAAAATCAGCGCTTTGCGCGGATGCGCATGTCCGACGACGAACGGAAAAAAACACCGGAAATCGATTTTCGTCCGTTTATTATTGCCGATGCTGACACCGGACACGGCGGCGATGCACATGTGCGAAACCTGATCCGCCGGTTTGTGGAAGCCGGGGTTACCGGATATCACATCGAAGATCAGAAACCCGGAACCAAAAAATGCGGTCATCAGGGCGGGAAAGTTCTGGTACCGGTGGATGAGCAAATCAAACGGCTGAACACGGCGCGGTTCCAATTGGATATCATGGAGGTTCCGGGAATTATCGTCGCCCGAACCGACGCGGAAGCCGCAAACCTGCTGGAAAGCAGCGGCGACGAACGCGATCAGCCATTTATTCTGGGCGCCACAAATCTGGATGTTCCGGGATACAAATATTGTTATCTGGCGCTGATGAAACGCTTTTACGACGCCGGAATAACCGAAATTAACGGACATCTGCTGTATCAAATTTCTGATAGCGCATACGCTGAAGCCAACAACTGGTTCGAGCAAAATGGACTGATTCCGGTATTTGATGAAAAAATTGTCGCGATTACAAAAGCCGGTGGCGGCAATGTTGAAAAAATGTTCGATGCAGCGGTGAACAGTTTTGTGGAAACCTGGGAAAAATCTGCCGGCATCAAATCTTATGGCGAAGCCGTGGCAGATCTGATGGCTTTCCGCAGCGAAGAAGGTGCAACGCTGGAAATGACGACAGACGAATGGCTGGCATTTGCCGGAAAAGCATCGTTTGACGAAGCACGCAAAAAAGCGTTAGCGATGGGCATCGACGCCGATTGGGATTGTGAAATCGCCAGAACGCCGGAAGGTTATTATCAGGTTCGCGGCGGTATTGAGTATGCAATTGCCAAATCGCTGGCTGTGGCGCCATTCGCAGATATTTTGTGGATGGAAACCAAAACGGCTGACCTGAAAGATGCCAAAGAATTTGCAGATGCGATTCATGCGGTTTATCCGGAAAAAATGCTGGCGTATAATTTGTCGCCATCCTTCAATTGGGATACCACCGGCATGAGCGACGATGAAATGCGCAATTTCCCGAAAGAAATGGGCAAAATGGGATTTGTGTTCAACTTCATCACCTATGGCGGACACCAGATCGATGGATTGGCAGCGGAAGAATTTTCGACCGCGCTGATGCAGGATGGCATGTTGGCACTGGCAAAAGTCCAGCGCAAACTGCGATTGCTCAATTCAACCTATAAAACCCCGCAAACCCTCGTTGGCGGCAACCGTTTGGACGCCGCGTTGACCGCATCTTCCGGGCGAACCGCAACTACCAAAGCAATGGGCAAAGGCTCCACCCAGTTCCAGCATCTGGTGCAAACCGAAGTGCCGGTAAAATTGCTGGAAAGCTGGCTGGAATTGTGGACAAAACAGAACAAAATTGCGGTACCGTTGCACATTCAGTTGCGCCCGCACACTGCCGGATCGGAGTTGTTGGAACTGCGAGTGATGGACGAAAATCGCAATTTGGCTGCGAATGTTATCTTTGCAACCATTCACGATCGCACCGGAAAAAGCATTCTGTCCATCCGCGACCAAAACACGTTGAACGAAAGTTTCCGCAAAAAACGATTGATGACGCTGCTGCAATTGTTCCTGATTCATCGTTACAAAAGCGTTTCCCTGCATTACGTTACCCCGACGCAGGACAACCAAAAGCAAACCGCCGGTATGAAAAAAATGGGTATTTTTAACGAAGTGAACACCGAGATCGGCGATATAATTGTGGCAACCGTGAATACGGAACATGTAAAAGTGCTGCTCGATGCCGGCGAAGTGGAATTGAAAAAACTGATTGCCAAAAATTAATTCATCTGGCAGAAACAATGAAAAGCAACATGTTTAACAAGAAATCAAAAAGTCCAGGAAAACCTTCACGGCAAGGTTAACAGGGGGCAGTTCCCGCGCGGTGGTATCGGCAACCGCCGCGCGAGGTTTTTAACAATCGACCGATCTGCATTTGTGTGTTTACCTTTTTAAGCTTTCTTTTTTTACCTCAGTATTTCCAAATATTTAACAGGATTTTTTTACGATCACGGAAGACCTGCGATTTACACAGCAATTTTAGGTGATACGATAAGTGATTTATTGTTTAACCAGCAAAGGAGGATTCGCATGTGACTGTGGCAGGAGTATGGGTTGAGGTGTCTTATCATTGATGAAAAGTCATTTGTAATTAGTATCTGTTTCGGTAAAAAATGAGATTTGTGATGGACAGGGCCGCTGTAAAAAATCCAGCACAAATTTCAGATAACCAAATCCTAAACAAGCTTAGTGAGGAGAATTGTTATGTTGCGTAAATCTACGTTGGTATTTTTTGCGCTATTGGTTTCTGTATCTTTCGCCATTGCACAGGATGGTGATTGGGGAATCAAATTCTCGGGTTTTGTGAAATCCGATCATTTTTTTGACACCCGCCAGACAGTTGCGGCGCGTGAAGGTCATTTCCTGCTTTATCCGGCTGCTGAATCAATGGATGAAGATGGAGATGATATGAATGCCACCCCAAATTTCAACCAGTTGGCAATCCAAACCCGCCTGACGGGTAAAATCACCGCACCGGATGCCTTTGGAGCCAAAGTTTCGGGTGTTTTAGAAGGTGCATTTTTTGGTCATAGCGATCCGGACATCAACGGATTTCGTTTGCGCCACGCATTTATGAAAATGGTTTGGGATAACACAACCATTATTGCCGGACAATATTGGCATCCGTTATTTGTTACCGCTGTTTTCCCCGGCACTGTTTCGTTCAACACCGGTGTGCCATTCCAGCCGTTTTCGCGTAACCCGCAATTGCGTTTGGAGCAGAAATTCGGAACAGCTGTGTTAACGCTTGCAGCATCTTCCCAACGCGATTTCGCCAGCCCCGGTGGCAGTACGCCGTTGCGCAATGCCGCATTACCTAACCTGAGTGCACAAATTCAGTTAAATCCTGGCAAAAATGTTATCGGCGCAACCGTCGATTTCAAACAATTGCGCCCGTCGTTGGCAGATGACGGCAAGGTTACCGGCGTTAGCTTGCAGGCTTTCGGTAAAGCAGATCTTGGTAGTGCTGCAGTGGAATTGGAAGCAACACTTGGTCAAAACCTTTTTGATCACCTCATGTTGGGTGGATTCACTGTTGCTGCAGAGGGTTCCGAGCCGGGCAAAACTGAATATACTACGATGAACGTGTTATCTTTGTGGGGCGAAGTTTATGCTACATCCGGCAATGTTCAGCCCGGTATTTTCTTCGGTTATTCCCAAAATCAGGGTGCCAGCGACGATGTTGCAGCAGTTACGCCTTCCGCACGCGGCTTCAATATCAAAGATTTGCTACGTGTATCGCCCCGGGTGGTTATCAAATCCGGCAAAGCGCAGATCGCCGGTGAAGTTGAATTCACCAAAGCCGGCTATGTGGATACTTCTGTGGAAGATGCGTTCGACGATAAAGGAAAACCGGGAAATTCTGATCTTAGCACGTCAAACATCCGCTTGTTGTTATCGTTTATTCTGGGCTTTTAATCGCAAACAAGTGATTGTGTAGTCGTTAGGCGCATGCGCCTGAAGAAGGAAAACGTCTCAAATTTTACCGGTGCGTGTTTTAAACCGCATGCACCGGTTAACCTTAAACTGTTTTTGGAGGAAGTAATTATGGCGTCCAAAAGTATGCAGGAATACTGGAAAAGGAACCTCACTTATGTGGGCATTCTGCTGGCTGTTTGGTTTACGGTATCCTACCTGTTTGGTATTATTTTAGTTGAACAATTGGATACAATCAAATTTTTCGGATTTAAACTTGGGTTCTGGTTTGCCCAGCAAGGTTCGGAAATTGTTTTTGTGATACTGATTGTTGTTTACGTTAAGCTAATGAACAAGCTCGATCGCGAGTTCGATGTTCACGAAGACTAACTGCACTATAACTGTCTTTTGAATGAATTAATGTTGAATAAACTTAAGAAAATTAAGGAGTTATAAATGTCAATTTTAGTCTGGACCTGGATTATCGTGGGCATTACTTTTGCGATGTATATCGGTATCGCGTTTTGGACACGTGCCCGCTCTACCGGCGATTTTTATGTAGCCGCAAAAAGTGTTCACCCTGTTTTAAATGGAATGGCAACCGGCGCTGACTGGATGTCCGCAGCTTCGTTTATTTCAATGGCAGGTATTATCTCATTTCTCGGTCGCGATGGCGCTGTATATTTGATGGGATGGAGCGGCGGTTATGTGCTGCTGGCGATGTTGCTTACACCCTATCTGCGTAAATTTGGTAAATTTACCGTGCCAGATTTTGTTGCAGAACGTTACTATTCCAAAGGCGCCCGGGTTGTGGCGGTGATTTGTGCAATCTTCGTATCCTTTACCTATGTTGCCGGTCAAATGCGCGGTGTAGGTATTGTATTCTCACGCTTTTTGGAAGTGCCGATTAACTCCGGTGTGTTGATTGGTATGATTATCGTTTTCATTTATGCAGTGTTGGGTGGAATGAAAGGTATTACCTATACTCAGGTTGCTCAATATTGCGTTTTGATTATTGCTTATTTGATTCCGGCAATTTTCATTTCCATTTTGATGACTGGCAACCCCATTCCGCAATTGGGTTTTGGTAGCGAACTGGCAGATGGCAGCGGTTATTTGCTGGATAAACTGGATACCTTGCAACGAGATCTTGGGTTCGCGGCATATACCGGACGAGGGGCAAAATTGCCGATAGATGTGTTTGCGATAACCCTCGCATTAATGGTCGGTACCGCCGGTTTGCCACACGTTATCATCCGTTTCTTCACCGTTCCCAAAGTGCGCGATGCCCGTTCTTCCGCTGGTTGGGCGCTGTTTTTCATCGCATTGCTATATACAACTGCACCGGCAGTGGCAGCATTTGCACGTACCAATATGATTCAAACCCTTAATGATAGAAGACCGGAACAACTTCATGAAGCTGCTATCGCTGCAGGTCAGGAGCAACATTGGTTTGAATCCTGGAAAACAACCGGTTTGATCAAATGGGAAGATAAAAACAATGATGGTATGATCCAGTATCGCGGCGCGAATGCACCGGATGGTATCGCAAACGAACTGACCGTTGACCGCGATATTATTGTGCTGGCAAACCCGGAAATTGCTCAGTTGCCCAACTGGGTTGTTGCGTTGGTTGCTGCCGGTGGCTTGGCTGCTGCGCTTTCGACTGCTGCGGGATTGCTGCTGGTTATTTCCACATCCATCTCACACGACCTGATCAAAAATGTGTTCGCCCCGGAAACAAACGAGAAAAACGAATTGATGTATGCGCGAATTGCAGCCGGTTTTGCAGTTGTGCTCGCCGGTTATTTCGGCATCAACCCGCCGGGATTTGTGGCGCAGGTTGTGGCATTTGCGTTCGGTTTGGCTGCGGCATCTTTCTTCCCGGCTATCATTTTGGGTATTTTCTCCAAACGTACCAATAAAGAAGGTGCGTTGTCGGGTATGGTTGTAGGTATCGTATTTACAGCAGCTTACATCATTTATTTCAAGTTTGTGAATCCTGCTGCAAACACCACAGCAAACTGGTGGTTCGGAATTTCTCCGGAAGGCATAGGAACTGTTGGCATGATACTGAACTTTATTGTATCTTTTATCGTTTCTAAATTCACGCCGGAACCGCCGGCTGAAATTCAGCAACTGATTGAAGATATCCGCATCCCGCGCGGCGCTAAAGGTGCGTCACATGTTCACTAAATGTATTTGTTGAATTATTGCAGGATCGGGTTTGTGGTAAACCCGGTCCTGTTTTAAAACCTGCAGGAGGGCCGAAAGTATGAAGTATCATCCTGATTCGAATGCATCGAAAAATGCACATATCAGTTCATTGGATCAGTACCGGGAAATGTATGAGCGATCCATCGCAGATCCCGACAAGTTCTGGAGCGAAATAGCCGAACGGATAGACTGGTATGAGAAATGGCATACCGTTCGCGAATTCGATTTTGTAAATCCTGAAATTGCATGGTATAAAGGCGGAAAGCTAAACATTACCTATAACTGCCTCGATCGTCATGTGAAAGCCGGTAACGGCGACAATACCGCCATCATTTGGGAAGGCAATAATCCGGATGAAAGCGTATCTTTTTCCTATGCGCAAGTTTTGGCGGAAGTTCAAAAATTTTCGAATGTGTTGAAAGCGCACGGTGTAAAAAAAGGCGACCGCGTGTGCATTTACATGCAGATGATCCCGGAATTGGCTTTTGCCATGTTAGCCTGCGCACGAATCGGCGCGGTTCACTCCATCGTTTTTGGCGCATTTAGCGCAGAAGCATTGGTCGATCGCATCAACGATTCCGAATGTGTCGCACTCATCACGCAAGATACCGCAGTTCGTGGGGCAAAAAACAATATTCCCATGAAAGCGAATGCAGATGCAGCCGCACCCAGATGCCCGTCTATCAAACATATTTTTGTAGTTCAACGCACCGGCCAACCCGTAAATATGCAGAACGGGCGTGACCACTGGTGGCACGAAGAAATGGCCAAAGTTTCAGAAGTTTGCGAACCCGAAGTAATGGACTCGGAAGATCCGTTGTTCATTTTATACACATCCGGCTCCACCGGAAAACCCAAAGGCGTGCTGCATACGACCGGCGGATACGCAGTATACACATCATTTACGCACGAATTAATATTTGACTACAAACCCGGCGATATCTATTGGTGCACCGCCGATATCGGCTGGATTACCGGACATTCATACATTATTTACGGACCCATGTGTAACGGTGCCATTACAATGATGTTCGAAGGTGTACCCACCTATCCTGATTACGGCAGATTTTGGCAAGTTGTTGAAAAACATAAAGTTAACCAGTTTTACACAGCGCCAACCGCCATCCGTTCGCTGATGAAAGAGGGCGACAGTTGGGTGAATAAATACGATTTATCCAGCGTGCGGATATTGGGCACCGTTGGCGAGCCCATCAAAGAGCCGGAATGGAAATGGTATCAATCCGTCGTCGGGAAAGAAAATTGCCCAATCGTAGATACCTGGTGGCAAACGGAAACCGGCGGCGTGCTGATTACGCCATTGCCCGGCGCTACCCCCACAAAACCCGGTTCTGCAACGTTGCCGTTTTTCGGTATCGAGCCGGTTTTGCTCAATGAAAAAGGTGAAGAGCAGGAAGGCGCAACGCAGGGATTGCTGGCGATCAAAACATCCTGGCCGTCCCAGATGCGCACCGTTTACGGCGATCACGAACGATTCAAACAAACCTACTTTGCGATGTATCCCGGCTACTATTTTACCGGCGACGGCGCTCGCCGCGACGAAGATGGCTATTACTGGATCACCGGGCGCGTGGATGACGTGCTGAACGTTTCCGGTCACCGGATCGGTACCGCCGAAGTTGAAGGCGCGATCGGTCATGCGGAAGGCGTTGCCGAAGCCGCAGTTGTGGGTTTTCCGCACGATATCAAAGGGCAGGGCATTTACGCATACGTCACGCTGATGACCGGCGTAGATCCGAGTGACGATTTGGTGAAAGCTATCAAAAAATCTGTCCGGGAACATTTGGGACCGCACGCAATGCCGGATAAAATCCAGTTTACACCAGCGTTACCCAAAACCCGTTCCGGCAAAATTATGCGCCGCATTTTGCGCAAAATCGCCGAAGGCGAACTCGATAAACTGGGAGATACCTCCACACTGGCAGATCCGGCTGTGGTCGATTCTCTTGTTGAAAACCGACTATAAACCTGGTGCAAGCGCAATTTCGCGCAACGTCGATCCAGGCTTTTTAACCGCAAAACGGCGCTCTCTTTAACGGGCGCGCCGCTTTGCAAATGTTTTACGATTACAGTTTTGTTCAGAAAAAGGGGAGATGCCGACAACTTTCCGCAGGCTGATTAACCAGTTAAAATCAATTTGAATTTTATTCAGTCGTGTAAACCGTCCGGTGTTTTTTCTGAGTGAATTCTGGCTCTTTGCGCCGGACAGATTCGATTACAAAGAGAGGTAATACTAACATGAATTACCAAAAAGAATACCTGCATTCCATTCAAAATCCGGAAGAATTCTGGAAAGAAAAATCAAAAAACATTTATTGGTACGAAGCGCCGCGAAAAATTCTTTCGAAAGATGAAAAAGGATTTTACCGGTGGTTTCAGGGTGGGAAACTCAACACTGCATATCTTGCATTGGATCACCATGTGAACAACGGGCGGGCCGATCAGCTCGCTTTGATTTACGATTCGCCATCCACAAATTCAAAAAAAACATACACTTTCCGCGAGCTGCGCGATGCCGTAGCAATGTTTGCCGGCGTTTTGGCCGATATGGGCGTAGCCAAAGGCGATCGCGTGGTCATTTACATGCCGATGGTGCCGGAAGCGGCCATCGCCATGTTGGCAACTGCGCGGCTGGGCGCTGTGCACTCTGTTGTGTTTGGCGGATTCGCACCCAACGAGCTGGCGATCCGCATCGATGATGCACAGCCGAAAGTGATGGTTTCTGCATCTTGCGGTATCGAATTCGACAAAGTGATACCCTACAAACCTTTGCTCGACGAAGCTATTCGGCAGGCGAAACACAAACCGGAAAAATGCGTCATTCTGAAGCGTCCGCAACAAAATGCGTCGCTGGAAACCGGTCGCGATTACGAATGGAACGAACTGATGTCCAACGCAAAACCGGCAGATTGCGTTGCGGTTGATGCAACCGATCCGTTGTATATTCTCTACACCTCCGGAACCACCGGCAAACCCAAAGGTATTGTGCGGGATAACGGCGGTCACGCCGTTGCGCTGCGATACAGCATGGAAACCGTTTACAACGTAAAACCGGGCGATGTGTATTGGGCTGCATCTGATGTGGGCTGGGTTGTCGGACATTCCTACATCGTTTACGCGCCGCTCATTACCGGATGCACAACCATTTTGTTCGAAGGAAAACCCGTTCGCACACCGGATGCCGGCACGTTTTGGCGAGTCATTTCCGAACACAATGTAAAAGCTTTTTTCACCGCGCCTACGGCATTTCGGGCAATCAAAAAGGAAGATCCGAAAGCGGATCACCTCAAACGATACGATATTTCCTGCCTCAAACAACTGTTTTTGGCCGGCGAGCGGCTCGATCCGCCAACCTACCACTGGTTGAAAGATATTTTACCGGACACCATTCCTGTGGTCGATCACTGGTGGCAAACCGAAACTGGCTGGCCCATCGTTGCCAATCCGTTGGGATTGGAACAATTCTCGGTTCGTCCCGGCTCGGCAACCAAATCCGTTCCGGGTTATGATGTGCAAATTCTCGATCCTTCCGGCAAAGAACTGGGCAGCGACGAAGAAGGTGCCGTTGCGGTGAAATTACCGATGCCGCCCGGTTGTCTGCCAACGCTTTGGAATGACGACGATCGATTCCAGCAATCATATATGGAGCGTTTTCCCGGCTATTACCTCAGCGGCGATGGCGGCTATAAAGATCGCGATGATTACGTTTACATTATGGGCAGGATAGATGATGTGATCAACGTTGCCGGTCACCGGCTGTCCACCGGGGAAATGGAAGAAATTGTCGCATCGCACCCGGCAGTGGCGGAATGCGCCGTTATGGGCATCAACGATGAGATGCGCGGACAAGTGCCTATCGGATTGGTTGTTTTAAAAGATGGCGCAACATTGGATGAAGCAACACTGGAAAAAGAGCTGGTGGAAATGGTTCGCAAAGAAATTGGTGCGTTTGCATATTTTCGCCGGGCAGCGGTGGTTAAGCGCTTGCCAAAAACCCGTTCCGGAAAAATATTGCGGCATATCATCCGTAAAATAGCTGATGGACAGGAATACACAACGCCATCTACAATTGACGATCCGAAAATTCTGGATGAAATTAAATCTACAATGTCTGAACATCGGATTGGACAAGGTAACACCTGATCTCTATACTGAGATTAAAATACGAATCTGCTGGCGATGCCGATCGGTCGGTCGGTATCGTTTGCAAAATAAATTACAGTCTGTTTGCATTCGTCGATTATTTATTGTGTGATCCGGCTGTTTTTAGATTTACCGCACAGGTTTCCGGTAAAAAAGTGATTGCGGGAACCGTTTTTAGCAAGTGACAAACAATTCATAATTTGCAATCGGATTCAGAAATTTTCGCTAAAAAGCGGATAAATTATTGTCTAATGAAATGTGAAAAGTGTAACAAAAAGCTTGCTTTTTCTGAAAAAAATGCTATAATAAAGAGATTGCAATTGTGTTTTTTTCGCAATCGGTCATCGTAAAAAGCCCGAGGAAAAAATGAGATTAAACCGGAAACAGTCCATCATATTTTCGGTATTCTATTTTATTTTCACGTTAGTATTGCGTTTTGTACTCGAGCCCTATTTGTTGGGCTATTATTGGATTTCGATCGGTATCGGGCTATACTTCATTCTCCTGTTTTGGTTATTGTATCACAAAAAAATTCTCAATTTCCATACTGAAGCCAGCGCAAACGAAGGCAAAACAGCAAAGAGCAGAAATCGATAAAGGTAGAGGGGTTGCCGGCACGCCCGGTAACAATGTAACAATCGCGACTTGCCGAAAGGCATTATGCCGCTTTACAGGAGGTCTGAAAATGAACCTGATTTTGTTAGGAGCACCCGGTGTCGGAAAAGGCACCCAGGCTAAAAAATTGGTGAAGGAACTCGGGATACCGCAAATCTCAACTGGAGATATGCTGCGTGCCGAAATCAAAAACAGTTCGCCCCTGGGCTTGAAGGTGAAAGGCGTAATGGAAAAGGGAGAACTGGTTTCTGATTCGCTGATTTTGCAGATCGTGGAAAAACGTCTTCATGAAGAAGACTGCAAAAATGGATTTATTTTGGACGGATTCCCCCGGACAATTCCTCAGGCGGAAGGCTTGGAAGGCATTCTGGTTCGCATGAATATTTCGCAACTGAAAGTGTTGGACATTGCCGTGCCCGACGAAGATATTATTGCCCGGTTAACCAGCCGCAGAATATGCCAGCAATGCGGAACACCTTACAGCACAATTGCAAATCCGCCCAAAGTTGATGGCGTTTGCGATGAATGTGGCGGTAAAGTGGTTCACCGTGTGGATGATTGTGAAAATATTATCACCAATCGTTTAGCCGTTTATCGCAAAAATACGGCACCGCTGATCGAGTATTATATTGCCAAAGGCGTTTATACCGCAATTGATGGAACAAAAACCGTTGAAGCGGTATTTTCTGGTGTTATGGAGCAACTATCCGTTGGAAAAGTGCAGCGCAAACGGAAAAATATGCAGTTCAGTGAGCAAGCGATCTAATGCCCGATCAACAGAAATCCTGATTTGTTTCGGGATTTCGAAATAGGAATTACCGGTTCCGGTGTTTCGAAATTTTGGCAACACCGGAACCGTTGCAAGAACCCTCTGAAATTTTGATTCGCAACGAATCTGCAAATTAATCTCACAAAATTTTTTTTATGAAATTAGCTACCCGCAAAAATTCTGCAGGGGAAGCCGGCAAAAGTATGCTGTCAATTTTCATCAACAGCTTGCGGAACTGCTTTCTTGCTTTCGTGTGTTGCACCGGGCTATATTACGGATGTCAAAAATATGTACAAACACGATCAAAAATGAAAAAATGAGCCCAATGCAGGCGTGACAGAAAACTGCGCTGCGGTTCTCAAAATAGAAATACCCTCATTTTGAGCGGCAAACGGAGGATCAATAATGCAAGATGTATTTGTGATTTCAGCAATAAGAACGCCGATTGGCAAATTTGGCGGCGCATTGGTCAACACCTCGCCGGTGGATTTGGCAGCACATTCCATGAAAGCGGCGTTGGAAAAAGCCGGACTCCCGGCAGATAAACTCGGTTTTTACATTTACGGCAATATTCTTAAACACGGACACGGACAATTGCTGCCGCGAAACGCCGCGTTGCGTGCCGGAATTCCCGCACATGTTGACGGTTACGCGCTCGATATGCTGTGCTCCTCCGGAATGATGAGTTTTATGAATGGCGTAAATATGATTCGCCTCGGTGATGTGGATACTGTGCTCGTTGGCGGGGTGGAATCGATGTCGCAAGCCGGTTTTCACCTGTCGCACAAAGCCCGTTGGGGATACAAATATCTTTCCGGCGGCGGTGAACAGGTGATCGACGAACTGGCGCATGACGGGTTGACCGATTCCACCAATGGTCGTTCCATGGGCGACGAAACCGACCAGCTTGCCAAAGAACGCGGCGTTGCCCGCGAACAAGTGGACGAAGTTGCGTATCTCTCGCATACCCGTGCGGCTGCGGCAACCGAAAAAGGCTATTTCAAAAAAGAAATCGCGCCGATGGAATTGAAATCCCGGAAAGGCACGGTGGTGATGGACACCGACGAAGGCATTCGCCCGGAAACCACGCTGGAAACCTTGGCAAAACTGCGCCCGGTGTTTAACGCAGATGGCGTAATTACCGCCGGAAACGCCAGCCAGATTTCCGACGGCGCCTGCGGATTAGTGCTCGCCAGCGCAAAAGCAGTGAAAGAATTCGGGCTGAAACCGATCGCGAAATTCTGCGGTGCGGAATGGGTTGGTGTGGAATCCTACAAGTTTGTCGAAGCACCGGTGCCCGCAATTCAAAAGATGCTCGGCAAATTGGAATTGAAACCCAACGATATCGACCTTTACGAAAACAACGAAGCATTCGGTTTGAACAACGTTTTACTCAGTCGTGAACTTGGCGTAAGTTATGATAAAATAAACGTTTACGGCGGCGCGATTGCGCTCGGACATCCGCTCGGTTGTTCCGGTGCCCGCATCATCGTAACCTTACTTAATGCGCTAAACGAAAATGATGGCAAATTTGGTGTCGCATCGTTGTGCCACGGTGTTGGCGGCGGAACGGCTGTGACTGTCGAACGCGTTTAAGTTTGTGGCAACAAAGAAATGATTGAAAATTAGTGCAATAAAATTATTTCCAATGAAGAAATTCAACTGTCGGGAACGGTGTTTTTTTGGCAACGTTTCCGACAGAATTTTCCGGCTGCAGAAATCCCCGGAATTCAGCTGTTTTGTTGGGTAGCGATCGATTGCTGTTGTAATAATAAACCTGTGATTCCTGCATTCTCAGGAATGGCATCGCACCCCTTTCCAAGCGATCACAATTTACACGTTCAAATAAACGGTTGATCGAAATGAGCCAAAAAACGCTGTCTTTTTTGCAGAAAATTGCACCTTTCGATGCTTTACCCCAAAAAGAAGTGGCGGATATCGCCAAAAATGTTCGCATCGCTGAATATCCGGCGGATACGCTGTTATGCACCCAGGGAAAATCAAAACTCGACAGCTTGTACGTGATCGAGAAAGGCGCGGTGGAGCTGTTTTTTGAAGAAAACGGCGTCAAAAAACTAAGCGGATTTTCCAGCGAAGGGGAAACATTTGGCGGCATTGCGATGCTGGTGAATCAAGGATTCGCCATCCGCACAATTCGTGTTCACGAACCCTCCCGATTTTTCATGATTGACCGCGAGCGATTTTTGGCGCTTTGCGAAAAATATCCAGATTTCTCCGATTTTTTCACAGACAGTTTTGGCAAAAAATTGCTCGACAAATCGTATCTGGCAATTGTTGCAAATGTGGCGGCGCAACGCAGCGATTCTGATATGCCGCTGTATAATCAAATGGTCAAAACCGTTACAAATTTTGAGCTTTCCGTTTATCATCAATCTGCCAGTATTCAGGAAGTTGCCCGTGCGATGAACAAATTGTCGCATAGCGCAATGCTGATCACCGATGACGACGGCAAATTTGTGGGGATCGTAACCGACAAAGATTTTCGCCAAAAAGTGGTTGCCGATGCAATGGATGTCGGCCATCCCGTGAATGAAATCATGTCATCGCCGCTGTTGAGCATTCCTCAAGATGCGCCGGCCCTGGAAGCTATTTTGATGATGGTGCAGAAAAATATCAAACATTTGGCAGTGACAGACGCCGCCGGAAAAGTAGTGGGAATGACCAGCAACCGTCGCCTGCTGATGTTGCAGGGACTTTCGCCGGTGATGCTGATGCGGGAAATTCGCTACGCCCAACGCCCGGAAGATTTATTCGGAAAACAAAAAGAATTGGCGCCGATCGTAAAAGAACTGGTGCAGGGCGGCGCACGCTCTGACCACTTAAATCGGATGATTACGGCAGTTGCAGACGGTGTTTTGAAAAAACTGATCCAGTTTGCAATCGATGAAATTGGCGAACCACCCACTCAGTTTGCCTTCATGATTTTGGGCAGCGAGGGACGAAAAGAGCAAACGCTCAAAACCGATCAGGATAACGCGATCATTTACAAAAATCCGCCCAAAAGCCGCGAAAAAGAAGTTCAGGATTATTTTCTGAAATTTGGTGAAAAGGTATGCGGCTGGCTGAACAGTGCAGGATATAATTATTGCAACGGCAATATTATGGCCCAAAATCCCAAATGGTGCCAACCGGTTTCGGTGTGGAAAAATTATTTTTACCAATGGATACAAACACCTGAGCCGATGGCAGTCATGCACTCTACCATTTTTTTTGATTTTGAGGGTGCATATGGTGACGCATCGCTGACGCGGGATTTGCGCAACTATTTGTTCGATTTACTGAACAAGCGTGCCGGGATGTTCTACTTCCATTTGGTGAGCAACTCGTTGCAAATAAAACCGCCACTGGGTTTTTTCCGCAATTTTGTGGTAGAATCCAAAGGCGATCACAAAGATATGTTTGATGTTAAAAAAGCGATGACGCCCATCGTCGATTTTGCCCGGATTTATGCACTGGAACACAAAATAGAGGCAACCAATACGTTGGACCGGTTGGAAGTATTGCATCAAAAAAATGTGCTTAAAATCAAAGAATACAGCGAGTTGGAGCAGGCGTATCGCTTCCTGATGCAAGCCCGATTGGTGCGGCAGGTGCAGGCGATTACCGAAGAAAATGCCGCGCCATCCAACTACATCAACCCCGAAAAACTAACCCAGATCGAGCAGCGGATGCTCAAAGAAATTTTTAGTCTGGTGCAGGATTATCAGGAAAAAATGAGCGTACATTTCCGGGGGATGATGTGATTTGAACATTAAAAAATGCGCCGCATCGGGCGTTTCACGGTGGGTTGATGAATCACTGATCGGTGTTGTGAAAATCGAAAATTGAAAATCAAACAAAGTTCTGCGACTTATTTTTGTAAAACACATTAAACTTCAGGAGTTGAGAATGTCATTTCCCCCGCCGTTTTATCGTTGGCGTCCGCATCCGTGGCATGGATTGGAAACCGGACCGGATGCACCAAAAGTTGTGCATGCATATATTGAAATAACGCCGTTTGACTTTGTGAAATATGAAGTGGACAAAATTACCGGCTACATTCGGGTGGATCGTCCGCAGCGCAGTTCTTCGCAGCCGCCGGCGCTTTACGGGTTTATTCCGCGAACCTATTGCGGGCGTCGGGTGGGCTCACTTGCGCCAAAAGCAAATGGTGGCGACGGCGATCCGTTGGATATTTGCGTGCTCAGCGAGCGTCCCATCAATCGTGTGGAAATTATTTTGAATTCGCGGGTGGTTGGCGGATTGCAGTGTATCGACAAAGGCGAGGCGGATGATAAAATTATCGCTGTGCTGGAAAACGATAACATTTGGCAAAATGTGCACGATATATCCGAACTGCCGGAAATTTTGGTGGAGCGATTGCGGCATTATTTCAGCACTTACAAAATGGTGCCGGGATCACCATCGCAACTGGATATCGAAGAAGTTTACGGCGCGGAGCGGGCATTGGAAGTTGTGCAAGCTGCAATGTCGGATTACGACGAAGAATTCGGGCGCTAACAGTTAATATTTTAGTCGTGCGTAAAATGTTTTTTGAGAGGCTTCGCGCGCTTCACGGAGTGTGCGAACGCCTTTTTTGGCCAGCAGTGGCAACAATTTCAGAAAAACCTCTGCTGTCACCAGCGAATCCCCCAAAGCCGTATGCCTGCCGATAATCGTTACGCCCAACCGTTTGGCAACCTCATCCAAACTGTGTTTATCCTGATTTGGGTGCACAAATGCAGAAAGCAGCAATGTATCCAGCACCGGATTGACAAATTTCACACCGGTATTTTCTTCCTTTATTTGCAAAAATCGCATGTCGAAAGCGGCGTTGTGAGCCACCAGCACGGTTTTTTTTGCGTAATCGTGAAATGCCGGCAACACTCTGTCGATGGTCGGTTGGTTGACCAACATCTCCGGCGAAATGCCGTGAACTTTAATCGATTCGCGCGACAACGTCCGGCGCGGGTCCACCAGCTGATCGAATACTTCCCGGCGAAGCATGCGCCCATTGACGATCCGGATCGCACCCACCGAAATAATTTCGTCGCCATCCGATGGGTTCAAACCGGTGGTTTCGGTATCGAAAACCGTAAAACTCAATTCGGAAAGCGGCACATCGTCCAGTTCGCTCATTTGTCCGGGGCGATTGAACAGATCGAAATCATAATATTCCGGGCGGCTTTCGGCGTCCGGCATTATTTGCACCGGTTTTGAAACGGGTTCGGGAATAGCGGGTAACAACAACCGCAAATAAAATTCGTTGTTTTCGGGATCGGATTTGGACCAGATTTCCGCATCGTGGCGGTCGAGCACTTCCTGCAATGTGAGCATGATTCCTTCGTTGTCGATCAGCAAAAATTGCGATTTCCAGTCTTGCATTACATCTCGCGGAAACTTTTTGGATTGCCATGCCAGATCGACATTAACGAAATGATTTTTTCGCTCAATCCGGAAAGAAAAATCAGTGATTTCCAGTTGTTTAAGCTCGTGTAAAATAAAGAGATACGCCTGAGTTAGCGAATAGCTGTCTACATTAATCCAGATGCTCTCCTCACAACTTTCCAACGCAATATTGATGTTCAATCGCTCCGTTGCCGCACGCTGAATGGCTGCCAGCAAATCCGGGCAAAGCATCTGTTCCAGCGGCCAATGTGCTTTAAAATGTTCGGAAAAATCGCTGGTTGTTTTGTTGATGAGCGTGCTGAGCATCAGCGATTCGCTGTGGATGGTTTTCTGGAAATTTTCGCGCTCTGCCGCAGACATCGACGGATAATCGATGACGGTTTCGATCGCCGCGCGAATCCCGGCTACCGATGCGCGGATGCCTTCGCTCAACACCTGCAACAGCATATCGCGCTGGCTGTCGCGTTTTACTTTTTGGGTGATGTCGTAAAGCACCAGCAAAAAACCGTCGAAATTTTTTTGATTATCGAGAATCGGGGCAAGCTGAACCCGCAACAATTGGTTGCTGCTGCCGGTGGTGACAAATTGGGAAACCGGTGCGCTGTTTTCGCGGCTGATGCGGTGCATCACTTCATCCAGCGCATGCTGAACCAATCGCGGATCGATAATGCCGAGCAGCGAACGCCCCAAGCCGATCATGCTGCCAAACTGCGATTCCGACCCGCTTTGGGTATCGGTTCGCATAAAAATTTGTCCCGCACGTTCGTTATACAATAAAATGTTGCAATCGCGGTTGCAGACCAAAATGCCTTCGTTGAGCTTGGCGATGAGCGTCAGTAAAATATTTTTTTCTTCGGCCAGCGCTTCGTTGGCTTTTTCGATGTTCTGCTCGATATTTTGGCGAAGTTCGTCAAAATGATCTGCCGTCGCGTTGATGGATGCGGCTAAACGCTGCAATGTCTCGCTTTGCGGAACGGTGATCCGGTGGGATGGGTTGACAACCAGAATTCCGGTATCTTCGGTGATTTTGTTGAGCGGCACCAAATAACGATCGCCAAACCAGTGGACTGCCCAGCCGAGCAACAGCAGCAAACCCGCCGGCGGCAGCACCACAATCCAAAAATGTTTGTGCACAAATGTGACAATCAGTTCGTATTCATCCGGTGGCTGCATTTGCGCATAAATGAGGATCGCAAAAAAAATAATCAGCGCCAGCGCCAAAACCGCCAGCCGGATGGTCAAAATAAAACGTTGTTTGAGGTTCATTAGAATTTTTGCGGGTATTTTTTAGGGTTCATTGATCAATATGTTCACCTTTTCCACCAACTCTTTTGTGGAAAACGGTTTGCTAACATAATCGTCAGCACCCAGGGAAAGCCCTTTTGTGATGTCCATTTCCCGCCCTTTGGCGGTCAGCAGCACAATTTTCAGTGATTTCCAATCCGGGTTTTCGCGGATCGTTTGGCACAATTCAAAACCGGATTTGTGCGGCAACATCACATCCAGCAACACCAGGTCGGGTTGGAATTCAGCCAAAGCGGTTTCGGCTTCCCGCCCGTCTCGCGCTACGCGAATCTCATATCCGGATTGACGCATCAGAAATTCCAGAGAAATCACAATGTTCGGTTCGTCGTCTACGATGAGTACTCGTTTTGCCATGTTGTGGACCCCCTTTGGCGCAACAGCTTTTTAATACAAAATTTGTAACTATATAAAAAATAACCACCTAACTCGTTTTGAGTAGATAAAAAAACACATTATTTCTGATCGCCGGCACTTTGGTTTACTTCTGTTTCAGCCGATTGATCCGCACGGGACAGCGTAAATGAAAACGTTGAACCTTTGCCGGGAGCGCTTTTTACCCAAATTTTGCCCTGATGAAATTCGATAATTCGCCGGGTGATTGCCAGCCCCAATCCGCTCCCGCCGGGCTGGCTGCCCACCTCGCCGTGAACCTGATGAAATTTTTCGAAAATAATTTCCTGATCTTCCCGTCGAATGCCGATGCCGTTATCCTGCACATCAATCTGCACATGATCGCTAATTTGCTGCAGCCGCAAATTTATTTTACCGGTTTGGCTATCGCAAAATTTTATGGCGTTGGAAATCAGATTCAGCATCACCTGCATCAGCCGGTCGCGGTCGCCGCGAATGAATGCCGGTTTTTCCGGCAAATCCACCGCCGTTTTGATGCGCTTTTCCGCCAGCAACTGGCTGGTTGCGGCCATTGCGTCGCGGATCACTTCGGAAATATCCACCTGGCTGATCTTCCAATCCAGCGTATGCGATTCCATCTTTTGCAGATCCAGCACCTGATTGATCAGCCGGGTCAACCGTTCGCTTTCTTTGATGATAATGCTCAAAAAATGCTGGCGCTGGTTGATATCCAACTCCGGATTATCGTATAAAATTTCCGAAAACGCCCGGACGGAAGTGAGCGGTGTCCGCAATTCGTGCGTTACGGTGGATACAAAGTCGTCTTTCATCCGGTCGAGTTCCTGCAGCCGTTGGTTGGCAGCCTGCAGTTCGCCGGTAAGTTCTTCCAGTTCGCGGGATTTTTCTTCCAGCTCGCGGGTGTGGGCGAGCACTTGCTGGGTTTCGTTGAGGATTTCGACCACTTCGTCCAGGCTGAGCGGCTCCTCTTTCACCACTGCGCCGATCAATCCGCGGGCAGTTGCGGAACCCACAGCGCCGGCGAGCACCTGCTCGGTGTGATTCACAAAATCGGTATCGGCGATGATCGATTTTTGCCAGTTGATTTTGTGAACCTCGGCGTATTCGGTGAACACTTCATCTGTGCGGCGTTTGCCCAAAAATCTGCGGAGCAGATCGTGCAGGTCGCGCGCCGATGCCGATGCCGTTCCGCGCCAAATGGATGAAACTTCCACACCGCCGGTATATTTGAAAATATCCACAAACAGTGACGCCTGATTCAGTTCAATGCCCGATTGCCGGCTGAACAGCGAAACGGTGACGTAGCCGATTGTATTCAACAGCAAACTCCAGAACACCGAGTGGCTGATTTGCCCGAAACCCTCCAGCCCGAACAGATGAAACGGGCGGAGCAGCTCGATGCCGAACAACCCCTGGGTGATGATTGTTTCCGAAAACAATCCGGCACGCACCATCGACGGAAAGGGGAGGGTAAATGCCCAAACCGCAAATCCGATAATCAATCCGGTCATTGCACCGTGGCGGGAGCCCTGTTTCCAGAAAATGCCGCCCAAAATTGCCGGTGCAAATTGGGCAACCGCCACAAATGAGGTTAGCCCGATGGACACCAGCGAGAAAAATTCGCCCACAAAATGGAAGTAAAAATAGCCCATCAACATCACCAAAATGATGCTGCCCCGGCGGATCGCCAGCAGCAATCCGGTGAGGTCCTTCCGTTCGGTGAGGCGCAGGAATTTCAAACGCAGCAGCAGCGGCATCACTAAGTCGTTGCAAATCATCGTGCTTAGGGCAATCGTTTCGACAATCACCATTCCGGTTGCGGCGGAAAGTCCGCCGATAAACACCAGCAACGTCAGCCATTCCTGTTGGGCGATCATCGGAAGGGTGAGCACAAAGGTATCGGCGTCCACATTTTGTCCGGCAAAATGCATCAGCCCGCCGAGGGCAATCGGCAGCACAAAAATGTTGATCACCAGCATATAAAGCGGAAACAGCCAGATGGCTTTTCCGAGATGTTTTTCGTTGACATTTTCGATGACCGTGACCTGAAACTGGCGCGGCAGGAACATGATCGCCATCATCGATACGATGAGCAGGAGAATCCAGTCTGCCTGTGAGCCGGAAACATCGCTGAAACCGAACAGCTTTTGCAGATCATCGTGTTGCGCCGCCCGTTGGAAAATATCGCCGAAACCATCATACATACTATAGGTTACGAACAGTCCGACTGCCAGAAAAGCGATCAATTTCACCACCGATTCAAACGCGATGGCTGCAACCAACCCTTCGTGTCGTTCCGTGGCATCGAGATGCCGGGTGCCGAATAAAATGGTGAAAACCGCCAAAATCATGGCGATGGAAAGAGTGGTATCGTTTAATCCGAGGCTGGATGATTGCGCAGGCATAATCACATTCGGATAGCCGCTGATGATCTGAAAACTGATGGAAATCGCTTTCAACTGCAGCGAAATATACGGCACGATGCCGATCACTGCGATGACGGTAACGGTTCCGCCCAATAAATTGCTTTTGCCGTATCGCGAAGCCACAAAATCGGCAATGGAGGTGATGCGGTTTTTTTTACTGATTCGAATGATTTTGCGCATCACCACCCACCAAAGGGTGATGATCAGCGTTGGACCGAGGTAAATCGGCAAAAACCCGACGCCGCTGTTTGCTGCCCTGCCAACGCTGCCGTAAAACGTCCACGCTGTGCAATATACCGCCAGCGACAGTGCGTAAATATACGGGTTGCTGATGACGCTGCGTTGCATTGATGCGCGCCGGTCGCCGTAATACGCAATGGCAAACAGTACCGCAAGATATCCGAATGAAGTAAAAATGACCACCCAGTTTTGCAGCATAAACCTCTCAATCTTTTGGCCACTAGCGCGATGATGCGCTGCTTTTTTCGATGATAAATGCCTTGATCAGAATAATGCCGAACCATACACTAAACAAATAAAAATAGAGTGAGGGAATACCTGCAACGGTGCCATTTTTGAATAAGGACAGGATTGGACCATTCAATAAAATGAATCCCAGAAAGAACAGTGCAATCAGTTTTTGGCGCTTTAGCGAACGTGTATCCATAAGGCTTTTGGGTTAAGTTTATTCAATTTAAATGTACAAATAATGCAGGATTTATGAAAGGCTTTATCGCCAACAAGCTCAGAAAAATTGCGCTGAGCGTTTGTAAAATTATTTTACAAAGCATGCCCGCTAATCTGTTCCCGCAACAGTTTTTTCTGATTATCAAATCAGGAAAAGATCGATTGATCGATCCCTTAAGTATAATTGAAACAATGGTTTGCGATCATGGTGAACCCCATCCCCAAAAAGTTGGCCCGCCTTTTGCCAAATAAGCAGACAAGGTGGCCGGGGTAGTTAACGAAGCGAATAGTGGTTCAGCCGGTCGCTCAACATTTCAACGGTTCTTTGATCTCCAACAAATATCCTGGCACTGTAAAAACATCACGCAATTGGCAAAGGAGTGTGTGCAATTGATAAGGAATGTTGTGTTTTGGCTGGTGTGTTTTGGATGCGCGATCGTAAATGCCCAGCAATTACAAATGGCTGCGCAGATGCAATTCACCCGTTTCGATGCAGCAACCAACTGGCAATCATCGGTTGGCTGGCGCAGCGAAACGGCAGTCGCGCTGCCGGAAAATTTTCGCATCGGCATACAATTCGGGTATCAAACAACCCACGAGATATTTGACACCATTGGCGGAACGGGCAAACTGGCGGTGGCACTGCTGCCGCTGGCGATCATCACCGGATGGACGTTTGCAAAACTGCCGGGAAATGCGAGTAGCGAAGTTTTGGCGGCTGCCGGTGCTGTTCGGTTGCACCGCGATGCGCAACGGATTGACCTCGGCGCCATCGGCGAAACTGAAATTCCGGCAGAAACAAACTGGCACCGGCAACTGCAACTGGGCGTTCGTTTTCGGCGGGAGTTCAACCGGTGGGGTGTGCAATTTGGCGTGCAGTCGCAGTGGATGAAACTTCAACAAACGGTTCAACATTGGGAAATAACAGGTGGGATTCATGCGAATTTATTCAATTTATAAATATTTGTTTTTAATGACGTTGTCGCTCACTTTTCCGGTGACGGTTGGGGCACAAACGGAAAGCGCACCGCAACCGGCAACGCAACTGGATTTCCGCAACGGCACCGTTTTCGAGGTGAATCCCTACACCGGCGCGATGGGCGGCAGCGGGCTGTTTGGTATGCGGTTGGGGATGAATTACGGTGTCATCAAACTGGAATTGGGGCTGGCGCAAATCATCGGCGAATCGGCGGATATGTATCCGGTAACCGCAAATGTCGCGTTCAATCTCTCCACCAACGGAAAGTGGTTGCCATACGGCACCATCGGCGGCGGATTGCTGATGACAGTGCCTACCGAAGCGATCGGCGCGAACACGGTTTCGTCGATGGCGGTGAATGTCGGCGGCGGCACGCGGTTGTTTATCGCCCGGAATTTGGGCATTTCATTTGAAGCGCGGCAGTATCTCACGCAGCTTCGCAACGACATCGCCGCAGAAAATGAGCTGCTGTTGTTCCGCGAATTTAATGTTGGGTTCACATTTCTATTTCGTTAAAAAACAAAGATTTAATCTGAGTGACGGAGAAAATAATGTTCAAAAATAAACGATTAAGATTGCTGATTTTATTGTTGGCGGGTTTCATTTTCAGCCCGGTTGTTGCCAACGGACAGGCGAACAGTTTGGGCGTTAGCAACGGCATTTACACGGCAGAAGGGTTTGGCGCAAACTACTATTTCGGTGCGCGATACGCCAAATTTTTTAACAATGCACATTATTTTGTGGAAGGCACCGTTGGCATCAGCAGCCTGGAATCGCGGGTGCTGAACGAACTCTCCGCGTTTCAGGTGTTCGATTCCAATCGCCTGATGACCTACGAATTTGTGTTCGGCTACGACAAATTTCCGGCGGGCGGCATGCCGTTTTTCGTGATGGGCGTCGCCGGGTTGAAACAGGGTGGGCAATCAAAATTCGCGTATGTGCTCGGCATCGGCAAACAAATTCCGCTGTCGCAATTTTTTGATGTGAAACGGATTGCGGTTCGCTACGATATCCGCGATCATATTTTCCGGCAGCAAATTAATGATAATCAACGCTTTACGTCACATAATTTATCGTTCACACTCGGGTTGCAATATTACTTTTAAAATGGACTTGGGGCAGATGGGCAAAATCAATCGGTAAACGGATTTTGTTCAACAAACTGTGAGGATTTGACCATGGATTGGCCAGTATTTCGGCAAAAAATATTAGCGGGAAAAACAGCAATGTTGCGTCACACCCGCTCCCATACAGACTGGATTCGCATCAAATGTTATGTTTGGCTGATTTTGTTCGTCGTGCAATTGTTCACCGGTTGCGGCGAGGCGCCGCCGGACAGCATTCTTGCCAAAGCGGGGCAATCGGCGGTGATTTTTGTGAAAGAAAACAGCCGCGCAAACAACAACAACAACGCGATGAAAAGCAATCGCGATGAATTTTATGCCGGCAGCGATCTGTTCTTGCTCAGCCCGGTTTCCCTGACCGGTGAATTGACTAACCTGACCGAAAAATATACTCGCGAAGGAAAAAATGATCCGCGCGATTTTGGTGCAGCCGCCGATCCGGAAATTTCATTCGATGGCAAAAAAGTGCTGTTTTCCATGAAAATCAGTCGCCAGAGCCGTTGGCAGTTGTATGAAATGAACATCGACGGCAGCGATTTGGTGCAGCTCACCAGCCAGAGCGACGGCGATGACATGGACCCGATTTATCTGCCCAACGGGCAAATTTTGTTTGCCTCCACCCGTGCGGGAATTGTGGACGAATACGAACGCCGCCACTCGCCATTGCTGCACGTTGCGGATCGCGCCGCAGACGGACGGCTGACCAACATTCGCCAGATTTCTTTCAACCAAAGCCACGACACCAACCCGATTGTTCATTCCAGCGGTAAAATTATTTACAGCCGTTGGGAGCATTTGGGCGACCCGAACAAATTTCCGCTGTTCGTGATGAACCCGGACGGGACTCGCCCATTCGTAATGTATGGCAACCACACGCCGCGCGAGAGCGGAAGCCGCGTTTTTCTGGAGCCGCGCGAACTTGCTGACGGTGGCATTGTTTGCTCGGTGATGGAGCGGAATTCCCCGTTCGAGGGCGGCGCGATTGCCATTATCGATATCTCCAAATCGGATGACAACCTCACGTTTATCTCGCCGGAAACATCGCCATTTAACAATAATAACCGCTATTCGCGGGCGGTGTTCAAAACGCCGTATCCGATTCTCGATCCGACCGCATCAACAGATCGCCGGGAGAAAATTCTGGTGGCAATGTCGCCGTATCCGGTGAACACCGGCGAAGAGGAAAGCGTGGATTACGGGCTGTATGTGATGGACAAAGATGGCAAAAATCTGCGTCTGATTTACAACGATCCCGATTTCAACGAGGTTGATCCGGTGGTGGTGGCGCCCCGCGAAAAACTATCCGGCGGATTGCCGCAGGTGATCCCGATGGATGCGAAAGTGGAAAATGCCATCAACAGCGGGCAGCAAACGGGTTTCTTTTTCGATGCGAACGTGTACGACCGCGCCACGAACGACGGGCAAATGCGACCCGATCCCAATTTTGTGAATCGCGACGGCAGCATTGGGCAGGTAAAATGGCTGCGCATTCTCGAAGCTGTTCCGATGCCGACAGACGGTCGACGTCGCGGCGGTCCGCTCGGCGATACCAATCTCGAAAAACAGCGGGTGGTCGGATATGCGCCCATTCGCGCCGACGGCTCGTTTTCGGTAGAAGTGCCCGCCAATCGCTCGCTGCATATGCAAACGCTCGACGAAAACGGTCATTTACTGGTGAACCAGCGCACCTGGGTGCAGGTGATGCCCGGCGAACAGCGGCTGTGCACCGGTTGCCACGGCGATCACGATCGCGATATCATCATCGATGATCTGGAAATCCAGAGCGATCAAACTGTTATAAATGCCGCACTTAGCAAGGTTTATAATTCCGGGTTCAACAATGCGGAAAACGTGGAACAGCACGCTGCCGCAATTCCCGACACGCTGGATTTTTTCAACAAAGAGAATCCCAACAAATCGCATACGGTACAGGGCGTTTTCAACCGGATGTGCATTTCCTGTCACGGAAATGCGGTGCCGGCCGGCGGATTATCGCTGGAAATGACCGCCGCGGATCTGAGTGATCCGGATGCAACCACATCGGTTTACGAGCGATTGACCGATCCGAATTACCGCACCGTCAACGGCGACACTCGCGATTATGTGCGCCGCGAACGCTCCCGTGAAAGCCCGCTGCTGTGGGTGCTCTACAATCGCCAGCTCGACGGCGATAACGATGAATATCGCCCGATGAATTACGATCATTCGCAACTGTTCACCAAAGATGCAACCGGATTGATTCCGCCGTTTCATCCCCAAAATCGTGATTTACTGACGATCATCGAGTGGATCGACGCGGGGATCCAATATTCGAACACCACCGAACAGCGCTGACGCGCCGAAGGATAAAGGTTAAAGGATATAGTAAAAAATGTAGGGACACGGCACCGCATGCCCAAAACATCGCAGATACGAACCTAAAACCAACGGGACGACGCACCCAAAAACCGGAGAAAAAGACATGAAAAAAATAGCACTGATTATTTTGGCAAGCATCGCACTCAGCAGTTGTGCAAACGTCAAAGCCTATCAACGCGGATTGCTCGGCGACCAAATTATGGACCCCGGCAGCCAGTTCGCCAAACAAAAGCTCGATGAAAAATTTTTCAGCACCCGCGAAGGCAGCATTGGCGGGGAAACAGGCATCGGTGGCGGCTGTGGCTGCGCGAAATAATGAAACTTGCCGCGAATATGGGTAGCGTCCAGAATTATGTGTAAACAGTTAATCGAAACCGGAGCTTCTCAAAAAAAGCATTCAAAGCAGGAGCTTTGAACGAGAATGTGAAAAAACAACACTAAACCGCAGAGATCGCGAAGTTCACAGCGAAAAGATTTGGTAATGAAAAAAACAATTCAAAAAACGGCATTTTTCAGAACTTCAGCCCCGGGAATTTCAGCGTTCTCTGCAACCTCGGCGGTTAAAAAAAGGAAATCATCAACCCGAAATACCATGAAACGAACCATTTCGACCATCATATTTTTGCTGATTGCGCAGCAGTTGGCATTCTCGCAGGAAGAAAAATTGAGCTTCACGACCTACTATTTTTCTGATAGCGGGAGCAACAGCGTCACCACCAACGCGCTGAACCTGGCGAAACGACTGTTCAGTAAAACCATGTTTTTTCTGGATTTGGAGCTGGACAATGTGTACGTGCCGCCTGTCGATGGCGTGTCCGGCGCAACCCGTCCGGCACGGCAGAAAAACGAGCCGTTCGAGAAATCGCGCGGACAAATTATCCTCGGCGTGGAGCAGGGCATTGACGATGTGACCAATATCGCGGCCAATTTTTACCACAGCCAGGAGCTGGATTATCGCTCCAATTCGGTCATCGGTTCGGTTTCGCGGGAGATGTTTGAGAAAAACACAAAATTGATGCTGCGCGGTCAGTTCACGCAGGACGAAGTCGGGAAAATTCTCGAAAATGGCGATCTCGAAACATTCGACAAATGGACGGTTTCCGGCAAAGCCGCGATCGGGCAAATTCTCTCCCCGACCACCGTGCTCGATCTCAGCTACGATCTGGTGATCCACAATGGCTATTTGAGCGATCCGTATCGTCAGGTGAAGGTTTTTGATGCGCTGAACGCGTTTGAAACGGTGGCGGAAAGCCATCCGGACACGCGAATCCGGCACGCGATTTCGGGGAAAATCAGCCATTTTCTGGAGCCGGTAAGTGCATCAATTTCAGGAAATTACCGCTTCTATTTTGACGACTGGAATGTCAGCTCGCATACGGTTGAAACGCAGTTCAACAAATACGTTTTTGAGGATTTGATTTTGCGGCTGAACTACCGGTTTTACACACAGGGCGCAGCGGAATTTTGGCAGGAGCGCTATTCGGATGCGGTGGTGGAAAACGGCGATTTCCGCACGGCGGATTACAAATTGCAGTCGTTCAATTCCAATAATTTCGGGCTGAGCCTGACCTATTTATTGAGCGGCATTGCCGAATCGCGGCGGGATTTGCAGTTTCTCGAAAATGCCTCCATCGAGGCACGTTACTTCAGATATTTCAATACGTTAGACTTTTCAGCGAATATCGTTCAATTGAATCTCAATTTTGGATTTTAACAATAAAGTGCTCAACCGCAGGGTCTGCGAAGTTCGCAGAGCAGACGGAAATCAAGGGAAAAAAAGCATCGTTTTCTTTACGCTCTCAGCGCATCCTGCGGTTGGCTTTTATTGAAAATTTTGGAAAAATCATCCAACAGGAAAGAAGGGTATCATGAAAATACGGATGTTCATTTTGCTGGGCGTGTGTGTTTGGGCAGGGTTTTCAGTGAATGCACAACCGAAAAACGGTGATCGCGGCGCATTTTTTGCCAAATTGCCGGATGATGCGGTGTTGGAAATGTTGATTGATGAGTTGCAGCACGCAGCGCAACACAGCCGGATGGACCTGCTCGCCAATCACCGGGCGGTGCAGCAACTGGTGGCAAACCAGCCGGAAATGTTGAATGAATTGAGTTTGGTGCTGGCTGCAAATCGTGGAAAAATAAATATTTATCGCGCAGAAAGCGCGGCAGTGATTGAGTTGGAAAACGGCAGCCGGATGAATCTCGCCAAAACCAACGGCGGTTGGCAGATCAGCGATTTTCAATCGCTTGCGGCGCAGGCAGCAACGGCGCAATCGGTTGCCGAACACAGTTTTTTTGATGCGACCGGTCCGGGATATTCCGCCGGTCAAACCTTTCGCAGCGTCGCGATTGACAAAGATTTGGGCATCCGGCGACTCAACCGAACGGTTTCGGAAAACCGGATCAACCGGAAATTGTTTGGCGCACCGGAAAAAAGCGCATCGTATTATCGCGCCACTTACGCCAAAACCGCGCCGTATGTGCGCAGCAATTATGTGCAGTTTGTGATCGATAGCGAATGGAATCGTGTGGTTTACGGCAATCTCGGCAAGTGGATCAAATCGTATGACGATGTGATCGGTCCCGCAGCCATCGCGGTGGACACCGACGGTCGTGTGTTCATCGGCGAAAGCGGGCGAAACCGCATCAGCGTGCTGCAACTCGATGTTGCGAACGGCGACGGTGATCTGCGATTTTTATTCGCCATCGAAGGCATCGGCGATCCGGTGGCTATCGCAACGGATGATGCCGGCACGCCGCTGGATGTTTCCGACGATGCGTTGATCGTTGCGGACGCCTCCAAAAATGAATTGATTAACTTCAAAATTTACAATAGTTACGCTGAGAGAATCGGTGGGACATCAGTCGTTGAAAATCCACAATCCATAGCGGTAGGAAAGTGGAACGGCGTCAGCAGCGGGCTGGTTTATGTCGCTGATGACGCCGGTCAACGGCTGAAAATTTTTGCCCCGGAAAACGGCGAATTGCGTGCGGTTCGCGAATTGCAAATGGCGCCGGGCACTATTCTTCAGCAGATCAAATCAGATCATTTTGGAAATATTTTTGCAGTCGATGCCAATCGCCAACGATTGTTGAAATTTGCACCGGATCTCACTTTGCTGGACGAAATGAACTCGGAAAGCGGCGGATTTTCCGGTCTCGCCAGCGTAGAAATTCCGTTCGGCAGAATTTTAGTTGAGGGCGAAGGTGAATATTGGAGCGGTTTCGACCAGCTATTTACGGTGGAGCGGTGGCAGGAAAACGCCGGCGCGCAGCGGATGCAGCTCGGCACCGCCATTCACGATGCCCGTTTTGCCAGCGACGACCGCACCGGCGATGTGCTCACCCGTTTTACGGTAACGGATGCAGCGCATCTGCGTGCCCAAATCTGGGATGCGGAAGGAAATCCGGTGCGGGATGTCGCGAATTCCTGGATTTCCGCCGGACAAAAAACGGTGGCGTTCGAGCGCCGTGATGACAACGGGCAATTGCTCCCGGGCGGGAATTATCAATTGACCATCAGCGCGAAATCACCCTATCGCGATGAGCAAACCGAGCTGGTTGCGGATGTGTATCTGCCACTATTTTACAGCCTGAATTGCGGCGATGACGTTGCGGAAGCCGCATTTCTGCAGCGCGGCGACGCCGTAAAATGGGGCGATTTGCCGTCGCAATCCGCAACCCGCGATGCCGAGAGTGTGGTGTATCATTTCGCAGGGCTTGATCCGAACGGCGAATATGCGTTGAATCTGGCAGCCGTTGCCAATGACGGAAAATTACGACATCAGCGGGTGTTTGTAAATGATAATATTGAACTTACGTCGCTATCGTTTTCGGAGAAAATTCGGGAAACCGGATTCGTCGATTTGCCAAAAGCGGCATTCGCCGATGGCGCAATCACGATTTCGGTGGAAAGAGACGGGCAAAATGATGTGTGGGTCAGCCAGATGATGCTGAAAGAAACCGGGCGCAGTTTCGCGGTGATCAGCGCTGGCGATAAATCCGTGTTGCCGGAAGGCTACGAATTGGCGGACAACTTCCCGAATCCGTTCAACCCGGAAACCACCATTCGTTTTCGCACACCGCAAACCGGCGTGGTGCGTTTGGAAATTTTCAATATTTTGGGACAAAAAGTGGCGGAATTGGTCAATCGCGAATTGCCGTCCGGCGAACACGCTGCGCGATGGAACGGTGCCAATTCAGCGGGTGAGCAGGTTGCCAGCGGATTCTATTTTTATCGCCTAACTGCCGGCACATTCCAGCAAACCCGGCGAATGCTGCTGCTCAAGTAAGGTCACGGCGCTGCCGTTCCCAAAGGATAAAGGATAAATTTATTCGGTTGTAAACAATTGAAATACTTTGTTTTATCCCCATCGTTCGGGCACGTCGGTGCCGTGCCCCTACATTTTGTTTTTTATCCTTTACCCTTTATCCTTTTTACTTAAAAAATCTCCTCTCCTCGCTCCCCCGCAGGATGCTTTGGAATAGAGTGTCCTGCGGTTTATTTAAAATTATCATCAAAATAACAGATCTCCTCTCCTCAGCGGGGCGTGTAGTGCGTGGCACTGCGCGTCTCGTTTTTTATAACATTCCATCTCGTTATTTCTCCAAAAATTTTAGGTGCATTTTGTGCATTGTAATGCAATTTAAATCTCCTGAAATTTATCCGAGATCATGTTTGTTTGATAATTAAATGCTGTAAATTATTAATTTTTAATTGTTTATGACAGTATAGAAAAATCGATTCGTTTTGGTATGTTAGTTGCCTTCTCCATAAGTGGTTGACATTGCTCATGTAATTTTCTCAGTATTATTTTCTTATACTATCTACTTATGGAGGATTTATGTTTAAAAAGATTATTGGACTATTTGGAAAATTACTGCCACTAATTATAACAACAAGTTTGTGGTCACAAAGCTGGGTACCGTTACAAAATCCAACAGGACAAACGTTGCGCTCCATTTCGATGCAAACAAGTACCGATGGATGGATTTGTGGCGATGCGGGAACTGTTCTTCACACAGCCGATGGCTGGAACACTTGGTCATCGCAATTTCTGGGTGGGAACGATTTAGGTGGTTTGGCTTTTTTTGACAGTGCGACAGGTGTTGTGGTTGGGGATGGCGGTAGAATATTTTATACACACGATGGTGGGAACCAATGGACTGAGACAAGTGCATCGGGATTTTCAAGAAAATTACAGGCGGTAGCCTGGGGAAGCAATCAGGTTGTTTGGGCAGCTGGGCGGGATGGTGCAGTTTTAAAATCTGCGGATTCCGGAGTTAGCTGGAGCTTGCAAAATACCGGGATTCAGGAGCGCCTGTATTCTGTCGCTGCAATCGGATCAGATAGCGTTTGGGCAGTCGGTGATGATGGAATGATCATTCACAGTTCTGATGGTGGGGCAACTTGGGTAACACAAGCTTCAGGGATCAATGGGCAGTTAAATTCTATTCATTTTGTTTCCAGCTCACTCGGTTATTTATGTGGCGAATCACAAGTTAAATATACCTCAAATGGCGGTCAAACCTGGGTTTTTCGATCCACCGGGATTCTCGAACCATTGAACAGTGTGTTTTTTCTCGATGAAATTAGTGGATGGGCTGTTGGTGAAGCCGGAACGATTTATCATACAACCAATGGTGGCCAATTCTGGGCACAACAACTCAGCTCTGTTGCAGACGAACTGCACGATGTTTGTTTTGTCAGCCCAAATGTCGGATGGGCAATCGGAGATTTTGGCAGGCTGTTGTTTTATGACACCAGCACACCGATTGTTCAAAAATGGATACCGGGAACCAGCCAAATTTCATCGCCATTGAGTGGCACATATATGATCAACGATCAGGAAATTTGGGCTTGTGGTGAGGGTGGAATGTTGCTCCACTCATTAAATGCCGGTTCGAATTGGAGTGTCACAAATATTAACGGAAAAGATCTCAACGATGTTGTTTTTCGTGATATTCAAACTGCAATCGTTGTGGGCGATACAACAATTCGTACGGCAGATGGTGGTGTTTCATGGGATGCCGTTGCGGGTTTGGACACTGTTGAGCAACTGCGCGGTGTTGCGTGGGGCGATGGCGATATTGTTTGGGCAGCAGGAAATAATGGCGTCATCACTCGCTCAACAGATGCCGGACAAAATTGGACAGTGCTCAACAGTGGTGTTTCCGTTCGGTTCCGGGCAATTGCTGCAAGTGGTTCGGATCTCGCATGGGTAGCTGGAGAAGAAGGCGTTGTTCTGCACACATCTGATGCAGGAAACAGTTGGTCACTTCAAAATACAAACACGCTCAAAAAGTTTGATGATATTCAGTTCCTCTCAGCAACAACCGGTTATGCGTGTGGCAGTGGGTCAAATGTAATTTATACTTCAGATGGTGGGCAAACTTGGGTGCAACGGGATAATGGTATCCTTACTGGACTGAACGGAATCCATTTTTTGAATGAACAAAAAGGATGGGCAGTTGGCAGCTTCGGAACGATTTTCGCAACAACAGACGGTGGGCTGAACTGGATTCAGGAATACGGTGGTGTTTCCCAGGATTTGAACGATGTCAATTTTTCATCAGAGGGGCATGGCTTGATCGTTGGAAATTCAGGTATTGTTCTGCGATATGATCCATTGGCAACAGCAATTGCAAATGAACCCGAACAATCAATGGTAAAAGAGTTTGAGTTGCTGCAAAACTACCCAAACCCTTTTAACCCGACAACCACAATTCCATTGTCGATCCATAACAATTCTCGGGTTAAGTTGAGTATATACAACATTTCCGGTCAGCAAGTGAAAGTGTTGTATGAAGGTACATTGCAATACGGGCAACATGAATTCCATTGGAATGGCGATGATCAAAATAACAATCTGGTATCATCCGGAATATATTTTTATACACTTACTATGGATTCTCGTGAATCTGTGTCAAAAAAATTAATTCTGATTCGCTGACAAACTACCAAAATCTGGCAAATAAAAAAAACCACCGGAAAATCCCATCTCCGGTGGTTTTTATAAAAAAATATTTATAAATACTTATTATCTGATGTTACGCTGGTCAAAAACATCTCGGAACCAGCATCCTGAGTAACGCCGAAGGCGTGTATCGAAGGGTGCGGCATTTCATTGATAGACCGCACCCCTTCGACAAGCTCAGGACGGTGCTTCGATACGCCCGAAGCGGGCTACTCAGGATGCTAATTTATCGATAATCGGATGCTTGTGCGTAACATCAGTTATTATAATCAAGCTTTAACTACTGTCGAGCCAGCCAGTTATAAATAAATTCATATCGCAAAATCTGGCGATCCCACGAATAATCCTGCGCCATGCCGTTGCGCATCAACTTCAGCCAGGCATCTTTATTTTGATAGGTCGAATAGGCGTAATCCATCGCCCAGCGGAGGCTGTCGCCGTTGAAATATTCGAATACAAATCCGGTGCCGGTTTGGTGCTCCCAATCGTAAAGCTCGACCGTGTCCGCCAGCCCGCCGGTTTTGCGAACGATAGGCACTGTGCCGTATTTCAGGCTGTAAATCTGGTTCAATCCGCAGGGTTCGTATCGCGAGGGCATCACAAACATATCGCTGCCCGCTTCGATGAGATGCGCCAATGCCTCGTTGTAACCATCATAAAAACAGAGCTTTGTGGGAAAATGATTTTGGGCGCTGTAAAAGAAATTGGTGTATTTCGATTCGCCGCTGCCGAGCACGGTAAAGCGCACATCGTGATTCGCCAAAAAATCGAACAGCGTTTCGTACAGCAGCTCAAAGCCTTTTTGCACGGTCAACCGCGAAACGATGCCGTAAACCGGTACGTCCGGGCTGTATGGTAACCCCAATTGCTGCAGTAAAAATTGTTTGTTTTTCTGTTTGCCGGAGAGGTCGTCCGGGGAAAATTTATAGGGAATGTGCACATCATTTTCCGGGCTCCATTCGTGGTAATCCACCCCGTTGACGATACCCACCAGTCGGTTACTGCGCTGCCGCAAAATGAAATCCATGCCCGCACCGTATTCCGGCGTCTGGATTTCTTTGGCGTAAGTATCGCTCACGGTCGTGATGATATCGCTGTTGAGCAACCCGATTTTCATGAAATTAATCATATTGCCGGCGAGATCGTCCTGCGGCAGCTTATCGCGAAATTCGCCGAGTTTCAGTTTGTCCACCGTTTCTGCAGAGAAAACGCCCTGATAGCCGATATTGTGGATCGTCAGCACGGTTTTGGTGCGCTGAAACAGCCCGTCCCATGCGTACAGCGTTTTGAGATATAGCGGAATCAACCCGGTTTGCCAATCGTTGCAATGCATGATTTCCGGCGACCAGCCCATGCGCTGGCAGCTTTCGATTGCAGCACGCGACAGCATCGCGTAGCGTAAATATTCGTCGCCGTCATTTGTATAAATTTTGCCGCGATTGTAAAGCCCCGGGCAGTGAATAAAATAAGTTTCTGCGCCGGAACCGGGTAATTTTGTGGTCAAAACGCTAAAATTGAGGGTGAATCCGCCAAATTCAACCGGGATATTTTGCAGAAAATCTACCGGGTGAAAATCCTGTCCGGCGTGTTTCAGCACATCGTAATAGGGCATGAACAAACGGATATCGTGACCGCGCTGATTCAGGTATTTGCCCAACGCACCGGAGACATCCGCCAGTCCGCCGGTTTTGGCAAATGGCACAATTTCGGAAGATACGAAACATATATTCATGAGGATCTCGATTCTGTAGTTGCAATTCGCTGTTCACTGATGAAATGTGGTGCAAAATAACACAACGCGGCGTAAAAAACAAAGGTGTCCGGTGAAAAATATTTGGTCACGTCAGCCTTGTTTCGTTACGGAAACTGCCGGCAAAATTTTTCCGCTAACCTCACCAAAACCAACCCGATAGCCATCCCCTTTACACCAGCCGGTCAGCGAGAGTGTGTCGCCATCCTGCAGAAAACTGCGCGTTTCCGACGGCGATATTTTCAGCGGTTTTGTGCCGCGCCAGGCGAGCTCCAGCATGCTGCCGTAGCTATCCGGCGTCGGTCCGCTGATGGTGCCGGAAGCCATCAAGTCGCCCGGGCGAACGTTGCAGCCGCTCACCGTGTGATGCGCCAGTTGCTGCTCAACGCTCCAGTACATGTATTTCAGGTTCGATTGGCTGATTCGCGCTGCGTCGGGCATTTGCGCAGATTTGAGGCGCACTTCGAGTGTGATATCCACCGCGTTGTCGCCGGACTGCCGGAGGTAGGGCAGCGGCACCGGATCTTGCACCGGGCCCGCGCATCGAAACGGCGCCAGTGCCGCCATCGGCACCACCCACGGCGAAATGGAGGTAGCAAAGTTTTTCGCCAAAAACGGACCGAGCGGCACATATTCCCATTTCTGGATATCGCGGGCGCTCCAGTCGTTGACAATCACCATCCCGAAAATATGCTCGGCGGCGTTTTCCGGCGAAATCGGTTGTCCGAGCGCATTTCCCGGACCGGTGAAAAATCCCATTTCCAACTCGAAATCCAGCAAACGACAGGGTCCGAATGTCGGTGCGTCCGCGTCGTCTGCTTTCGATTGCCCGTTGGGGCGATGCACCGGCGTTCCACTGATCACCACGGAGCTGGCACGCCCGTGATAGCCGACCGGCACCCATTTCCAGTTGGGCAACAGCGCGTTGTTTTTGTCGCGGAACATCGTTCCAACATTTGTGGCGTGATATTCCGACGAATAGAAATCGGTGTAATCGCCAATATTTACAGGTAGTTGCATCTCGGTATCTTTTTGGGGAATCAATACGGTTTCGCGCATTTTCTGGTTGTCACGCAGTGTTGAAACATCGTGCCGAAGCAACTCGCTGATGCGTTCGCGAACGGATTGCCAAACGGCATTTCCCGCGCCCATAAACTTGTTGAGCACAGCCTCGCCGGCAAAATAGCGCGTTTTCGTGTTCAGCAATCCGGCGGATTCGAGTTCGGATAAATCCAGCACAAATTCGCCAATAGCAACGCCGATGTGCGAATCGCCGCCGGATTTCCGGCGAAACACGCCATACGGCAAATTCTGGATCGGGAAATGCGAATCGGGTGAAACATCGATGAACGATTTCAGTTTCGGATCGGTTGTCGCGTCATATTTTTTCATAATCAACTATCTGTTTTTGGTTTTTGGTGATGATTGTTTCCGGAATGCCAAAAATGCAGAATACGGTCGAGACGGTTCCGCACAGATTACAACAAATTCAACGCTGCCAAATCCTCGCGCGGTTCGTCAAAACTGCAACTGCCGAAAGAGGTGAAGCCATTTTCGCGGTTTTTGCGGATGTCGCTTTCGGAGGCGCGCATGCCTTGCCAGGCAAACGCCCGGCGGGTAAAAATAAAGTTTCCGGCATCTTCGTCGGCGATGATTTCCTCAATTTCGCCGGTGTCCAAACCGTGCACATCCGCCAAAACCATTGCGCCGATAACGTTCAAAAATCCGTGCATTTTTACGCCGGCCGCAGCGTTGAAATGGCGAACCGGGTGGTGCAATCCCGCTGTCGCTTTCAACGGAACGTTGAATCGCAAACAGGTGTTGATCACCGTGGCGATCTGCTCGGCGTCCGGATACATCTGCGGCTCCACGCCACCACAGCGAATTTTGAATCCGGCACGTTGGGCGGTCGGAGCATCGCCATCTGAATCTTTCAGGGATAAATTAAACGCCGTGATTGCGCGAATTGTGGTGCTCAACGCTTCCCGCCAATTGGATGTGAGGGTGATTTCGTAAAACGGAATGACGGCGGAATGGCTTATTTTTGCCAATGCCAGCGCGTTTTCTTCGATCAGCGATTGCAGCGTAGCCACATCCGGTTTGGCAATGAGCGCATCCGGCAGCCGCGTTTCGTAAACTTCCACAGCCACGCGGTTTTCGTGAAATGCCAGAAATGTGTTGATATCAGCAACATCTTTTGCCAGCCGTGCGGCAAACAGTTTGGTATCTTTTCCGCCGCTGCCCAACACGGAAAAACGGAACGGTTCGTCCGTTTCGAAAAGGGAATTTTTATAGGCATCCAGTTCGCGCAGCCGGCTGGCCGGGCAAATAAAGCGACCAAGCATCCAGGCGTCGTCAAGGGTGCGGTAGTTGGCGTATTGGGTGATTGCGGCATCCATTCCCAGTTCTGCCGGTGGAAAAAGACCGGCAAAATCGATAGCGCCGGACATCATTTGCTGAATAATTTTATGCATTATTGTTGATTTTCTCCAAACAGGTTTTTGCGATTGTGCCGCAAAATTTAAGAAAGTTTCCATGCAAATCAAACCGGCAAACAAATTGTTTGTTCACACAAAAGCCGTTGTTTTGAGTCGTTTTTCACCCACCGGCGTATAAAAAAGGGAAAATACTTGCATTATCGCGGATCAATTTTATATTGAAAAACTGCCAACTGAAAATACCTGCGAAATTTTCTTGGCTTAGACTTCTCCAAATTTGTGGTCTGGTCGCTGAGGACGATGCTACTTCTGAAAACCTTACTGAAGCCGGATAACTCCGCAAACTGCAAATGATTGATGTTTTTTTTGCCCGTTATAATCAGGGTTTAACCAACTCAAAAGGAGGATTTGCAAACATTAACCGTTAACTAAAAAGGAGGTTGCCAATGAAACCGTTGACAACTAACCTGGGTGAAAAGAAAAGTTATAAAGCATATTCGCTGCATAACTTTCGCCAAATTCCTCAACTGCAACGCCTGTCTGAGTCCGATATTTTTGATATCGAGGTTGTTGGGCATGTATTCCCGTTTAAGACCAACCAATATGTTGTAGACGAGCTGATTGAATGGGACAATGTTCCCAACGATCCCATGTTTGTGCTTACTTTCCCCCAAAAAGGAATGTTGGAATCGCATCATTTTAATGAAATGGCCGATGCGATTCGGAAAAAAGTGGATAAGCGCACACTCAACGAAATTGCCAACCGGATCCGCATTCAGCTCAATCCGCACCCTGCCGGACAAATGGATTTTAACGTCCCGCAACTGGATGGGCAAAAACTCACCGGAATTCAGCATAAATATCAGGAAACCATGCTGTTTTTCCCGAAACAGGGGCAAACCTGTCACGCATATTGCACCTTTTGTTTCCGTTGGCCACAGTTTGTTGGCATCGATGAATGGAAATTCGCGATGAAGGAAACCGAACTGGTGATCGAATATTTGCGTCGCAATCCGCAGGTCACAGATATCATTTTCACCGGTGGTGATCCGATGGTGATGAGCCCCAAAATTATTGCCGGATATATCGATGCGCTGCTGGATGCCAATTTGCCGAACTTGCAAAATATTCGTATCGGCAGCAAATCGCTGAGTTATTGGCCATACAAATTCACCACGGACAAAGGCGCAGATGACGTGTTGCGTGTGTTCGAACGGGTTCACAAAGCCGGCAAACACCTTGCATTTATGGGACATTTTTGCCATCCGCGTGAATTGCAAACACCCGCTGTTCAGCAGGCGATACGCCGAATTTTGGATACCGGCGCTCACATTCGCACCCAGTCGCCATTGCTCCGGCATATTAACGATACATCCAAAGCATGGGTAAAAATGTGGCGCGAACAGGTGCGTTTGGGCTGCATTCCGTATTATATGTTTGTGGTGCGGGATACCGGCGCGCAACATTATTTTGGCGTTCCGCTGGTGCGGGCGCATCGCATATTTAAGGAAGCTTACCAAAGCGTGAGTGGTATTGCCAGAACCGTTCGCGGTCCGAGCATGTCCTGCAATCCTGGCAAAGTGCAGGTGCTGGGCGTTGAGGAAATCAAAGGGGAACGTGTGATTGCACTCAGTATGATCCAGGGTAAAAATCCGAATTGGGTAAACCGACCGTTTTTCGCGAAGTATGACGAAAACGCCATTTGGCTGAACGACCTGCAACCCGCATTCGGAAAAAGCGCTTTCTTTTTTGAACGGGAACTGGCGCAGATAAACCGTGCCCGCAGCCAAACTTACGAAACCGGAAAGGCTGTTGAGAAATCCGGATATCCGGAGTACTTGATTACCAGTTGAGTTTTTCCCAGCCGGTAACTTTATAAAATATATCATCTGATCACAAAAATTCAGCCAGATTAACGGAAAATTTACCGTTTTATCTGGCTGTTTTTTTTGTGGCGGCAGCCTAAAGTCACTAATTCTTTCGCATCTTTCGCCGATGATGAATGTTGAAAAGTAAGTTTTTTAATGAATGTTGAGGGGTAAAAAGATGTCCCAGTCGCTGAATAGCGTGGATGCAAAAAAGAAGCTATTTTCAATAAAACGGTTGCCGGCCAGTCCGCGCATCGTTCAGGAAGTTATCGATTTGTGGAAAGATCCCAATACATCGATGAAGCAGTACGAACAGACCATCGGGAAAGATCCCGGATTGACTGCCGAAGTGCTGAAAGTGGTGAACTCTCCATATTACGGACTCAAAAACCGGGTGAGCAATTTGCGAATGGCGTTATCGATGCTCGGGCTACGGGAAGCCTACCGGATTGTGGCAAACCGGGGATTTTATGCCGTTTTCAAATCGGTTTTCAAAAATGCCAAATTTGATATCAATCTGGTTTGGCAGCATAGCCAAACCACTGCAAATGTTGCATTTGCGTTGGCAGAAAAATTTTTGCCGAACCAATCATCCGATGCATACGTTGCCGGATTGCTTCACGATGTCGGCAAGTTATGCATGGCGCAGTTTTTCCCGGAAGAATGGGAAGAATTGATGGCGGGATATGTCTGGCAAAAGGATGAAGGCTTGGACATGGAGGAAAAATTTTTCGGGATAACCCACGCGGAACTCGGTGCTGTGTTAATGGTTCGCTGGAATATTCCCAAAGAAATTGTTCTGCCGGTGCGTTACCATCACGACCCGTATTCAGCAACGGACATGCGAGATCTGGTAAACATAATTTATTATGCGGAAAAAATCTCAACGCACATGATGACGGAAGTTAACCGCAGCCAGATCAATGAGTATTTTGTGGAAAATTCAACCTGGTTCCGGATGCGCGAGGATTTTCCAGAAATGAATTTGCTGGAAAACGAAGCGTTGTTCGAAGAGCTCCAAAAATCAATTTCTCAGGAAATGTAACACCCGTTTTTTTACCACTCAAATGGAATGAAATTGCAGTCCGGCGGGGGCACCTCGCCGGATTTTCCTTTTTTAGCACACATCAGCCAGGCTTCGCCACTGCCCACATTCTGATAACCGAAATAAACGCCGGCAGGAATCACCAGCCATTGCGGCTGTTGCTCACCGAAAAATAATTCGTTAATTTCACCAAACGTTGCAGAATCGCGGCGCGCGTCGAATAACGCAACGCGGATATCGCCACGGATGCAGGCCACGCAACAATCCGATGGATGCACCAGCCATTGCCGGATAACGTTTTTGCGCAGAATTTCCATCCGGGAAGGCGCATCTGCCGCAAAAGAAAAGCCCGGAGCGAGCGCGATTTCTCTACCCCGGGCATTGTAATTTATTTCAATCAATTGTTGTTGAATGCCATCAATCATAAACGTTTAAACCAATGCTTCTTTAGCGGATTCTGTCAGAACTTCGTCAAAATATTCGATGGTTTTTACCAAACCTTGTTCCAATTTAACCGTCGGTTGCCAATTCAGTTTTTCTTTTGCCAGTGAAATATCCGGTTTGCGTTGGGTGGGATCATCCTGAGGTAGCGGTAAATTGATAATTTTTGAACGCGAATTGGTCAGTTTGATAACCTGTTCCGCCAATTCCAGAATCGTAAATTCATCCGGATTGCCCAAATTCACCGGTCCGATAAAATTATTTTGCTCCATCATTTTCAGCGCACCATTCACCAAGTCAGTTACGAAACAGAACGAACGGGTTTGCTGCCCCTGTCCGTAAACCGTAATATCCTGATTCCGCAACGCCTGAATGATAAAATTACTTACCACCCGACCATCGTTCACAGCCATTCGTGGTCCGTAAGTGTTAAAAATGCGGATGATACGGACATCAACGCGGTTCTGGCGATAATAATCCATCGTCAGCGTTTCGGCAACGCGCTTGCCTTCGTCGTAACAGCTGCGCGGGCCGATCGGGTTGACATTTCCCCAATAGCTTTCTTTTTGGGGATGCACCGCCGGATCGCCGTAAACCTCGGATGTCGAGGCTTGCAAAATGCGTGCTTTCACCCGTTTTGCCATTCCCAACATGTTTATGGTGCCCATCACGTTGGTTTTCACAGTTTTCACCGGATTGTATTGATAATGAACCGGTGATGCCGGGCAGGCAAAATGGAAAATCCGGTCCACTTCCAGAAATATCGGCATGGTGATATCGTGGCGGATCAGCTCAAAATTTTTATTATCCATCATGCTGATAATATTACGTTTACTGCCGGTAAAAAAATTATCCAGACAGATAACATCGTGACCCGCTTTCAGCAATTCTTCGCATAAATACGATCCGATAAAACCGGCGCCACCCGTAACCAAAACTCGCTTCATATAATTTCTCCGTTGTTCAGATATAAAGATTGTCGAAAAAATGTGTGAAAATCAAGTGATTCTCAAAATTTGAAATGCACAAAAAGCTGCACTCATACTTTAAACACTGGAAAACCGGTGTCGCCAGTCCTTTGGCAGCGGATTGTGACTCACAAACTCATCAGGTTTGATGGGATTAATTTTTCTAATACAAACTTATCATCGGGAGAAAACCTGAAAAAATAAGCGTGTTTTTTAATTTACGGTTGTGGCGGGTAGCTGTTTTGATTTAAAACAATAAATTGATAAAAAAATATATGTTCGGAGGGGAGTAAAAAATTGCAGATAAACGGTTAGGCAAAATGCCCGTTAACTTGCGTTAACGAGCAATTCTTCTTTATTGGTTCTGCCATCGAGCAGGTGAATAATTCGTTGACCGTATTGGGCATTTTTTTCGGAATGGGTGACTTGCACGATGGTGGTACCCTCGCTGTGCAATTTTTTGAAAACATTCATTATTTCTTCACCCTGAGCGGAGTTGAGATTGCCGGTTGGTTCGTCCGCCAGCAATAATTTGGGGCTGGATATCAGCGCGCGCGCGATGCCGACCAACTGTTGCTGTCCGCCGGAAAGCTGGTTGGGGAACAAATCCTTTTTGCCAACGATGTTGAAACGGTCGAGAATATCGCAAACCATGGCTTTGCGCTCGCCGGATTTCACTTTTTTGTAGAGCAGCGGCGTTTCGATGTTTTCGTAAACGGTCAGCTCGTCGATGAGGTGATACGCCTGGAACACAAACCCGATATGGTTTTTGTGCAACTCCGAACGCTGGCGTTCGCTGAGCTTGTGCACCGGCTCGCCCAGAAAAGTGTAATCGCCGCCGTTGGGCGAATCCAGCATGCCTAAAATGTGCAATAATGTCGATTTGCCGGAACCGGACGGACCCATGATTGTCACAAATTCGCCCGCGTTGATTGACAAATCGATATCCTGCAACACATACGTTTTCACGAAGTTGTTGGAATAATATTTGAAAATGTTGCGCAATTCTATCATTGAAAATCCATTGATTGTTGTCCAAAGCATGTGCGGCGATTTGCGCCGCGATTTTTTGTATTTCCAAAATATTTTAAATTTGGAAACGCTCTTTGATGTTTTCGGTAACCACATGCCCGTCGAACAAATGGATGACGCGGTGGCTGTATTCCGCATATCCCGGGGAGTGGGTAACCATGATAATCGTTGTGCCTTCTTCATTGAGCTGGGTGAGCAGGTTCATCACTTCGTCGCCGTGGGCGGAATCGAGGTTTCCGGTCGGTTCGTCTGCAAGAATCAGCTTTTGTCCGCCAACAACTGCCCGCGCCACTGCCACGCGCTGCTGCTGACCACCGGAAAGCTGCTGCGGAAAGTGGTTCACGCGATGCATAATTTCCATTCGTTCCAGCACTTTGTTCACCCGTTCTTTGCGTTCGGCTGTGGGCACGCCAAGATACAACAGTGGTAATTCCACGTTTTCGAACACCGTCAATTCGTCGATCAGGTTAAAACTTTGGAAAATAAAACCGATATTTTCCTTTCGCATATTCGATCGCTGGCGCTCGGTATATTTGGATACTTCTTTCCCGAGAAAATGATATTCGCCTTTGCTGGGATTGTCCAACAGCCCCAAAATGTTCAGCAATGTGGATTTGCCACAACCGGATGGTCCCATAATCGCGACAAATTCGCCATCCTTAATTTCAATATTTACAGAGTTTAAGGCAGTTGTCTCGACCTCTTCTGTGGTGTAGAGTTTCTGTAAATTGACGGTTCGTATCATAATGTTTCTCCTGAAATGTTATCAGTCTTTGATGACCAGTTTATCAATATCGCCATAGTTATCGTATGAAGAGGTGATGACCTTTTCGCCGGGTTGCAGCCCTTCGAGCACTTCAAAAACCTGGGTATTTTGCCGCCCGAGCCGGATGTTCCGTTTGGTGGCAACTTCACCGGAAGGATCGACAACATACACCCAATTCCCGCCGGTTTTCTGGAAAAAACCACCTCGATCGAGCATCACAGCTTCGGAAAGGTCGCCCAATTCCAGCCGGACGCGTGCGGTTTGTCCGCGCCGGATGCCCTCCGGTTCTTCCCCGTCAAATTCCATATCCACTTCAAAGCGACCGTTGGTCACTTCCGGATAAATTTTACGTGTCGTCATCTGATACGTTTCACCGGCAAAATCAAATGCGCCGGATTGCCCGATGCCGATCCGCGCAATGTAGTGTTCATCCACCGCGACGCGAACCTTAAATCCATCCAAAACATCAAGTTGCCCGATGCGCTCACCTTGCGATTTTGATTCACCGATTTCGGCATTCAACGAGGTGAGCTGTCCGCCGATCGGTGCGCGAATGGTCAAATTTTCCAGCCGTTTCTGCGCAATGCGCAGATTGTCATCCAGCCGGTCCAACGAACTTTCGAGCTGTTTGAGCTGCACATCCTGAAAAATGGAGTCGCGTTTAAACGCTTCCAGATTCAGTTTTTGGCGACGCACTTCAAACTCAAAATCATCTTTTGCCTGCAAATAATCATCTTTGGAAATGAGGTTGGCTTCGTGCAATTCTTTCTGGCGTTCGTAAATGCGCTGCAATCGCCGGATTTCGTACTCGCGATTGATGAGCAGTTCGCGACCGCGGGTGCGGTTTTGGTCGAGATTGAAGCGGGTGTTGGTGAGCAGGTTGCGCTGTTCTACCACCTGCGCATCCTGATTGGAAATTTGAATGAGCAAGCTGGTGTTTTCCAGCCGTAAAATCGGGTCACCGGCTTTGAGAAGCGTGCCGGCTTCGCAATAAATGGTGTCCACCTGCCCGCCTTCGATGGCGTCCAGATACACTGTTTTGATGGGCATAACCGTACCGGTCACCACAATAAATTCCTGAAAATCGCCGCGATACACCGTGCTGATGCTCAGTTTTTCCTTCTCAACATTCAGGCGCGAGCCGTAATCGCCAAACCCGATGTTGTAAATCAGAAACAGCAGAAACAAACTGCCGAGCGCGAGGTAGGTTATGCGTTTTGTCGTCCAGGTTTTTTTTTCGATCTTTCGATCCATGGAAATGTAGCCTTGTTTTTAAGTTTAACCGTTTCGCCGAAAATATGGCTGCCAATTACTTAAACCAATTTCGTGCCAGCGATGTAATTGCTTGTTAAAATTGAGCTTAGCCGCAATTTGATTTCGAGGAAGTGTTCGCTCGATACACATACACTGTTCGAAAACGGACATCCGCAAGTTACTTTTCAATCCTTATAAATCAAAATTCGGGTGAAATAAAAATTCAGTTGACAAATTGGCATAGTTAGTTAACTTTGAAACTGTTGCAAATGTAACTAATGTTTAAACGTGAAAGTGTTGAATGGATTTTAAGTTAAATGATTCGATCGGGTATATTGTGAACCTGGTCGGGCGGGAAATGGCGCACACGCTCCGGAAAGCATTTTTGGCGGAAAATTTGGATATCACGCCGGAGCAATGGGGCGTTTTGGCCATGCTGAAAGAGCAGGACGGGCGCAACCAGATGGAAATCGCCTGCCTGCATTTCCGCGATAAAGCCAATATTACCCGGTTGCTCGACGGGCTGGAACGGCGCGATCTGGTTCGCCGCGAACAGGATCCCAACGATCGCCGAAACAACCTGATTTTTCTCTCCCAAAACGGGAATGTGATGTTCGATCGATTGTTACCCATCGTAAAAAGAACCCTTGAAAAAGTGGCCGAACCACTATCTCCGGAAGAATTGGCGTTGCTGAAATCTTTATTGCATCGCTTACACGACCATCTGTATGAGGATTTAAATGTTGCGGCAAAAAAAATATAATTGACACGATAGGCAACATTCACTATTGTGGGTGCTCACTGGAATAATCAGATTTGTGATAATTTTTGAATAGTCGACCCCAAATACGATTGAATATAGAATTGCCGGACAATCTGCAACGATTGCAATTGCCGGGCACAAAAACAATATTAACCGATGCGAAGGTACGGTAATGAAAACAGTTGTAAAAATATTAATTTCTGTGGCAATTCTTGCCGGTGGCGTTTTTCTGATGCAGGTTTTGGCCAGTTTTAAAACCGATCCGCCGGTGCGCCAACCGCAGATCCGTCCAAAATTTGTGCAAGCGCAAGTTGTGCAATTGAGCGACATCCCGGCGTCTGTTTCGGCGTTCGGGCGAATTTCATCCGCTCAGCCCATCTCGCTGATCAGCGAAGTGAATGGCGAAATGCAGTCTGGCAACATTCCGTTCCAGCCCGGACAATCCTTTAAACGCGGTCAGTTGATTGCTAAAATTGACGATCGGCAAATCCGGCTGGATTTGAACAGCGCCAAAAGCGATTTGCTGAACGCACTGGCGCAGGTGCTTCCGGAAATCAAAATCGATTTTCCCGGCGAATTTCCCAAATGGCAACAATATTTTGAAAGCATCGAATTTGGTAAAAAACTGGCACCGTTGCCGGAAGTTGAAGACAGCAAAATTAAGTTGTTTCTGGCGCGATTCAACGTGTACAAACTTTATTTCACCGTGCAGAATTTAGAAATCAATTTGCAGAAACACTTTTTTTACGCGCCGTTTGACGGTGCGATAACCACCACCGGACTTCGGGTTGGCGCAACGGCACGCAACGGCACGCAACTCGGTGAAATCATCAATTTGGAAGATCTGGAAGTGGAAGTGCCGGTGAGCACCAACGATCTGCGCTGGGTCAATCGCGGCGGAACCATTCGGTTCACATCCAACGAGTTGCCCGGCGAGTGGTTTGGGAAAATCAAACGGATCGGCAAAACCATCGATCCGCAAACACAGACGGTTCCGGTGTATATTTCCATCACCAAAAATGCCGGCGATGTGGTTTACGACGGTATTTTCCTCAATGCCAAAATTCCCGGGGAAATTGTCGGAAATGCTTTTGTTGTGCCAAACAACGCACTATACGAAGAACAATATGTGTATCTCGTTAAAGATGGCAGACTAAAATATCAGCCGGTAAATGTGGTGCGTCATCAAACGGAATCTGTAATTGTAAACAGCGGATTGCAAAATGGCGATACCTTGGTGGTTGAGTTGTTGCAAGGCGTTGCACCGGGAATGCCCGCGACAGCGGAGCTGTTAAGCATGGCTGAAAGGAGTGGCAAATGAAGCGGCTCATCGCTTTTTTTGTAAAATATACCGTTTGGGCGAATGTGCTGATGCTCAGTGTGTTCGTTTTCGGGTTGATTTTTTTGAGCGACATGCGCTATTCGTTTTTCCCGGAAACGGAGTCGCGGAATATTGCGATTCAGGTGCCTTTTCCGGGCGCATCGCCGGAGGAGGTTGAGGAAGGCGTAGTGCTCAAAATCGAGGAAAGCATCGACGGGCTGGAAGGCATCGAGCGCATCACCTCAATTTCCAGGGAAAATATCGGCACGATTAACATCGAAGTGCTGAAAGGCTACGATGTTGAAAAAGTTCTGACGGATGTAAAAAATGCAGTTGACCGAATCAACTCATTTCCGCAGGACAGTGAAAAGCCCATCATTTTTGAGCAGGATGCTTTTTCGCGTGCGGTTGAAATTGTGGTGTATGGGCAAGCCGATTTATACAACATGAAAGTGATCGCCGAGGAATTGCGCGACCGTTTGCTGGCGACACCGGAAATTTCGCAAGTGCGCGTCTCCGGTGTGCCGAATCTGGAATTTTCCATCGAGCTTTCCGAAGCGAATATGCGCCGTTACGGATTAACGTTTAGCGAAGTTTCCAACCAAATCGGTGCGGCAAATGTGAACATCTCCGGCGGTAAATTTGAAACCGAGGGCGAGGAAATTCTCATTCGCGCCTACGGCAGAAATTATTTTGCGAATGAACTGAAATCAATGGTGATTCGCGGTCGCAGCGACGGGCAGGTGATTCGCTTGCAGGACATCGCTACCATCACCGAAAAATGGGAAGACGTGCCCGATCGTGTGTATTACAACGGGCAAAAAGCGGTGGTGCTGAATGTTGAAAAAACGCTCGATGAAGATATTATCGCCGTTCGCGATAAAGCGTTTGAGCTGGTTGACGAGTTCAATCTGCAGAATGGACAGGTTCAGGCGGTGGTGTGGGTGGATCAAACCGTATCGTTGCGCCAACGGCTGGATTTGCTGACATACAACGGATTGTTCGGCTTCTTTTTGGTAGTGGTTATCCTCGGGTTTTTTCTCAACTTACGATTGTCTTTTTGGGCGAGTATCGGCATTCCGTTTTCATTTGCGGGGATGTTCATTATCGCCGGATTGGTGGGAATTACCATCAACGTCATTTCGCTATTCGGGATGATTCTGGTGGTCGGTATCATCGTGGATGACGCAATTGTGGTGGGGGAAAATATTTTCGCCCATTACGAAAGCGGGAAAACAGCGCTGCAAGCCGCCATCGACGGGGCGCTGGAGGTGGTTGGTCCAGTGTTTACTTCCATCGCGACAACCGTTATTGCCTTTGCGCCATTCTTTTTTCTGGATGGATTTATCGGGCAATTCATTTGGAACATGGCGTTGGTGGTTATCGCATCGTTAGTATGGTCGCTGGTTGAGGCATTCCTGATTTTGCCGGCGCACCTGGCGCACTCCAAAGCGTTGCAGCCCAAACAAAGGGAAAGCAAAACCCGCCAACGCATCGAAAAATGGCTGAATGCCTTTACTTACAAATTTTACCAACCGGTTTTGGAAGCTGCGTTGCGCAATAAATCAATTACGCTGGTTGTGCCGGTTGCGCTGGTGTTTATCACCGTTGGGTTGGTGAAGGGTGGATTTATTGGATTTACGCCGTTCCCGTTTATCGATCGCGATACGCTGCCGATCAACCTGACGCTCGTCACCGGGCGACAGGAAGCGGATACCGATTCCATTTTGGCCGAAATTGAAAAAGCCGTTTGGGAAGTGAACGCCGAAATGACCGCTGAACGGGAAGACAGCCTGACCGTCATCGAGGGAGTGAAGCGCGATGTCGGGCAAAATTCACTCGGCGAAAGCGGCAGCCACGCCGGAATGCTGACCCTCAAACTGCTCGATGGCGAAGCGCGGCAGATGGACAGTTTTATTATCGCCAATCGCATTCGCGATAAAGTGGGCATTGTGCCGGAAGCCCGCACCGTTACGTTCACCCAAACCAGTTTTTTCGGGCGCGATGTGTCTGTCAGTTTGCTCGGCAACAACCTCAGCGAGTTGGACAAAGCCCGCGATCTGCTGGTTGCCGAACTCGAAAATTTTAGCAATTTAAAAGATATCACCGATTCCAATCAGGAAGGCCGCCGGGAGATCAACATTCAGTTGAAACCGCGTGCCTACGCGTTGGGGCTTACCCTCCGCGATGTTGCCGGGCAGGTTCGCCAGGGATTTTTCGGGCAGGAAATCCAGCGTATCCAGCGCGGTCGCGATGAAATCCGGGTGTGGGTGCGTTACCGCGAACAGGATCGTTCGGCGCTCGGTTTTCTGGATCAGATGCGCATTCGCATCGGCAATCAGGAATATCCCTTTACCGAACTGGCAACCTATTCCATCGATCGCGGCATTGCCGCCATCCAGCGACTGGACGGTATGCGCGAGATAAAAGTGGAAGCCTCCCGCGCAGATGCCACGGAAGACCTCCCGCCGATCACCGACAAAGTGCAAAACGAAGTGATTCCCCGGGTGCTGTCGCAGGTTACCGGTGTGCGCGTTTCGTTCGAAGGATCGTCGCGTGATCAGGTTAAATTCCGGCGCTCGATGCAGCGAGCGTTTCCCGTAGCGATGCTCATCATGTTCATCGCGCTCATTCTGGTGTTCCGTTCATATATTCAGGCGATATTGATTTTCGGGATCATTCCGCTGGCCGTGATGTGCGCCGTTTGGGGACACGGCATTCAGGGTATTCAGATCAACACGCTCTCAATTTACGGTATTATTGCACTTACGGGAATTGTCATCAACGACAGCATTGTGCTGGTCGATAAAATCAATCGCAATTTGCGCGATGGCATGCCCATTTTCAAGGCAGTGCACGATGGTGCAATATCGCGTTTGCGACCGATTTTGCTCACCACATTCACAACCGTATTTGGGCTGATGCCGCTGATTTTCGAAACGAGTCGTCAGGCGCAATTCCTCATTCCGATGGCAGTATCGGTGGCTTACGGCATTTTGTTCGGCACGTTTGTGATGTTGCTGGTGGTGCCTGCGGGGTATCTCGTCATCAACGATTTGCGGGTGTTGTATGCACGATTGGTCAAAAAGGAAACACCGACACCGGAATCTGTCGAGCCGGCAGTAAAAGAAATGGATTCGCCGGCACTCGGTGTGTAATCGATTTTTTAGAAATGGTAAATCAATGAAAAACAATACGTTCGTTCGCACAATTGCGATACTTTTATTTGCACTTCCGGCGTTGGCGCAGCAGGCGCTGAGCATCGAAGATGCCATTCGTTTGGGATTGCAGAACAATTACAGCATCCGGATCGCCCGGGCAAATGCGGACATCGCCCGGAACAACGCCGGCAACGGCACCGCCGGATTTTTGCCGACGCTGAACGCCACCGGCAGCGTTGCCCTCGCCACCAGCGATCAGGAGAGCAGCAGTTCCAGCCCGGTCGCCGGGGTCGGGAAAACCGATACCGAAACGCTCAACGGGCAGATCGCACTGAGCTGGACCGTGTTCGACGGGTTTCGCATGTTTGCGGCCAACAGCCAGTTCCGGGCGTTGGCAAATCTGGGCGAAACCAGTGCGCGCGCTCAAATTGAGGGAACGGTCGTCGGCATTTTGACGGCGTATTTTAACCTCGTTCAGCAGCAGCAATTGTTGCAGGTGCAGCAGCAGGCGCTGGAAGTATCGCGCCAGCGGCTGGAAAAAGAGAAAGTGCGCCGGGAAGTGGGCGGCTCGTCCTCCACGGATTTGTTGAATGCACAAGTGTCGTTCAACAGCGATCGCTCCAATTTCATCAACCAGGAATTGGCGGTGCTCACCGCGCGCCAAAACCTCAATTTGCAATTGGCGCAGGATCCCGCAACCGAGATCACCGTCAGCGATGAAATGATTATCCCCGATTTGGGAATGAATTTCGATGCGTTGTTTGAACTCGCCGAACAGCGCAACAGCGCGTTGTTGGCCGCCGATTACAGTCGTCGCGCCGCAGCAGCGGGTGTGGGAACCGCCAATTCTGCGTTTCTCCCGCGCGTTAATCTGAACGCCAGCTACGGCTACACCGATCGCACCACCAAAAACGAAGTGACCAACCAGTTCCGCCCGCCGGAAACCAACACCACCAGCAAGGATGGCGCAGTCAGCCTCGGGCTGTCGTGGAATTTGTTCAACGGATTTCGCGATAACATCACCCGGCAGAACGCCAAAATCGAGGAAAAAATCAGCCGGTTGCAACTGGAAAATACCCGGATTCAACTGAACGGATCGCTGCGCGAAAAATACGAAACGTTTCGCAAACAAATGGAATTACTGGCTTTGGAACAGGAAAACGTGCAGGCTGCCCGCCAGAATTTGCAACTGCAACAAGAGCGTCTGCAACTCGGTTCCGTTTCGTCGCTGGAGTTCCGCGATGCGCAAATCAACCTCATCCGCGCCGAAACCGCGTTGATCACCGCCCGTTTCCGCGCCCGGATCACCCGGCTGGAAATCGACCAGCTCACCGGACAACTGAGTATCGAGTAACATATGGGCAAGTTTCTGGCAATAGGTTTGGGCGGATTTTTCGGTGCGGTTCTGCGATACTGGATATCCGAATGGGTGTTCGAGCTGTTTAAAGGCAGGTTTCCCGCCGGCACGCTGGCGGTTAACCTCGTCGGCTCATTTGTGCTCGGGTTGCTGATGGCGGTGTTCGAGAATTACCCGTTGCATCCGTTGCAGCCGAACATCAAGTTTTTTCTGGCAACCGGATTATTGGGTGCGTTCACCACGTTCTCTACTTTTTCGTTTGAAACACTGGTACTGCTGCAGGCCGGTTCTGTCGGCAAAGCCGCGTTGAATATTCTGTTGAGCGTTTGCATCGGTATCGCTGCGGCGCTCGCCGGTTACGGGTTGGGCAAATACATTTGATGGGTTTGTCATAAATTGTAGAGGCAATTCATTATGTAGTAGAGACAATTCATGAATTGTCTCTACAAATTACCGTTCCCGATTTAGCATTCATTTTGTTTCCTCCCCGAATAGCAATAAATTATCGCCAATAATCGAACCAAACAATCAGGGGTAACACCGGTGAACTTACGCCAAAATGCCGTTGCTATTTTATTGATTCTGTTCAGCTTATCGATGCAGGCGCATGACCTGCGATCACCCGAACTCATCCAGCCGTTGCGGCTGACCGCCGGGCAAACCGACACGTTGCTGATCAGCGATATCTTTTTTGCGGAAAGCTATCCGTTAAAATTTGCCGAACATCCCGACCTGAAAACCGCGTTCGACGCTGCAACGCTGCAACTGGTCATCACGCCTGCCGCAACCTTTGAGGGCATGACGATTCTCGAAGCGCAACTTGACGATTCGCTGATCGCGTTTCCGGTGATTGTGGCGCAGCAAATTACCCACACCTTCCGTTTTCGTGCGGCAGGCCAGCCGCAGCACCTGAGCGTGTTCGGTGCGTTCAACGCATGGAATCGCGACGAACTGCGCCTGCGCGACGCCAACGGCGATGGCGAATACGAGATCACCATTCCCATCGAGCCGGGGCGTTACGAATACAAATTTTTTGTCGATGGCGCAGAAGTTCTCGACCGCGCCAATCCGGACAGCATCGCCAATCCTTTCGGCAGCTACAACTCCGTGCTGACGATTCGTCCGCGCCATACCGATCAGGCGTATGTGCACATTTTGGGCAAAAGCATCGATGCCGATACGGCGACCGTTTCGCTGTATTACGAGCGGGAGAATCAGCCCGGAGCGATTGCCGCAAGCAACGTGATTGCGTTGCTGGATAATCAGCCGTTGCCGCAATCGCTCATCAAAATCAGCGGCAACAATATTGACGTTCGCATTCCCCAAACGCCGCAAACGGTGCACCAAACCCTGCGCGTTGGCGTTACCCAAAACGGACAAAATACATTATTGCAAACGATACGATTGTATCACCTGCAGCCCTACGCCAGCTACCTGCCGTTTTACTGGAACGATGCGATCATCTATTCGGTGATGGTCGATCGCTTTTTTGATGACGATAGCAGCAACAACCGCCCGGTGGAACACCCGGAACTGCTGCCGCCGGCCAATTTTATGGGCGGCGATTTGCGGGGCATCATCCAGAAAATCCGTTACGGCTATTTCGATTCGCTGGGCGTGAACACGCTGTGGATTTCGCCGGTCAACCAGAACACCACCGAAGCCCATCGGGAATATCCGCCGCCGCACCGCTACTATTCGGCGTATCACGGCTATTGGCCGGTTGAGCCGAAACAGGTAGATTCGCGTTTCGGCGATATGGCGATGTTCAAAAAACTGGTGCGAACCGCCCATCTGCACGGCATGCGCATTTTGCTGGATTTTGTGTCGAACCACACCCATCAGGATCACCCGTTTTTCCGCGACCATCGCGACTGGTTTGGCACATACGACCTGCCGGACGGGCGCAAAAATATGCGGCTGTGGGATGAATACCGGCTGACCACCTGGTTCGAGCCGTTCCTGCCCTCGTTCGATTATCTCGGTTCGGAAGCAGCGCTGGATACGATGACCGACAACGCCGTGTGGTGGTTGCAGGAAACCGGTATCGACGGATTCCGGCAGGACGCGGTGAAGCATGTGCCCAACAAGTTCTGGCGGACGCTCACCCGAAAAATAAAATCGCAGGTGCACCCGCAGCGCACCCGGTCCGTGTTCCAGATCGGCGAAACCTTTGGCGGTTACGACCTGATCAGCTCGTATGTGAACAACGGGCAGCTCGATTCGCAATTTAACTTCAACCTCTTTTACACGGCGCGACAGGTGTTTTTGACGCCGCAGGCGAACTTCCAGAATCTGGTGGACGAACTTGCCAAAACACACGCGGTTTACGGCATGAACCATACCATGGGCAACCTGATGGACAGTCACGACCAAACCCGTTATATGGCGTTTGTCGATGGCGATCTGGCGCTGGATTCGCAGGATGCCGCGGAAGTCGCGTGGACACATCCGCCGCAGGTGGACGATTCGCTGAGCTATCGCAAAGCCCGGCTCTATCTCGCGTATATGCTGACGATACCGGGAATCCCCACTATTTATTACGGCGACGAAATCGGGATGACCGGCGCGTCCGACCCGGACAATCGCCGGATGATGCGCTTTGGCAGCCAACTGGACCATCACGAAAAAGCGATGCTGGCCAATACCCGCGAACTGGTCAATTTCCGGCGACGTTCCTCGGCGCTCCGGCAGGGCGATTTTCTGCCGCTGTTCGCGGATCAGAACGTCCTCGCCTATATGCGCAGCGATGTCAGCCAGCGTATTCTTGTGCTGCTCAACAAAAGTGCCGCACCAAAAACGCAGCTGGTCCAACTTCCTGAATTTTATGGGGTTAGCGAAGCCGTTGACCTGTTCAGCCGGGAAGCTGCAACCGTTGAAAGCAGCCAACTGTCCGTTGATATTCCCGCGTATGGTTACCGGATGTTTTTGTTGCGGTAGTTTCGGCTACGCTCAACTACCGGGGAAAACAGATGGAGCCCCTTGCATACGTTCGGTAGAGCGGTAGTTTCGGCTACGCTCAACTACCGGTGTTTGTGGTTAACCTTTCCCATTCTCACCCGTCGGTTTCATCCGTAAAACATCCCCTTTTATCCCGACCGATCATGCACCGCGTTTTAACGGCTTTTTGGCGCATTTCGGGCAATGGGTGAAGTCGTCAGGACGAAACATTCAACTCATCAGGACGAGTTGAACAAGTCATCAGGACGAAATTGGCGGTTTCACCTGATGATTTTGGCGGTTTTTCGGCGCAAAACACAGAGATATTTGGGTGGTATCATGAGGATTGGAAACAGGAGCGATGGGTGCACGCGCTGTGCATCGGGGAAGATGTTCGTTCGGGGCAGGTGGGTGTAAACTGTTGGGCGCTGCTGCGCCCGGTGATGGTTTTATTATCTGCAATTATGGGGGAAACTTGAGGGGGAAATTGGGTACGTCGGCGCCGTGCCGCTGCGCCGCAGATTTCCCTTTTGAGGGGGAATAGGGTATGGCGTTGTTGTGTTTTGTGGTTTTGTGTGGGTGTGGTGGTGTTACGCAGCAAATTTCCCCCTTTTAAGGGGGATAAAGGGGGATTTTGTTGTGTGCTGGAGTGAACATACCCCCTGCCCCCCCTTCGAAGGGCAGGGCTGTTAAGTTCTATTGAATCTCGCTAATTTTTTTTATATTTAGCGAAAAAGGGTGTTTATGGATTCAACAACTGTCTCTCGCAAAACCCTGCTCGATTATCTGGCAACGGTGCCTGATTTTCGTCGCGCCGAAGGGAAACGTTATCAGTTATCAGCGTTGTTAGTAATGAGCATCATGGCAATTATGAGCCGCTGCTTTGGGTATCGTGAAATCGCTCGTTTTTTAAAAGCCAATCAATCGGCACTTGTTGAAACGTTTCAACTGAAGCGAAACAAAATGCCTTCACATGTTACGATTCGCACGGTATTAATAAACCTGGACTTTAAGTCTGTGAGCGCTGTTTTTAGCCAATGGGTCACCGATTGTCATCCAGTCAAGCCGGAAAGTTGGGTTTCTATTGATGCCAAAGCGTTGGCATCGACGATTGTCAGCTATGATAGCGCCTATCAGGATTTTGTCAGCTTTGTAAGCGCATTTGCTCAACAGGAGAATATTGTCATAGCCGTTCAGCGTTTTCAAAACAAAGAATCAAGTGAGATTGAAGTCGCCCGTGAGCTGATCAGAGTATTGACCGAAGTGCTTGGATTAACAGGAGTTACCTTTACGCTTGATGCCCTGCATTGTCAAAAAAACGTTACAGCAAATCCGCCAAAGTGGTAACCATTATCTTGTTAAAGTCAAGGGCAACCAAAAACGTTTATACAAGACGCTTCGAAAAACAGTAACAGAGCAGCGACCATCGGACACCTTTGAAGCCCAGGAAAAACACCGTGGAAGAATCGAAAATCGAACCTATCGTGTGTATCTATGCCCTGAAGATGTGGACGCTGATTGGATAGACATCAAACGCGTCATCTATTGTTACAGAAGCGGCAGGCGTCAGGGAAAAGCTTACCAAACCCACAGCTACTATATCAGTAGCCGGGAGCTAAGTGCCGCCGACTTTGCAACAGGCATTCGAGGTCACTGGTATATCGAAAATAAACTCCACTGGGTGAAAGATGTCAACTTTAATGAGGATGGCTCGTTGATCAAAACCGTTTCGGCAGCATCCAATCTCTCACTATTGAAAAACATTGCGATGAACATATACCGTATCAATGGATATCACTCAATGAAAACAGCAACAATATTTTTTACCAATAAAATTGAAATCCTCCTTGGTTTTATGAGAACTTAACAACCCTGCCCTTCGAAGGGGGGGATTAGTTACCTACGGACAATAAATTTACGAACAAACGGAAGGCACCGGGCACACCGGCGGGCAACTGCCGGAAAAAGGAAATACCGGTGTAGATGTAATGCCCTTTGCCGTAGGTGGCATACAACAGGCTGCCGGTTTTTGGGCTTTCGCCGGGGTCGTTGCTGCTGAACAGTGCGGTGTATTTGTCGTCCCATTCGTTGGGGAAGTAGAGCCCGCGCTCCTGCACCCAGCCCTCAAAATCGGCGGGGGTAATAGCATTTGGCGCGGTGAGCAACGGGTGGTTTGGCGCGAGGATTTCCATCGGCGCGTCTTCCAGCGTCACCCGGTCGCGGGAGAGTTTGAGGGGGTAGGGTCCCAAATCTTCTGTTACCAATCGGTGCGAGGTGTTGTACTGGATCACCAGCGTGCCGCCGTTGTTGACGTATGCCAGCAAACGCGGTTGATCGGCAGCCAGCCGGTCGCGGGTGTTGTAGGCCCGGACACCGGCAACGATGGCATCGAACTGCGACAGATCGGTTGTGTTCAAATCGTCATCGGAGAGCATTTTAACGGTGTAGCCGATCTGGGTCAGCGCTTCGGGAATATCATCCCCGGCGCCGGCGATGTAGCCGATCAGCTCACCTCTTTTGGCGATATCCAGCCGGACAAGCTGCAATCTGGCGGGCGGCGTCAGCGTCTGGATGGGAATGTGATCGTAATCGATACGCGACAAACTGTGCGCCGGTTGGCGATTTCCGCCGGTTTCCACAGTTGCGCTCAGCCAGCCTTCACCGGATGTTGCGGTCGGTGTAACCGTAACGGATTGACGGATTTCACTGCCATTTCCGCTGAAGTCAACCGCGATGGACGCGGGCGAAACCTGCCAGCCCTCCGGCACGCTGAGGTGTACAGTTGCTTTGGTTTCCGGGGCAACGCTCTGGAAAATCACCGGTACCTGCCGCGATTCGCCGTTGCCGAACACCTGCAATCCCGCCCCAAAATTGACGGTCACCTGCGGCAGAATTTCCATCGATCGATAGCTTTCGCCATCGGTTTCGTCATTCCATTTGTATTGTACCGGCGCTATGGCGATAACCTCCTGCCCGCCGATCTCCAGAAAAAATCGCACCGGTTGAACAGCAAATTTCTCCGGTAAACCGATGTCCAGCGGTTGGGGAATCGTGAACAGACTGCCCTGTTTTTCCGAGCGCAGCCAATAGGGATTGGACAGTTGCGCATCCGCCGGAATCGCAATGGTTTTTTCGGATGTCACCGGTTCGTTGGCGGGCAAGGGCTGGCTGCCGGAGGGCATGCCGTTTTCGAACGGATAGCTGATGCCCCGCAGGGTTACGGGATAGCCGTTTCGGTTGATCAGCGTTGTGCTGATGGCTACGCTGCTGCCCGGCGTTGCCGATGGCGATGGCACGGTGGCGCTCGCCCAGATGCCGCAAAGTTGCAGCAACAGTTCGTCCAACTCATCGCGTTTAATGGCGACATCGTGGGTTTGCGGGAGCAAGCTCATTTCCGAACGGGCTTTCAATAGCGTCGGGATAATTGCGGTCGGCTGTTGCGGCTGGAAATTCTCCAGCGCTTCGGCGAGCAATTTGCCGACCTTTTCACCGCGCGGCACCCGTTTCCAGCTCAGCTCCACCCCGTCGAACAGCGATGTTGTTGCGGGATCGCCCAGCGTGTGCTGGAAATATTCGCGGTAGCCGCCCCGTTGCGGCGATGCGCCGAAACCCTGGCATTTGTGCATGCTGCGGCTCAGCGCGGCAATTTCCGCATACGATTTGCCGAGCAGCGGATTGTATTTACCGACGTTTACACTCACGAAACCGGTCGTGTCCAGATTCATTTGCGAAATGGCGCGCGTCCACACGTCCCACAGCAGCCGCTTCGGTTGCCAGGGTTTTACCAACGCCAGTTGTTCGGGAAATTGGTTTGGATCGCCGGCGGCGGCAAAGGCTTTTTCCGCCAGCCACGCGGAGGCCAGGTGCTGTCCGTGCCCGCCGATTTCCGGTGTGAAACGGGTGATGATCACATCGGGACGAAACTTGCGGATCACCCAGACAACATTTGCCAATATCTCGTCGTTGCCCCAAAACTGCAGCGCTTCTTCGCGGGATTTGGTGTAGCCGAAATCGACCGCGCGCGAAAAGAACTGCTGTGCGCCATCGATACGCCGGGCAGCCAGCAATTCCTGGGTGCGGATCACGCCGAGCAGATCGCCGATTTCCGGCCCGATCAGGTTTTGCCCGCCATCGCCGCGCGTCAGCGACAGATAAGCGGTGCGCACCTGCGCCTCGTTGGCGAGATACGATAGCACGGCGGTATTTTCGTCATCCGGGTGCGCCGCGATGTAGAGTGCGCTGCCCATCACGGATAATTTTTTGAGCGCCTGTTGCAACTCGCCGGCGTTCCAACTGGCCGGTTTTTGGGCGAACAGGAGGCTGGTAGCCAGCAGCAAAATGGCAACTATGCGCGGGTAAATTGAATTCATGGGTTGTTCCGTTGCAGTTTTTGGGTTATCGGTTGAGTTGCGAATAACAGGATCCGGTAAGGAACAGTCGCGACCGTTCCAAAAATATGACCGCCAAAGGATGCGTTACGCTGAACCCTGAGCCTGTCAATGGGCAAGTTTCCGTTCCGGTCAGGAATCCAGTGCCGGTTGCTCGTTTTCCGGTGGTGTTTCCGGCTCGTCGCTGAGGTGCAACTGCTGTTCTTCGCGCAGCGATTGAAAATGGGACATGCTCAAGTCGGTCAGCGCAACCAGCCGGATGTCGCCGTATGCGTCGTCCTGTTTGCAGGTGATCATTTGCAGGCGCATCAAATCGAGAATGGACATAAACGTAACGATGACGTGAATTTTTGTCGGCAACGCTTTGGTAATTTCCCCAAAATGAACATATGTGCCCCCGGCAAAGCTGTCAAAGATAAACCGCACCTGGTCTTCGATGGAAATTTTCACCGGATTGACGCGGTGAACCGTTATTTTGGGCATATTGTCCAGCGCTTTTTTGAACGCGGTCAGCAGATCGAACAGGGTTGCGTCTACCACAAATTCTTCGTCCGGCGGCGTGAACTTTTTGAGTTGTCGCTGAACAGTGGACGCCCGCGAAAAGAACTGGCGGCGTTCCGACTCGATGTCGTACAGCTCTTCGGCTTTTTCTTTAAATCGTTTGTATTCAAGCAGTTGAAGGGTGAGCTTCAGGCGCGGATCTTCAGGGTCTTCTTCGCCTTCGGTGGCTTGTTGCGGCAGCAGCATGCGCGTTTTAATGAGAATCAGCGTCGCCACCATTTCGATAAATTCACCGGCGATTTCGAGATCGAGCATTTTCATCAGCTCGATGTATTCCAGATATTCTTTGGTAATTTGCGCGATGGGAATATCGTAAATATCAATTTCGTTTTTGCGAATGAGGAACAGCAACAGGTCGAACGGTCCCTCGAAAACCGGTAATTTTATTTTATACAAAACGCAGCAATCCTCCGGCTTTCCGCACCCGGTCCATCACAATATTGGCAGCTTCGCGGGCTTTCAGTGCGCCGTTGCGGAGCACTTCGGCAACGTAATCGCGGTTGTTGAGCAACTCCTCACGCCGCTCGTGATACGGTTCGAAGTATGCCCACATTTTTTCCAGCAGTTCTTTTTTGGCGTGACCGTAGCCGTATCCGCCGGCTAAAAATTTCTGGCGCATATCGGCCACTTCATCTGTTGTGGCAACCAATTTATACAGATCGATAATGATGGAATCGTCCGGATTTTTAGGATCTTCCAACGGCGTGGAATCGGTAAGAATACTCATGATCTTCTTTTTCATCTGCTTTTTGGACGCGAAAATTTCGATGATGTTATCGTAACTTTTGCTCATTTTCTGTCCGTCCAAACCGGGGACAACCGCCACATCGGGGATAATCAGATCCTCCGGCAATTTCAACGACCCTTCGCCGTAAGCGAGGTTGAATTTTTCGGCCATATCGCGGGTCATTTCGAGATGCTGCTTTTGGTCTTTGCCGACCGGCACATAATCGGAATCGTAGATGAGGATATCCGCCGCCATCAGCACGGGATAGGCAAACAGCCCGTGGTTCGGCGCAATGCCTTTGGCGATTTTATCTTTGAACGAATGGGCGCGTTCCAGCAGGCCCATCGGCGTAACGGTGGAGAGCATCCACGCGAGTTCGGTAACTTCGCGGACATCGGATTGCATGAACAGCACCGCTTTATCGGGATCAAAGCCGAGCGCCAGATAATCGATCGCGACCATCAAGCTGTTTTCTTCGAGAATTTTGTGATCGCGTATGGTGGTCATCGCGTGATAATTGGCGACAAAATAATAACAATCGTTGTTCGCCTGCAACGCGATATGCTGGCGAATTGCCCCAAAATAATTGCCGATGTGCAAAATCCCCGAAGGTTGAATACCGCTTAAAATCCGTTTGTTTTTAATATCTAACATGGGTTTCCTCTGCTAACGTGCTGCCGTTCATCTATTCGTGTTGTATTTTCGGGGAATAAGATGCAATAGAATCGCCACATTTTCAAGTCAAATCTCATATCGCGCCAACAAAAAAAGCTGCAGGTCGCCGGTTGACAAGCTGCAGCTCAAAATGATACTCTGATGTTGTCCGGACTCAATTTTCCATGAACAGGTAAGGCTTCCACGATTCATGGCGGGCACCAACCATATGTTGCAGAAAAAAGAATGGGTTCGGGCGTTTGGGCTTGGTTCGCAGGCGCATTTCCGCCTGTTCCGGGGTGCGGTTGCCTTTGCGATTGTTGCACGGCATGCAGGCGATCACCAGATTTTCCCAGGTATCTTTTCCGCCAAATTGTTTGGGAATGATGTGGTCGATAGTCATTTGCAACGTTCTGCGACCACAATATTGGCAACAGTGTTTATCGCGAATGAGCAGGTTTTTGCGGTTGAGCAAAATTTTGCGTTTCGGTGCCCGGGCAAACCGAAACAAACGGATGACATTCGGCACTGGCATTGTCGAGTTGACCGAATGCAGCACAACGGCTTCGCGTTCGATAACTTCAGCTTTGCCGAGATAAATTAAAATGATGGCCTTCTTTAATCCACAGACGCTCATAGGTTCATAATTCTGATTTAATAACAAAACACTACGGTTAAGCATCTGGTTCACCTCTTTGTTGCTAATAGAAGAAAACGCCCGCGGTTGAGAATGTCAAGCTGTTTTTTGTCCGAAACCTTGTTGTTCAATAATAAATCGATCGCTAAGTGAATATTAAATTGTAATTTATCACATTCTGGATACGCGATTGTTACAATATTGCATCGTTATTATGATGACGGAATGCATGAAAATGTTCCCGGAATTCGTGTGCATCAGTTGCTTTTGCCAAAGAAATTTCGGTTGACATCTTCAGCCGTTAACCGTAAAATGGACCGACTATCACAACCTAAAATTGCGCATCGATTGCCCAAATCGGGGGCAATTCCAAGACGTTGCAGCGGGAGAATAATGAGCAGAATTCTGATAATTGATGATATGAAAACCATCCGCGAACAGTTTGCGTACGACATCCAGCGCAAAACCGGATTCGAAGTGTTGACCGCTGCCAACGGGCAGGAAGGGCTGGAAATGCTCCACAAAAACCCGGTGAATCTGGTAATTCTGGATCTGGAAATGCCGGTAATGGATGGTTTGCAAACCCTCGAAGCGATGAAAAAAGAAGGATTGGACAACATTCCCGTTCTCGTTTACACCGGAAAAGGGAATTTCCAAACCTGCGTTCGGGCAACGCGGTTGGGTGCCTACAATTTTTTTGCGAAAGATGAGATCAGCACGGAGCAATTGATTCACCAGATCCGCATTACGCTGGAACACCGGCAATTGCTCGATCAGGATCGTGAGATGGTTAAAAACAATGATCGGGAATCCGGTTTTATCGGCGAAAGCCCGGTCATTCAGGAAATGCGCCGGCTGATTGCCCGGGTCGCCCGGGTGCCCAGCAATGTGCTCATCACCGGCGAAAGCGGCACCGGAAAAGAGCTGATCGCCCGGGAAATTCACCGGATGAGCCCGCGTTCGGTGCAGCCGTTTATCGCAGTCAACTGTGCGGCGATTCCCGAAAACCTGGTTGAAAGCGAGCTGTTCGGTTTCGAAAAAGGCGCGTTTTCCGGGGCGATGCGCACATCCAAAGGCAAATTTGAGCTGGCGGATGGCGGCACGCTGATGCTCGACGAAATCGGCGATATGCCGCTGGCAGTGCAGGCAAAGTTGCTGCGCGTATTGCAGGAAAATGAAATTACCCGGTTGGGCGGGGAACACAAAGTTATCAAAATTAACGTTCGGGTGATTGCGGCAACCCACCGCGATCTCGAATCGGAAATCGAAGAATCGCGATTCCGGCAGGATTTGTTTTACCGGATTTGCACGCATATCGTTCGGGTGCCGCCGCTGCGGGAACGGTTGGAAGATATTCAGCCGTTGACCGTGCACTTTGTTCAGCAAATTTGCCAACGGTTCGAAATGCCGGTTCCGGCAGTTCACCCCTCGACCATCGCGGCGTTGCAACAATATCACTGGCGCAAAAATAATGTTCGCGAGCTGGAAAATGTGGTGGAGCGGATGATCGTTCAATGCGATGGCGAGCAATTGTTGCCCCGGCACATTCCCAAAGAAATCCTCGCTGCAGATGTCTTTTCGGAATCGCCGGAAACCGGGCAGGCGAATGAAAAATTGTCCGGCGCGCTATCTATCGATCTCGATCCGGAAAGTGGCAAAAGTTTTCAGGAATTAAAACAGGACGCCGAACGGCAGATTGTGCAACAGCATCTCGAAGAAAATGAATGGCACATCACCAACACCGCAAAAGCGCTGGGAATTGCCAATCATTCCAACCTCATCAAAATTATGAAACGACTGGGCATCAAAAAGCCGAAAGATGAATAATCTTTTCGGTTTTTTCTGCAATTCTGTTACAAAATTATACAGACTTCCCGGTTGTGTATTTCGTTACACCTGTCGATATCGTTCTCTCCAAATCAAATAAAAACAGGTTGTTATCGGCGATAACATCGATAATCCGGTGTGTTGTGTAACACAATCCCGCAGAGATTGAAAACATTGCCAAGTATATTATTTTATTGATGTTTACGAAATATTAAAATGTTTTGGCACGGTGATTGAATAATTATTCCTCAAATTCAAGATTGGCGAGAATGTTCAATCAACTCACAGGAGAATGGCATGCGTAAGATTTTCATGATAGTGTTGGCAACCGGGGTGATGTTGGCAATTTTTTCCAGCGAATTAAAATTGCTGGCGGATGTTTATTTGGGAAAACCGCGGACACATGTGATCCAAAAAGGCGAATCGCTGAGCGAAATTGCCATCCAATATTACGGCAATGTTGAATATTGGCGCGAACTGGCGTTGGTGAATATGGCGCCGGATCCAAACTTGATCTGGGTTGGCGAAGAAATTCTCGTTCCCGACCGGGAAACCATTGTTGCGCTAAACCAGGCGAAAACCCTCAGCACCGTGAAAGATTTGGTGATCCAGCAGGAGCTGGCGTTGGAAAATAATTCACCGCGTCAACAACCGGATGCAGTCACCGAACCTGAGGAAACCCAACCGATTGCGGAAGAATTCTCGGAGCCGGTGCAAACTGTGCAACCTACGCTGCCAACCGCCAGAACAAAAACAGCCGAAAGCAGCAGCAATTGGGTGCTGTGGCTGGCAGTGTTTTTAATTGCATGTGGTGTTATCGGTTTTTGGTGGATGCGCAGCCATCGTCCAAAAGTGGTTTTGGTAAAGCCGAAAAATCCTAAAACTGCTGATCCCGAAACCGCAAGACGACGCACAGAAGCAACTGCAACTACCAACGGTAACGGCACATACCGCAGACCGGTTACGCCGCAACGCCGCGAAGTTGCAGTGCTCGATGAGAATTAAAATTTTGCGTTAAAATCACGACACACTTTTACAAATAATTGAGAAAAATTACCCTGCGAAGCGCTCAGATAAAGAGACGGCAGTTGTGTTTAACTGTCGTCTCTTTTTTGTGACCGGCAACATTTTTTATTTCCGAAAGGTTGGATTTCTTCGGGGCAGGATGTTGTAATCTATGGATAAATAGCTGGAATTGCTATATGTTATGGATGCTATTTTGGTGCCTTCTGTTGCTTTGGTTGATTGTCACTGTCATCGGTGTTTTTTCGGGTGCACTTGGTAATTTGCTGTTGGTTGCAGCCTGCGGTGTCGGATTGTTCCGGCTCATTCACGATGATGCGTAACATTTTTCCTTTTTAAATTTTACCCGCAAATTTGGAAAAATCCGGGCGGCGCTTTTCGAAAAATGCACTCAATGCTTCGCGATGTTCATCGGATTGCAACTGCTCCGCAAAAATAATGGATTCCCGGGTGATAACATCGTGCAACCGTTTCCGCTCTTCCTCCGGTGTAATCAGCCATTTGGTTGCTTTTACGGAAATTGGCGGTAGCGCTACAAGTTTGCGGCAATAGCTGAGCGCGGTTTCTTCCACTGCTTCGTTATCAACAATCCGGCTGATCAATCCCATTTCGTATGCAAAATGGACATCAAACGGTTCACCGAGCATCAGCGCAAGGTTGGCGCGAGCTTTTCCGGAAATGAGCGGCAGCAAATAGGAACTGGCAAATTCCGGCACGAGGCCGAGCGGCACAAACGGCATCTGGAAGGTCGCCGATTTTCCTGCAAAAACCAGATCGCTGTGCAACAACACCGTTGTGCCGATGCCAACCGCCAATCCTCTAACTGCCGAAACTAGTGGTTTGTCCAAGCCCACTACCAATCGCAGCAAACGCACCACCGGCAGATCGTCCAATCCGCGCGTGCCGTCGTTTACTGCGGCAAAATCTTTCAGATCGTTGCCGCTGGTAAAATCCTGGCTGTTTGTGGACAGCAAAATTACCCGGACATCGTCGTTGCTTTGTGCATGAACAAGGTTCTCGCAAAGCGATTCGTACATCGCGTTGCTCAGTGCATTTTTTTTCTCTGGGCGATTGAGCGTAAGTTTCAACACGCCGTTTTGTAATTCTGATAAAACATGGTTAGACATTTTCATATCTCCAATAAAATCAATAGTTAAGAAAAAGTGCGCCCGAAAATTACCCTGACGCACCAAAATTTTCGAAATTAATATTCGATAGTCTCACCAATTTCCATGACATAGCCCTTGTGTCCCTGTTTTTCCAGCTTTTGGATAAATTTTTGCGGGTTTACCTCAATCACTTCAAAAGTGTTGAAATGCATTGGTACATACATTTTTGCCCGTAAAAAGCCGGCAGCTATAACAGCGTCGTCGATGCCCATTGTAAAATTATCGCCGATTGGCAAAATTGCGAGATCCAGTTTGTTCAATTCGCCGATCAGCTTCATATCCAGAAAAAGCGCGGTATCACCCGCGTGATAAAGGGTTTTGCCATCCATTGTAATGAGTAAGCCGCCCGGCTGTCCCATGTAAGTGCCATCGGGTGTGGAAGATCCATGATGGGCGATAGTATATTTCAATCTGCCGAACGGGAAATGGTGGGCACCACCAATGTGCATGTGGTGAACTTTGGCGCCTTTGGTGCTGCACCAGTTTGCCAATTCAAACGGTGCAACCACAGTTGCTTCGTTGTTTTTGGCAATTTCGATGGTATCGCCAACATGATCGCCGTGTCCGTGGGTGAGTAAAACATAGTCTGTTTTAATATCGGACGGCTTTAGTTTTGCCAGCGGATTGCCACTTAAAAATGGATCGATGACAACCGTGCCCTGTTGACCCTGAATGAGAAATGCGGAATGACTGAGATAGGTGAGTTTTGGCATGATTTCCTCCTGTAAATAATGAAACATACAGTTGATCGTTTCAGAAATATACATTCAATTGCGATCAAAATCATGCCATGAAATACAAAAAGGGAAACCCCGGTTGGAGCTTCCCTCGTTGTATCAAAATTGTGTTTGTGTTCGGTTACGCTTCCGGGTAAACGCTAACTTTGCTGCGTTTTTTATCTTTGCGTTCGAATTTCACGTGTCCGTCGATGAGCGCGAACAATGTGTCATCACCGCCGCGTTTAACATTTTCGCCGGGATGAATTTTCGTTCCGCGCTGACGAATGATGATGCTGCCGGCAGTAACAAATTCACCACCGAAAGTTTTAACACCAAGTCGTTTAGATTCGCTATCGCGACCGTTCCGGGAGCTACCAACACCTTTCTTATGAGCCATGACTTACCTCCGGTCTTATCCTTCGATTGCTTCGATTTTAATTTTGGTAAAGTGCTGACGATGACCATTTTTCTTCTGGTAACCTTTGCGGCGCTTTTTCTTGAAAACGACCACTTTTTTATCGCGGCCGTGCTCCAGTACTTTGGCGTCAACTTTGGCGCCGTCAATTAACGGGCGACCAACTTTGACATCATTGCTTTGGTTTACAAAGAGCACTTTGTCGAAAGATACAGATTCGCCCACTTCGGAGCTCAGAAACGGTACCTTCACCACTTTGTCTTTTTCGACACGAAACTGTTTTCCGGCAATTTCTACGATTGCATACATTTTTAACACCTCTGACTGAATGTGGAATTCATGTTACAGCCGGGGAATATACATTACCAGTGGTGAAAGGTCAAGATGAAAAATTATTTTGCGAGAGAAGTTTTACAAAATTTTGGATGAAAATAGTAGCTTTGTGTTGGTTAAGGAAATCTGCCGGAAGTTAAGCCCTGCCAGTGCAGACAGGGCTATCGAAAAAATAATTATTGGCAATATTCCCGGGAAATTTCCTGAAGCGCTTTGGTTACATTTTGCATTTCTTGCTGCAATTGTTGAAAATCGGCTGCAACTGTTTCGAGGTTACCTTGTGCGCCAATTGCTTCCAGTTTGCGGGATGCTTCAAATGCACCTTCGGCACAAAAGTTACCCACTGCGCCTTTTAATGTGTGTGCTGCTTTTTTTAAGGCGATCGCATCTTTTTGTTGAATAGCTTTTTCTATTTCTGTAATTAAATCCGGATAATCTTCCAAAAAGAGCTCGATCAATTCGCCGAGTAATTCCACATCGTCATCTACTCTGGCAAATAATTCTTCACGATTCAATACGTTGTTTAATTCCATTGTTCCTCCTTGAAACTATACGCTTTCCATTAGCATTTCTTTCGATATTATTATCGATAATAACGGGGCATACATTACCCGCTTTCCTATAAAAATCAGTTAAGTTATAATGAATTGAGGGAGTTTTGGTTGGTGCGGTAGGGAAGGCGGGCGGTTTTAAACCAAAAATCATCGATGCATTTTACGATGTTTATTAACCCGTCAAACGTAAATGGCTTTACGATATACGAATTTACGCCCAAATGGTAAAGTTTCGAAATATCATCCTGTGAATTGGAGGTTGTCAGAACGATGACCGGAATCAGGCGCAGGTGCTCATTATTTTTTATCTCGCGGAGTGTTTCCCGGCCGTCTTTTTTTGGCATATTCAGATCCAGAATGATCATATCCGGTGGCGGGAAAGCGGATGGATCAGCATATTTTTCCCGTTGAAAAATATAATCCAGCAACTCCTCGCCATTTTCTACAAAATGAATGCTGCTGCCCAAATTGTTTGCTTCAAAAGCATCGTGAATGAGCATTTGGTCATCCGGATCATCTTCTGCTACTAAAATATGAAGCGGATGATTCATTCGGTTTCTTTTAATGTTCATTCTATTCCTCATTACCCAACATTTTGTTGAGGGAATTTTCCATTACTTTGCGCGGTTGGGAGGATGCATTGAGGTCAATTATATGATGATCCAGATACGATTGGCTTTTGAGATCGGTTATGTTGCGCAGTTTGTGAACCAACTCGCCAATTCGGTTTACCATGTTTTGGCAGTTCTGGATATGCATTTGCTCCTCCGGCTGGCTTTTCAGCAAGGTTAGCGATAGTGATAAAATTTGCAGCGGCTGAGAAAACTCGTGGCAAACCGTTCCGGCTAATTCTTGGGCTGTTTTCAGCTTTTCTGCATGACTGATGGCCTGGTTCATTTTTTGGCGTTGAACTGCGTACCGCAGCGCTCGCTCCAGGCTTTGTGCATCAATTTTACTTTTGATGAGATAATCTGCCGCACCGGATTCCATTGCCTTCAGGTCGATTGCCGAATCGCCCTGACCGGTGAGAAAAATAATCGGCGAATCGCAACCCGCATTTTTGACTTCGCACATCAAATCCAGTCCGGTGCTGTCTGGCAGGCGGTAATCTACCAGATAAACATCGTAGGTATTCGCTTTCATTTGCGATGCCGCTTCCTTCGCCGTTTCGATCCAATCCAGATGGTATCGGCGCCCTTCAATTTCGTTCAATAAATCTCTGGTGATGATGTAGTCGTCTTCGTCGTCATCAACCAATAAAACCCGCAGTGTTTCATCTGTCATCGGAATCTCCGTAGCTTTCAATTCGGCTATAATTCTGCGTTTCAGTTGTGATGGTTATCGACGAAAATCCGGCAATCTTAAGTGACAGATTCGCTGGGTTTACGCTGGCAAATCAATATGCGATGTGCCGTTATGTATTTATTTCTGTTTCGGTAAGCAAAGCTATCTTTTTGTCAGGCTCTTTTTGGGGAACAATATGCCGAACCGGCAAAACAATTTCAAAACGGCTGCCTTTTGCAGCGCTTTCGGAAATGTTGATGGTGCCACTGTGGCGATTGACAATTTTTTGGCAAATTGCCAGCCCCATTCCGGTTCCTTCGTATGTGCTCCGGCTGTGCAATCGCTGAAACGGCTTAAATACCTGTTCCCGATGACTTTGGGGAATGCCAATGCCGTTGTCCTGTATGATCAAAATACATTGTCCATCGTCGTTGTCGGGTGGTGTTTCGGTAAAAATTTCGACAATTGGCGGTGTATCCGGCTTGTGAAATTTGAGCGCATTTCCGATGAGGTTTTGGAACAACTGATGCATTTGCAGTGCGTCTGCATCAATTGTCGGCAAGGGTGCCATGCGCACTTCGCCACACGTTTGTTCAATGCGGATTTCCAGATCTCGCAGCACTTCTTTGCACACATTTTCCAAATCCACCGGTACAAATGGGCGCGCTTTGGTGGTTACCCGGGAGAGTGACAGCAGGCTGTCGATAAACGTCTCCATTCGTTTGGCAGCGTTTTCCATCCGGGAGAGATAATCCATTGCGCGATCATCCAGTTTCGATTCGCAATAATGCCGCAGACGGTCGCCAAAGGTTTGCACTTTTCGCAGCGGCTCTTTCAAATCGTGCGATGCGATGGAAGCAAATTCATCCAACTCGCGATTGGAGCGCTTCAGTTCATCCAGCGTATTGCGCAGGGTGTATTCGATGGCTTGCCGTTCAGACACCTCGATTTTTAGTGCCCAGTTGGTTTCTGCGAGTTCGGCGGTGCGCTCCAATACCCGGCGTTCCAGCACTTCGCGGGCATGTTCCAATTCGCGTTCGGCTACTTTCCGGGCGGTAATATCTACCACGCTGATCAATATTTTTTGCCACGATTTTTGGCTGCCCGGCGCAATTGCAGCCCGAAAACTGACGTAAATTGCGTTGCCATCCGGGAGCGTGGTATCAAATTCGGCAACAAATGGCGATTGGCTTTTCCAAAACGCCTTTAATTGGCTGAGCAACATTTTCCGGGAATCTTCGCTGTTGAACAACGTGTTTTCTGGTGTTAGCTCGCTGGGAAAGTTTGCGCCATACATTTGCAGGGCTACTTTGTTGGCGTTTTCGATGTGCAGCAGTTGCAGCCATTCTGTTATCGCCTGCGGATATTTTGCCAAAAAAGCTTCCGGTGCAAAGGGTTGGTAGTTTTCAAAAATCCCCAATAAATGTTTGCGCAGCTTGCCGTAATGCACTTCAAACAATGCAGATGGCACATTTTCGAACAATGACCGATAACGTTCATCCGATGCAACCAAAGCCGCGGTGCGTTTGATAAAATGCAACCCCAATTTCTGGTTGAGTCGCTGAAATTCTTTCTCATCATTTTTGTCGAGAAACGATGTGTTTCCCGTATTGTTTTTTTGATTAATCCGGTAGCTTTGCAATCGTGCGGAAAATGCACTCATTTCCTGAATAATAAATAGTGCGGCGTTTTCGCCGGCTGGCTGAATGGCAACCGGCGTCACGGAAATTTCCTTTTCGCCGAATGCGGATTGCGAATAAAATCCCGGTTTTTCCGGTTGCGGAGCCATGCAGGATGACAGCACCACAACGGATGATCCATTCTCAAATACCGGCGTCAGCTGTTGCTCGCACCAGTCATCTGTAAATGCGGGAAAGAACTCGGAAATATGGCGACCTTGTATTTCATTTGTCGATATGTTTGTCCATTCCGCAATTCGCTGATTCCAGAAATGCACAACCCGTTGTTTATCCAAAACAAACGCCCCAAACGACAGCGCGTTGAGCAATGCCGCTTCGCCAATATCCAGTTGTTGAATCTGCTTTTCCAAAACACTCACCTACTGTTTGATTCAGATGATAGCTCATGTTGACTGTCCCGGTCAGCCTGTTTTACCGGCAGCGTAACAATAATTTCCGTGCCTTTTCCCGGCTCGCTTCTGGCGCGAATATAGCCGCCGTGGCGTTCCACAATTTTTTGGCAAATTGCCAGCCCCACACCCGTTCCCGGATATCGGGAGTGGCTGTTCAATCGCTGAAAAAGCATGAAAATTTTTCCGATATATTTTTCATCAAAACCAATGCCGTTATCGCGAATGGAAAGCTCGACGAGACCATTGTTTTGGGATTGTCCATTGTTTTCGTGCTGACTGTCTGGCAACCATCTGCCGCTGATGTTAAGTTTTAAGGCGTTGTTATTTTTGAACTTGATAGAGTTTTGAATAATGTTGTGCAGCAATTGCTGAATTTGCTGTGAATCAGCCTCGATGTTGCGAATGCCGGAAAAATGCAACTCAGTTTGCGCCGGAGAAATATGTTTTTCGAAATCGCTGAGAACCTCCATCGTCACCTTGTTGAGATCCACCGTGCTAAATGGTTGGGCGTTAGTGGTGATCCGGGAGAATGTGAGCCAGTCGTTGATCAACTGCTGCATACGCTCTGCCGCGCTTTGTATGCGATTCAGATAATCGCGGGATTGTTCGTCACCGGCAACCTGCTGCTCAATGCGATCGCTGAATGCACGAATTTTCCGCAACGGTTCCTGAAGATCGTGCGATGCGACGTTGGCAAATTCTTTTAATTCCTGGTTGGTACGTGCGAGCTGTGCCGTATACGATCGCAGCCGTTGTTCCGATTTTTTCCGGGCTGTAATATCGTGAATGATGGCAGTGTAAAGCAATCGATCATTCAGTTGAACTTCGCTGAGCGCCATAGACAGCGGAAACAAATCGCCGTTTTTGCGCCTGCCGTGCAGCTCCCGGCGGCGATTGTGCTGGTTGAGCGTTTCGCGGATAAAATTATTGAAATCCGAATGATTTCCGGAATCATTCAAAACGGGAATCAGTTTTGAGAAATTTTCCTGAATCATTTCCGCAACCGGGAAATTGAACATCTTCAGTGCGGCCTGGTTGATCGTTTCAATTTTGCCGTATTCATCGATGGTAATAATGCCGTCTGCCGCTGTGTTAAACAACGCCTGCAACCGGCTTTCGCTTTCTTGCAATTTTTTTTCGGCGTTTCTGCGCAGTTTGATTTCCAGTGCCAGCTCTCTGTTGTTTTGCTCCAACTGGCGTTTGCGTTCCAGCAATTTATCCCGCGAATGGCGGAGTTCGCGGAGCATCCGTGCTTCTTCTTTCTGAGCGGCTACCAGTCGCATCGCACGGTATCGCGCGGTTTGAACGAATCTGGCCATTATGGTGAGGGTTACCGTAAACAATCCGGTGATCACCAAAAAAATGCCCGAAAGCACCGGACGCGACACATGAATGAGCATCAACCAGATAAACAAACCGGTTACAGCTGCCGTCATTCCCGCAACGTTTGGCTTCCAGCGCGGAATAAAACCGGGACGCTGGCGACCGTATTCCCGGGTGTAAATCATCAGCGCGTTGCCGGTTAACAGCAAAATCAAATGTCTGGTGAAAATTTCCCAAACAGAAGCAAGATCGGGCAGGGTAATTTCGCTGGAAATGATGAGCAGGCTGCAACTGGTGATGCCGCAAATCCATACGCTGGTGTTTCCCAACAAATTCACGGAATTTACCAGCCGTTTGGAAAGTAGGATTGCAATATTGGCTGTTCCAACGCCGCTTAACACAATTGCAAATGTCAAAAATTCGCTGTGTTTTTCCGGCCAGCTTTGCGTCAGCAGCGCAAACAATCCTACCGCAACAGTTCCGGTTAGTGTAGCGATGGCTATCCGGTTAGCAACCGGCTGCCGGTGTTCGCCCCACAGCAATAAACCGGCACCGTTCATCATTAATAAAATATCGATGTATAAAAAAATGCTACTGTTGTTTACCGCCGGAATTAACTCCGGTTGTTGAAGAACAGTATAGCCGGTAATTATCATTCCCGCAAGCGTGCCCAAAACGCACAACATGCGAAAAACATATTTCCAGAAATCTGAAAGTATCAAAAGCTAATCCCTCAGCAATTAATAATTTATGCAGTGAATTGAATTTCAAATCCTGCGACATATAATTGAAAAATTAAGGTAAAATTTTACACAACTCTTCAAACGATAGCGGTTTACTGAAATGATATCCCTGCATCTCATCGCAATGCATGGATTGGAGATAAGAGAACTGCTGCTGGTTTTCCACGCCTTCGGCGATAACAGCGAGATCCAGATTGTGTGCCAGATTAATAATTGCGGCAGTAATGGAGGTGTCATTGCGATCTTCCGGAACACCGTCGATAAAGCTGCGATCGATTTTGAGGATATCCGCCGGCAGTTTTTTCAGATAACTCAACGAAGAATAGCCTGTTCCGAAATCATCCACCGAAATCTGGACACCCAGATTTTTGAAATGTTTGAGAATCTGGATGGTGTATTCCACATCCTGCATTGCGCTGGATTCGGTAATTTCCAGTGCCAGAAATTCCGGATTCAGCCCGGACGAATCCAATGCATCGTGGATAATTTCGCGAATATCGCGTTGTCGGAATTGTTTGGTCGAAAGATTGATTGCCACCCGAACCGGTGTGTAGCCGTTGTCCTGCAACACTTTGTTTTGATGACACGCTTTGTTGATAATCCATTCGCCGAGCGGATCGATCAACCCGGTTTCCTCGGCAATCGGAATAAAGCGAACCGGCGAAATAAAGCCCATTTCGGGATGCTGCCAGCGCACCAGCGCTTCCAGCGATGTGATCGAATTTTGTTCAAAATTTAACACAGGCTGGTAATGCAGGCTGAGTTCTGTTTGGGCATCTTCCGCGAGCAGCCGACGCAGCTCATTTTCCAGCCGCATTTTTTCCTGCGCCTGTGCTTCCATCGATAAATTGTATAGTTGGTAACTGTTATTGCGATCGCTTTTGGCGCGATACATTGCGATATCCGCATTTTTGACGAGCGATTCCACATCGCTGCCGTCAAACGGATACAGGCTAACGCCCATGCTGGCTGTCATGTAAAACCGGTGTTTGCTGATTTCGTACGGCTGGGACAGCGTTTTCAGAATTTTTTCGCAAACGACCAGCGCATCCTGTTCACGGGTGAGGTTATCGATGATCAGCATAAATTCATCGCCGCTGATGCGTGCGACAGTATCGCTTTCGCGCACAGATTCCCGCAGCCGGCCAGCGGCGGTTTTTAGCAAATTATCGCCGGCGGCGTGTCCCAACGTATCATTTGTTTTTTTGAACCCGTCGAGATCAAGGCTTAGCAGCCCAACCAAATGTTGCCCGCGACGGGCACGGCTGAGCGATTGGTGCAGCCGGTCCAGCAGCAATTTGCGATTCGGCAAACCGGTCAGCGCATCGTGATATGCCAGATATTGTTCCAGTTGCCGGGCTTTTTCCAATTGGTGCAACATCCGCTGCCGCTCGATGGCGTAACGGATCGCCCGTGCCAGCGTTGTGGTTTCGATGCTTCCTTTCACCAGATAATCCTGCACGCCTTCACGAACGGTTTTCATGGCAATTTCTTCGTTATCCAACCCTGTAAGCACGATGATGGGAATTTCCGGCGCGTTGGTTCGCAAAGGATAAATGACATCTGTGCCATAGGCATCCGGCAACGTGAGATCCACCATTATCAGATCAAAAACGGATTCCTGCAGCCGCTCAAGTGCATCGGCCAAACAACATTCGTGATCAATTTCGAAGCGGATGTGTTGCAGTTCTGCAAGTTTTTCCTGCAACTGGCGAACCGGCGTATCGTCATCGTCAACCAGCAAAAGACGAATTATTTCTATCGATTTTTCCTGTTCGGGATGTTGCGTTTCCACCAAAGAACCTCCGCTGTATGCTGTTAAATTCCCTTATAATGAGCCTTTATTCGTCGTGCAATTATGCAGAACATTGTCATTATCGAACAATTAAGAAAGGACTTGATGATTTCGGCAATTGACCGGAAATTGCAAACAAAAACTGTTGGAACATGAAAAATCATCTGCAAAACGGCTGGCAATGCCTGCAAGCTGGCAATTTTTTTGACGCGCACGAGCATTGGGAAATCCCGTGGAAAACCATGTGCGGACACGAGCGCAGCTTTTGGCAGGCGATGATCCAACTGAGCGTCGGTGCGCATCATTTTGAAAACGGGAATTTGACCGGTTGCAGAAATTTATGGGGAAAAGCGTTGCGGCACTGCAACACAATTATTGCGTATCGATTAGCGATCGACGAAACCGCCGTTTTGCAGCTCCGCGATGCGATTTGCGATTTCCTGAAATCGGTGGAAAAAGGAGAAAATCCGCTGTTGCAGGTTCGGGAATTTGCCAATCGGACCATCACGGAAAAATGGCTGGCATTCAGGTGAGGAGGGAGAGTGTTATCGTGTTATTGTGTTTAGGTGTTATAGTTTTTTTTGATGGTATTCGACGAAGTTAATTGAGCCCTGAGCCTGTCGAAGGGCGGACACCGTTCGTATATAATCACCCATCCATCCAATCAACTTCCCGCAGGTTTGAAAAACTTTCGCTGCGAAAGCAGCGGCAAACAAATCACAAAAAATAGCGCCACATACAGCCAGCCCATTCCCTCAAAAGCGCTGCCGTATCCGAATGCATCAATTCCCCAGCCCAAAAATGGACCGATACCCGCAAACGCCAGCCGCACGCCCAAACTGGCAACGGAATTTGCGGTCGCCCGCATGTCCGCTTTTACGCGGGAATTCAGCGCATCGCGGAGCACTACCTGATTCAACCCGCGCGAAAATTGGAACAGCAGACCAGCGGCAACGCCGATCAATCCGGGTAACATTGCCATTCCCAAATAACCGGCAACGGGCAACAGCGCGATCAGCAAAATTGCGGTTGTGCTGCCCAATTTTTCTTCAATAATATGCGCCGCACGCCCGGAAAGCGCCACCGTCAGGTTGAATCCTGCCCACAAATAGCCAAACCAACTGAGCGGAATATCCATCGATTGCCAATAGCCCTGATACGCCCAAACCGCCAGTAGCGTTGCAACGCCGTAAATCACCAGATTTAAAATGATAAAAGTGAGCAGCTTGGAATGCTGAAACAGGGAACGATAAATATAGCGAATATTTTCCGCATGCTTTTGGCGATCCATCAATTGGCGCGGCGGTTCGAACAGCGTCAGCCCGATGACAAACGGCATCCACGCGGTTACCGCGTTGATTTGCGCCGGCAGATACAACGATACCGCCGCAGCCGCTCCGCCGATGAGCGCGGCAATGGTTTCGCCGATCTGGCTGTAAAAAACTTTTTTGCCCAAGATTCTGTTTTGATTGAACTTGCGGTCTTCCAGCAGTTCGATGGAATCGTAAATCAGCGCGACATCCGTTCCGGAAATGAGGCTAACGGCAATTGACATCGTGATTTCGAACGTGCAAAATCCCGCGAAACTTTCGCTCATCATAAAAATGGAATACGCCGTGCCGCTGAAAATCCCGGCGGCAACGATCGTATTTTTTCGTCCGAGCAAATCGGAAATGTAGCCGGAAGGCACTTCGAGAATCACAACCGAAATCGCAAAAATGGATTGCAGGAGGTAAATGTCGCTCATCGAAAGCCCGTGCATTTGCCAATACGGCACGATCACGGGGATGATCACCAGAAACATGTAAAAAAAGTTTAGCAGCAAAATTTTGGGAATATTCGCCTGCAAACGACGCTGTTGATCATCCATTGTGGCGCTTTCATAAAGCGGTTACGGTTCAAGTTCTTCCAGTTGAACCGGTTTTCTGCTGCTGATTTTTACGGGCACGACCGCCGGTTTTACCGCCTCAACTTGCGGTGCAGACGAGCGTTTCCGGTTGATGATCAACACTACTGAAAGAATAATTATCGCGCTGGCGATGGCTGTTTGGGTCGTTACGGGTTCATCCAAAAACAGCCAGCCGAGGAACACCGCAACTACCGGATTGACGTATGCATAGGTTGAAACGCGATCTGCCGGCGCAACTTTCAGCAGCCAAATATAGCAGCTAAAACCGATCATCGAACCGAAGATAAGCAGATACAGCCACGCCAAAAAAGAACTTTGTGAGATATTTGCGAACGAAAATTCCGCCCATTCGCCGCGCGCCAGTCCCGCGAGAAAAACCATCCCGCCACCGGCGATCATTTGCATGCCGATGCCCTGCAGCTTCGATTTCGGCAAATACGCGTTCCGCGAATATAGCGATCCTGTGGACCAGAGAATCGCCGCCAGCATCAGCGCAAAAATACCGACAGGTTCAAATGCCATCAGCTCGCCGCTGTTTTGCGGACGCACCAGCAACGCGATGCCCACAAATCCGAGTGCGATGCCCGCGAAAACCCGTCCGCTCGGTCGCTCCTGTTTTTGCCAGAGCCAATCCATCATCACCATCCACAGCGGCATGGTTGCGATAATCAGAGAAGCGATGCTCGACGGCACATGCTGTTCCGCCCACGCCACGCTGGCATTGCCGCCCAGCAGCAAAAATCCGCCGACGATAGCGGCGCTGCGCCAGTGTCGCAAGTTCGGGCGTTCCGCACCTTTCAACACTGCCCACGCATACAAAATCAATCCGGCGACAATAAACCGCGATGACGACATAAAATATGGCGGAATTGTCGCAATTGCGTATTTTATACCGAGATATGTTGATCCCCATAGCAGGTAAAGCGTGCCGAGTCCCGCCGCGATCCGTACCGATAATTTTGAAAAAAATGTATTGCTCATGATATTTTCCTCAGTTTTCGCGCTCCAAGCTAACGCGATTTTTAGACATAAACCACCCGAAAGTTGCGCACCTAAAAATTGTTACCGGTGATCAAAATTTCCGGCAGCGATTCGTACCGGAAAGCGCCGGGAAAATCAGCTTCAACCTGTTTCTGTTTGCCGCTCCATTCGCGAATTTCCAGCCGGTAAACCGTGGTGCGTTTCAATTCCTCCGCCACCACCGGACGGTAATCCTTTCCCGGCTGCAGATGCGGGAAATACTTATCCAGCAACAGTTGCAACGCGTTTGCGGCTTCGTTTTCATCATCGATAATGTGCAGCTCGCCAAACACCGCCACCCCGCGATATTCCACGCTGAAATGCAACGCCTCTTCCGCCGGAAGCAGTCGCCCCATTTCGCTGACGCTGAAACAGACCTGCGAATGTTTCTGCACGTTGCTGCGGGTGCGCCCGGTTTTGGCGGTGTGAAAATAGATCGCGTGTGCTGCCGCATCGAACACAAAAATATTGCTGTTGATAAACGGCTGATCGCCGGAAATTGTGGCGAATGCGCCCATCGGTGCGCGTTGCAAAAAATCGCGAATCCAGCCGTCGTCGGTGACCGCGCGATCCGCACGGCGCACTTTGCTGATCGGTTGTTCGCTGGCAGGTTTCGGCATCTGTTTCTCCTTTTTTTAATCGATGCAGGCATATTCTAAAATAAAATCGGCTTGATTACAAGAGCCATTTTTGATAAAATGATGATACCAATTTATTAGGGTGAATAGGTGGATGAGTGGATGAGGGATAAGGCATTTCGTCCGCCCTACGACAGGCTCAGGGCTCAATGGGCACCGTCGAATCAAATTAAAAAACACAAAAACACAATACTGACATGCCAAAAACCAAACGCGAATTTGCGCTCGCCGGACTGAAACTGGACGCTTCGGCGAAAAAATCGCTGTATCTACAATTATATGAAGCGCTGCGGCAGGCGATTTTGGAAAAACAACTCCGTCCCGGGGAGCAGTTGCCGCCCACCCGCGAGCTGGCAACGGATCTCTCGGTTTCCCGAACGACCGTGCTGCTGGCGTTCGATCACCTGCTTTCCGAAGGCTACATCGAGGGGAAAAGCGGTGCCGGAACCTTCGTCAGCGAAACGATTCCCGAAGATTTGCTGGAAGTCTGCACCGATTCCGTCGCGAAAACCGCGCCGTTCAGCGTGCTGCCGAAAATTTCCGGTCGCGGTGAACGGATCAAACGCGTTTCTGTTTTCACCCGGAAAATGCGGGTAAATCTGCAACCGTTTCGCCCGGGAATTCCGGCGCTGCGCGAATTTCCGCAGCAATTGTGGACGAAATTGCTCGCTCGAGAAAGTCGTTCAATTTCAATGGAAACATTGGGTTATGGTGATCCGTGCGGCTTCCGTCCGTTGCGGGAGGCAATTGCCGATTATCTGCGGATTTCCCGCGCGGTGCGCTGCGATGCGGATCAGGTGATCATCACCAACGGTTCGCAGCAAGCCATCGATCTGGTCAATCGCGTGCTGCTCGACGAGGGCGAAGCCGCATGGACGGAGGAGCCGGGATACAGCGGATTCAAGGAATCTGTTGCGTCGCTCGGCGGTCGGTTGATTCCCGTCAAAGTGGACGAAAAAGGGCTGTGCACCACCACCGGAAACGCTGCCGATCCGGCGGCGCGGCTGGCGTATGTGACGCCTTCGCACCAATATCCGCTCGGCGTAACGATGACTCTTTCGCGGCGCATCCAGTTGCTCGACTGGGCGGCGAAATCCCGCGCATGGATTTTGGAGGACGATTACGACAGCGAATATCGCTACACCGGTCACCCGATTTCCTCGCTGCAGGGGCTGGATCGCAACGGCTGCGTCATTTACATGGGCACGTTCAGCAAGGTGCTGTTTCCGGGGTTGGGATTGGGTTATCTGGTGGTGCCGCATTCGCTTGTGGATGCGTTTGTCTCAGCGCGATCGCTCAGTGAGCGGCAGGGCAGCGTGATCACGCAAGCGACGCTGGCGGCGTTCATCGAGGAAGGGCATTTTGCCCGGCACATTCGCCAGATGCGCATGTTGTATCACGAGCGGCGGGAAATGTTGCTGGCTGCGCTGGATCGCGATTTGGGCGGTGCATTGTCCATTTTTCCGACCGAAACGGGATTGCAGGTTACTGCAAAACTGCATCGCGGCAGCGATCTGGATTTAACCGAAAAAGCGGCGAAAATCCCGCTGGATGTGCGGGCGCTTTCCACCTACTATCACGATGAAAAACAATCGGTTAACGGGATTGTTCTGGGCTTTGCCGCATTCGACGAAACCGAGATTGCCAACGGCGTGCAATCGCTGGCAAAGTTGATTTCCGGGTGATTTTCGATGGGAATCCCCGCGTGTGTTCCACAAATTTTCTTTGATAAAAAAAGTGAAAAACTTTAGCCACAGAGCCACCGAGGGCGCAAAGGAGATACGTTGTTCGTTTTCAAATCTCTGTGCACTCAGTGTCTCCGTGGCATTGGTTTATGAGATTTTAAGGAATGCCAAAAATTATCGAACCAGCAGCATTTTCCGCTGCTCGGAAAACCCGCCGACGTTCAGCCGGTAAATGTAAACACCGCTGGCAACTGCTTCGCCAACATCGTTGCGGCCGTCCCACTGCACGGTTTTGAATCCGGCAGGTTGAGCGTCGTTCACCAATGTTCTGATTTTCTCGCCTAAGCTATTGTAAATTTGCAACTTCACATCGCTGGAAATAGCGAGTTGGTAGCTGATTTCCGTTACCGGATTGAAGGGATTCGGGTAGTTTTGATACAATTTGAATCGCTGCGACACCGGCAGTTTTTCCGGCGAAATGCCCACCACTGCGCTGCTGTCGAAAGAGGTAAACCGCACGCCGTCCGCAACGATAAACGTGCCGTTATTCGCCGCGTTGGAGATGATCACTTCGTCCGCGGATGTGCCGCTAAAGCTGTATTCGCCGATGAGATTCCACTGCGCCGTGCTGCCGGTTTGGTCCACCCGAACCGTGTCTGTGCCGTTGGCGTGGCGCACCACAACCGGCGTATCCGTGCAGCGATTGGACGACGCCACCCACCACGCATACACCTGATAAGTTGCCGCCGCCGGCAAATTCGGGCGAAACACCGCGTAATTGCTGCCATCGCCTTTGCTGTTGAGTTGCGCAGGCGTGCCGCCCCAAAATCCGGGATTGGCGGACGGAAACCAGCCGATGCCTTCCAGCGATGCGTTATCATCTTCCGTGTCGATAATTTCTTCAAAAACAGGTATTTGCGGCAAATTTAGCGAATCGATGTGGGTGATCGCCAAAATCGATGGCACTGCGCGCTGGAACGTGCCGCCCTCCGGGCGATTGATCAGCGTGCCGCCAACGGCCATCTGCGATGAGCCGCCGCCATCGAGATTCATCGCTTCAACGCAGCCGAGTTCGATCATGATATTCGCCAATTCCGGCAAGCTGACGCCGTTGCTCCAAGTGCTGCTGCGCCCGTCCGCGACCAGCATAATGACGCGATTATCAGCAGTGAATCCAACCGCCGTTCGCGGATCGCTATTATCGAAACCCACGCCGGAACCGAAAAACACTTCCTGATTGTAAGTGATTTCCTGCATCCCGTTTTTTACGAGCGTTGGCCCGCCGCCGATGCCAATCAGCGCATCGCGATATTGGATGCCATCGCTGGAATCGGGTGGCGGGGCAGGGGAGCCGGGCAAATTTTGGGTGGGCGCGTCAAAGCGATACAACCCGCCGATGGTTCCGTCAAAATGGAAAACCCAGTCAACGGACGGTTCGAATTGATCGTTGAATCCGAAAAAGCTGCGCGTGAGCGTAAATTGCTGCCCGTCGCGGTTGACGACCGCGATATTTTGTGCCAGCACTTCTCCGGGATAAACCACAGTAGATACAGAGCTTGTGCCGCCAAAATATCCGCCGTTGACCGCCGCGTACGCGCCAACCGATTGGGTGAAACTGGTTAACCCTTTTAGCGAACCGAGATACGGTCGGACGATCAAATCCGGTTGGTTCAAATCAGCTTCCAGATACCACGTTTTCAGCAACGGACTGCTGCGCTCACCGGCGAATAACTTAACGCCTGCGGGCAAATTGTGCTGGCTGGTCACGTCTGTCCAATTGATATTCGATTGGGCACCCAAAAAGCTGCTCAATATCAACAAAAACAATAGTTTAAAGTATTTCATAGTTTATCCCGAACACAATAGAAGTTGACAATTGTTTAACTCGTTTTTCTGCCCTAAAATACGGTTGATTTGCCCAAAAATCCTCCAAAATTCAATTTAAAACCACATCAGAATTAGCCATTTGAAAAAATCTTGTTTTATCGAAGCGGGTACGGTATGTTTTTCGCTGAAACCGGGAGACGCCATGACATCCAAAAAATATCCACAGTTGAGTGGCTTTTTTTCGCTGATTTTTGCAATTGCCGCGCTGCTGTTTACCGCCTGCCAACAGCCGGAAAATACCAAAAATCCGGTGCCGGAATGGGCGAAAAGCGCCATTTGGTATCAAATTTTCCCGGAACGATTTGCCAACGGCGATCCCGCCAACGATCCCAAACCGGTCGATTTTGCGAACAGTTGGCCGTATGTCGTTTCCGAAAACTGGCAAACGCATCCGTGGACATCCGATTGGTACGCGCTGCAGCCGTGGGAGGCGGAAGTGCAGTGGAAACAGCACTTTACGTGGGCAAAACCCGGTGCACCGAATCACAATATCAACGCCGGTGCGCGGCGCTACGGCGGCGATCTGCAGGGCGTGATCGACCGTCTGGATTATCTCCAAAAATTGGGCATCACTGCCATTTATTTTAATCCGCTGTTCGAATCGCCATCGCTGCACAAATATGACGCGGCGATGTATCATCACATCGACAACAATTTTGGCCCGAACCCGGAAAAAGACCGGGAGATTTGGGCAACCGAAAATCCCGCCGATCCGGCAACCTGGCAATGGACGAGCGCAGACAGCCTGTTTTTGCAACTCATCCAAAAATGCCACGATCGCGAAATCAAAGTGATTATCGATGGCGTGTTCAATCACACCGGCAATAATTTCTGGGCGTTCCGCGATGTGCTCGAAAATCAGGAAAAATCGCCGTTTGCGGATTGGTACATTGTCCATAAATGGGACGATCCCGCGACGCCGGAAAACGAATTCGATTACGGCGGATGGGCTGGCGTAAAGGATTTGCCGGAATTTCGCGAGGACGAAAACGGGCTGGTGAGCGGTCCGCGGGCGCACGTTCGGGCGATCGTTCAGCGCTGGATGGACCCGAATGGCGACGGCGATCCTTCTGACGGCATCGATGGCTGGCGGCTGGATGTCGCGGAAAAAGTGGACATCGCATTCTGGAAAGATTTTCAAAAATGGGTGAAAGCGATCAATCCGAATGCCTACACCACCGGCGAAGTCTGGTGGGAAGATTGGCCGAACAACCGCATGTTCAATGCGGCGCCGTGGTTCGATGGCGCGTTCGATGCCGTGATGAATTACCGCGTTGCCCGTGCAATCAAACATTTTGTGATCGACCAAAAAACCGGCACAAACGCGACCGGATTTGCCGATTCGCTGCGAACCATTTTGCGCGATTACCCGTTCGAAAATATGCAGGTTTGCATGAATTTAATGGACAGTCACGACACCGACCGATTGGTTTCGCAGATTGTGAATCCTGATCGATGGTTTGATCACGAAGCGAATCCGTCGCAAAATGCCAATTACTATGCCCGAAAACCGAACGCGGAAGCTGTGCAAAAACAAATACTTATCGCGGGATTGCAAATGACGCTTCCCGGCGCCCCGATGATTTATTACGGCGACGAAGCGGGCATGTGGGGCGGCGACGATCCCGATTGCCGCAAACCGATGGTTTGGCCGGAAATGGCTTTCGAACCGGAAATTTACAATTTTGATGGCAGCACGCACGCGCCGGACAGCGTTTCTTTCAATCGCCAATTGTTCGGCAAATACAGCTTTTTGATCGGGATGCGAAAGGCACATCCGCTGCTGTCGCGCGGCGATATGTCGTTTATCGCCACCGAAAATCAGCCGCGGGTTTTGGTGTTCAGCCGTTCGCTGGGCGACGAAACGGCATATGTTTTCGCCAATAGTTCGGCGGAGTCGCAAACGGTTCAGACATCGTTTTTACCGCAAAATTCATATTCGGATCTGGCAAGCCCGCTGCGAAAATTGATACCAAATCCGCAGTCGCTCACACTCGCGCCGTATCAATTGATGGTTCTGAAATGATGTGTAAATTTCAAAAATGCTCAGGGATAAAATGATAAAAAACAGATATTTGGGTGATAAAATTTATGAGTAGTAAACCAACGGCTCCATCGCTGAAACGGCTGCTGTTTTGGGTGGCAACGCTGCTCATTCCCATTCTACTGCTGCTGGTTGCGGAGGCGTTTCTTCGGGTGATCGATTACGGTGGAACGGCGCCACTTTTCCGGCAGGAAGTTCGATTTGGCATTCCCAAATGGGTGGTGAACGCCAACGTCGCGCAGCGATATTTCAATTTGCCGCCGGAAATGATCCCCGAGGCATCCTCCGATGTCGCTTTTCCGGTGAACAAATTGCCGGGAACCGTGCGTATTTTTTGCCTCGGCGGTTCCACCACGGCAGGATTTCCGTTTGAAATTAATGCGAATTTTCCCTTCCAATTGCAGCACCGGTTGAAAAAGGCATATCCAAATAATGTAATCGAAATTGTGAATTTGGGTATCTCCGCGGTGAACAGTTTTACCGTGCTCGATTTATTGCCGGAAATTCTGGAAAAACAACCGGATGGCTTGATTATTTATATGGGTCACAACGAGTTTTACGGCGCTTTTGGCGTCGGTTCCACCCAATCGGTCGGCAGTAATCGCACCCTGATTTTAACATATCTGGCGTTCAAAAAATGGCGGATTTTCCAATTGCTGGAAAATGTGATCGGGCAATTCAGCAATCGCCAAAAACCGGGTGAAACCGCAGAGTCGCTGATGCAGGCAATGGCTGCGCGGCAGGAAATTCCGCTGTACGATCCCGCAGTTGCGCAGGCGCGCGATAATTTTGCGGCAAATCTGCAGGAAATTGTGCGAACGGCAAAAGCGGCTAACGTGCCGGTTGTGCTGAGCACGTTGGTGAGCAATTTGCGCGATCATTCGCCGTTTATCAGCAAATTTGCGGAAAAGCAGGACGAAACCACCCGGAACCGGCTGAATGCGCAGTTGCTGGAAGCACACGGATTGGTTGCCGCAGGTCAATTGGAAAAAGCGGCATCGCTGCTGAACGCCATTGCGGCGGTGGATTCGGTTTCTGCTAAATTGCATTTTCTGCGGGGCGAAATTGCCTTGAAATCCGGCAAAACGGATGCAGCATTTGGCGCGTTTTCCCGCGCCCGCGATCTGGATTTGCTGCGGTTCCGCGCACCCTCGTTTTTCAACGATGTGATTCGAACTGTCGCAGAAACAGAGCAATTGCCATTGGTCGATTTGGCGGCAGTTTTCCGGGCAGCCAGCCCGGAAGGTATTCCCGGTAACAATTTGTTTTTAGAACACTTGCATCCAAATTTTACCGGCTACCAATTAATGGCGCAATCGTATGCAATCGCGCTCCGGCAACTGAATTTTCCGCGATTGACGCCTCAGCCGCCGGCGGTTGATTTGTTCGGGAAAAAAGACATTGCGGATATTTTGCAATCGTTCCGCGCAGACAGCGCCGGTGTTACGCCGCTGGATATTGAGTTTGGCAATTTGCGCAATTTTCAGCTGATGCAACGCTGGCCGTTCAGCATTACGCCGCTATCTATCGATGCCTATCAGCCGGTTGGCGACAGCCTCACCAAAGCGACGGCAATTCGTCATTTGCGGCGGGAAACGTATTGGGATTTCGCCCATTACGAGCTCGCGGAGGCGTATCAATCCGCCGGAAAAACGGCGCGCGCGCTGCGGGAAATCCGTGCGGTTGGCATTGCTTTCCCGGAAAATTATGTGCCGGATATGAAAACCGGCGATCTGCTGTTGCTGCAAAATGATCTGGAAAATGCCCGGATTGCGTACGAAAAAAGCTTGTCGAAATCGCCGTCGAACCCGGCAATTATCATAAAATTGTCCAACACGCTGGTGTTGCAAACGCGATTTCAGGAGGCGATCGAACGGCTGAACCGGGCATATGCCGCAACAAATCTTGACAACAACCAAAAGGTTACAATGTTGTATTTACTGGGTTTAAGTCATGCGAATTTACGAAATTTCCAGCTGGCAGAACGTGCGTTGAACGAGGCACTGGCAATCCATTTGGATTTTGCTCCGGCGTTAAATTTGTTGCAGCAAATCCGTGATTTTCAGCGATAACGCCAATCACCCGCTCTGTTGACAAACGAGCCAAATTTGAGTAATATTGATCGCTATGGCAAAAAAATCTGACAAAGGCTTTTTTTTCACCGTGAAAGAATACCTTAAAAAATCCCTTTTTTTTGTGGTGATGCTGCTGATTCCGGTCGCTTTTTTTGTGCTGCTGGAACTCGGTTTGCGGCTCTTTGGATTCGGCGACAGTTACCCGCTCGTCAAGACCGCGGAAATTTTTGGGAAAGAGCGATATGTCGTTAATACGGAGGTTGGGCGGCGATATTTCAATTTGCCGCCGGACAAAACACCACAGCCGCTCGCCGAATATTTTGACATCGAAAAGCCCGAAAAAACGATGCGATTGTTCTGCCTGGGCGGTTCCACCACCGCCGGATTTCCGTTTGAAATGAATGTTACGTTTCCGTTCCAGTTGCAGTACCGGTTGCGGAATGAGCTGTTCGACGGATGGGCGGAAGCCGTCAATTTGGGCATCGCCGCGGTGAACAGTTACACCGTGCTGGATTTGCTGCCGGAAGTGCTGGAATTGCAGCCGGACGGGCTGATCGTTTACATGGGGCACAATGAATTTTACGGCGCGATGGGCGTCGGTTCCACCCAAAATGTGGGCAACAATCGCACGCTGATCCGCTGGTATTTGCAATTGCGGCGGATGCGCACATTTCAGTTGATGCAGCAACTTATCGGGTGGATTTCCCCGCCGGCGGCTGGCGATGCGGAACAGCAAAAATCGATGATGCACGCGATGGCCGGCGAACAAGCCATCCCGTTCAATTCCGATACATTTGAAACCGCCTGCGACAATTTTGCAGCGAATCTGACCGAAATTGTGCAACTGGCGAAAGCCAAAAATGTGCCCATAATATTGTGTACGTTGGTTTCCAATCTCAAAGATCAGCGCCCTTTTGTGGCGGATTTTTCGGCAGATATCGATGAACGGTCCCGGCGCAGCGCCGATAAATTGCTCACCGAAGCCGAAAAATTGCTGGACGGCGGTTATCCGGAAGCCGCGCTGAAAACGATCGGCGAAATTATGGAAATTGATACCACGCATGCGCTGGCGTACTACCTCGCCGGGCAGGCGCAACTGGCGCTCGGTGATAGCGTTGCCGCCCAAAAATCGTTCGTTTTGGCGAAAGATTTTGATTTGCTGCGGTTTCGCGCACCGGAAAAATTCAATGAAATTATCACCGAAATTGCCCGTTCGGAAGATGTGCCGCTGGTGGATATGGCATCCGTTTTCCGTGCCGGAAGCGCCAAAAAGATTACCGGTAAAGAACTGTTTTTAGAACACTTGCACCCCAACTTTAATGGCTACCGGTTGATGGCGCAAACCCTGACAGAAGCGTTGCGAACGATTCAAATTATCAATCCGCCAAAACCGATCGGCTGGCAGCGGAACCTGATCACGCCCAAAATTCCTGAAATACTCAACAAATTCCGGACGGACGATGGCGGCGTAACCGATCTCGATCTCGAATTCGGTTATCTGCGAAATTTCTGGCTAATTAACCGCTGGCCGTTCCCGGAAAAAAATGTGACGCTGGCAAATTATCCCCCGCACGGCACGCCGGAAACCAGAGCAATTGCCATCAAACGGTTCGAAAATAATTCGCCGTGGGAGCAATCGCATTACGAAATGGCGGAAATTTACGCCGCCCGCGAACAATTCAAATTGGCAGAACTTGAATACCGTGCTGTGCGGCTGCGGTTTGTGGAAAATGTGCTCCCGGTGATGAAAATGGGCGACATGAATATGCTCAATCAGGATTTTAAAAACGCCATTTTCTGGTACGAAAAAGCGTTGGAAATGACACCCGATAACCTGTTGATTTCCGCAAGGTTAGGGCGTTCTTTTGCGGCGTTGAATAATTTTAACGCTGCCCGGAAGCACCTCACAAAAGCGCTTTCCGGCGATGATGCAGATGATGTTTTTACAGTGCTGCAACGCACGGAGATGTATTATCTTCTCGGCGTTAGTTGCGCCAATTTGCGGGATTTCCCGGCAGCGGAAGCGGCGCTGCAACAATCCCTGAAACTGATGCCTGACTACCCTTCCGCGCGGGAACTGATGTCAAAAATCCGGGTGTATCAGCAGCAAAATTAATAACTTAAGTGTGATGTTCAATGAAAATAAAAATGATAATGTTTTTGGCAATTCTGTTACTTTGGACAGGTTGCGAAAAAAAAGAGCTGCCTCAAAATGTAGTTTCTACTGTTGGTGACAAGCCAATTTCGTATGACGAATTTTTGTTCAGTTACCTCACGATGCCGAAACATCCCTCCAATATCACCGAGCGGGAAGCGCGGTTGCAGCAGATGGATTACCTGAACGACCGGATGCATTTATTCCTTTCCGCAGAGGCGGACGGACTGGATGAATCGCCGGAAATTCTGGAAAAAGTGGATTACATCCGCAACCGCGAAACGTTGAAATATCTTTATCGGAAAGAGATTTGGGAGCAATTACCGGTAACCGACGACGAGGCGTGGGCAGAGTACAAACGTGAAAATATTGAGGTAAAAGTGCGACACCTGTTTGCGGAAAGCCGCGAACAGGCTCAACAGTTTTACGACCGTTTGCAAAACGGCGAGTCGTTTGAGTCGCTCGCCGGCGAAGCATTTCAGGACAGCGTGCTGGCTGCCAACGGTGGCGATTTGGGCTGGTTGACTGTTACATCGCTGGATCCGCTGCTGGTGGACAGCGTTTACAACGCCCGGTTGGGAATGCCGACGCAGCCGTTGCAGTCCAGCTTTGGCTGGCATGTGATGAAAGTTGAAGACATCAAACAAAATGTTTTTTTGAGCCGTGATTATTTTGAAAAAAATAAGGAAACGTATGTCAATTCGCTGCGGAGCAGACGGGCGACACGGCAAAGCCAGGCTTATGTAAAACAGGCACTTACGGGAAAAACCGTGACGATAAAAGGCGAAGTTCTCACCAAATTATTGCAGGTGAACCAAACCCATTTGCGAATGCAGCGCCGGGAATCGCCGTTGCCCGCGCCGTCTGTGGACGATCTGCAATTGTTAAAAATCGCCCGGGATTCGGATGAATTTCTCAACGAAACGTTGGTAGAATTCACCGGCGGAAGTTGGACGGTGTTGGAATTTCTGGATCAAATTCGCCGGATGCCGCCGATGCAGCGCCCGGAAAAATTATACGATCGCGGTGCGTTGTCGAGCCACATCATCGATATGGCTCGCGATAATTATTTGCTGGATATCGCCCGCGAAAAAGGATACGATCAGGCCAAACCGGTTGAGCAGGAAGTCGAACGCTGGCGGCGATCGGTGTTGGCGAGCGAGTTTCTCCGGCGTATCCAACTGGTGGCGTATAAAGAGGAAAATCCCGAAAAATGGGCTGAGCGTCGCGCGTTGTACGAGCGCATCAAAGCCGAAAATCCGGCAGTGGTTGACACGACGAATTTATTTCAGGATGTAAAACCTGTGGACCTCGAGAAACGGGTTCAGGCAATTCCGATGGTGCTTCGGAGTAATTATAGCTGGTAAATTCTAATGAGTTATAAACTTATGAATGATTTTATTAAACAGTTGTTTGGCAACTCTTTATTCAAATATCAACGCAAAGATCAGGTGAATAAAATCGCAAAAAAATTTTTTCTTGACTATGAATTTTCCTCTGCATAAAATTGGACACTCAGTTTGGAGTGACGTTTTGCCAAGTGCGACGAAAGTTCTCGATTTTCGAACTTTTTTTGGCTATCAACTTTGACATTAAATTTAAGTGAATTTCGTTTCACTTATTATTTTAAAGAATACAATTTGTTTCAGGTATTACCGGAGGTCCAAACGCGATAAACTGTTACACACACTTAATACGTTTAATCCCTACATTTCATTTGCAAATACCGGTCGTACCAGTCATCCGGTTTTAGCCCATTGGCAAACTGTTTTTGTTGCCTACGGGTTGGCAAAGCTGTGCTTTTTATATAATTTGGAATAATTCGCTAAATAAATAATCATCATTATTTCACCGTATTCAGGAGGTGCCCTCGTGAAGGTGAACCGTATAGTATGGGTATTGTGTGTTTTGCTGTTTGCTTCCCTTTCAATTTATGCCGGGACAACGGGCAAAATCGTCGGTACCGTCACCGATAATGGAAACGGCGAACCCCTAATCGGGGTTAACGTGATTTTAGAAGGAACAACTTTGGGTGCTACTACAGACCTTGATGGTTCCTATCTCATCCTCAACGTGCCGCCGGGTTCATATAATGTTTTGTTTCAATATCTTGGATACAGGGATGTCCGCATTGCTCCTGTAAATGTCAGCGTTGATTTTACAACCCGACTGAGCACTAAAATGGAAGAGGCGTCGGTTGAGCTTGGCGAAACGGTTGAAGTTGTCGCCGATCGCGAAGTAATTCGCCGGGACCTGACCTCATCGCAAGCGGAAGTTAGCGCGGATGAGATTGCCAACATCCCGGTTGAAGAATTTGAGGATGTCCTCCAATTGCAGGCTGGTGTAACCCGTGGCGAAGGTGGTGGTTTCCACATTCGCGGTGGTCGTTCATCGGAAGTTGCCTACTGGGTGGATGGTGTTTCTGTAACCGATGCTTTTGACGGCAGCAACGCTGTCGAAATCGAAAATAATGCTATTCAGAGTTTGCAGGTTATCAGCGGAACTTTTAACGCTGAATACGGGCAGGCGATGTCCGGTATTATTAATATTGTTACCAAAGAAGGCGGTTCGGAACTTACCGGAAATATTTCGGCATACGCCGGAGATTATTTTTCCAACGACAGTTACGGTGCCACGGATGTGTTTGATCCGAATTCGAACGATCAGGTGTATCTAAACCTCGACGACGTAGCTCCTTCACAAATATATAATGTGAACGCCAGTTTGGATGGTCCGATTCCCGGCACCAAATCCAAAGGACGATTTTTTGTGAATTTCCGGCGTTTTTACAACGAAGGCTATCTGTATGGCCGGCGGGATTGGCGTGCTGATGGCGATACCACTTTGGTTCGCGCCAGCAACCGTTTTGAGGTGTTGGGCACGCCCGGTGATGGTGCAATCGTTCCGATGAATTCCGAATCTTGGTATAGCGGGCAGGCAAACCTGACCTATCAACTGACCAACCTGATCAAGGCTCGGGTGAAATTCAATTACGAAGATCGAGAATTCCGCGATTATGACCATTTCTACAAATTAAATCCGGATGGCGATTACAGCAAATTCCAAACCGGATACAACGGAACGGTGTCGCTGGATCATACATTGAGCAACCGGGCATTTTATACGCTCAAATTCTCCCAGTTCGAAAAAGAATTTACCCAATATGTCTACGAAGATCCTTCCGATAGCCGTTACACAAACAATGACAAATTTTCTGTGCCCTCGCTGAATTTTTCCATCGGCGGTCAAAAAAATGAGCATTTCAACAGAATTACACGAACACAGATTGCCAAATTCGATTTTACCGCCCAGGTTAACGATAAACATTTGATGAAGGCCGGTATCGAAGCCCGTCGACATAAACTCAGCTATGAGCAATTTAATGTAATCGATTCGAACCTGAGCGATACACTGTTTACCGCTGTAAAACCGGGCATTAACGATCCGAACTTTACGGCATATACCTTCGAACCGGAAGAATTTTCGGTTTATGTTCAGGATAAAATGGAATACGAAGATTTTATCGTGAACATCGGTTTGCGGTTGGATTATTTCAATTCCAATGGCCGGGTGCTGGCGGACCCGCTGGATCCGAACATCCAGTCGCCGTTGCTTTCCGCGAATCAGGATTTGACATTGGCAGAACGCGAAGCCATTTGGTATGACGATCCATCCAGTAAAGTGCAGGTTTCGCCGCGTGTTGGTGTGGCGTATCCCATCAGCAGCCAGGGTGTTGTGCACTTTTCCTACGGACACTTTTTGCAGATTCCCGAGTTCCGGTTGCTGTATGACAACCCGGAATTCCGGGTAACCCGCCAGAACGGCTCCGGCAACCTGATTGGCAACTCCGATTTAGATGCCCAGAAAACTGTGATGTATGAAATCGGTTTGCAGCAGCAATTGACGGAAGATATCGGTGTGGATATCACCGGTTTTTACCGGGACATTCGCGATTGGGTGGGAACATCGCCGTTGCAGATTACCTACGCACCGGATGTATCCTACAGCAAATACGAAAACCGCGATTACGCAAACATCCGCGGTTTGACCATCGCATTCAAAAAACGTTTCTCCAGCAATTTTTCGGCAAATGTGGATTACACATTTCAGGTTGCAGAGGGCAACTCCTCCGATCCGGCAGATGCATTTAACGATGCACAAGCCAATCGCGAGCCGCGCCGGGAAATTATCCCGCTGGACTGGGACCGCAGCCACGTGTTGAACGGCAACGTTTATATTGGCATTGGCGGCTGGGGCACCAGTATTCTGGGGCGTTTCGAATCCGGTTTGCCATATACGCCGCAAGTGTTGACAGCTGCAACCAGCGGATCGAGCATTCAATCCGGTTTAACTGAAAATAGCGAGCGACGCCCGAACTTGTTAACCTTTGATCTCCAGTTGTTCCGGGATTTCAGATTTAACAATATGAACGTATCGCTGTTTGCCAAAATTTACAACCTGTTGGATAGCCGTGGCGAACAATCCGTTTGGGGCGACTCTGGCCGGGCAACATACACACTGCAAAATACAACCCAGGGCAGTGCAGATCCCGAATATCTGGTTCAGCCGCAATTTTACACTGAGCCGCGCCGTATCCAAGTTGGGTTTAACCTGGGTTTCTAAAACGTAAAAGGTAAACGAATGAAAAACATATTTACATTCATCGCTGCAACGGCGTTTGTCATTTTGCTGATGACAATAGAAGGGCAGACCCAAACGCCGTTTTACCAAACCATACGCGGTGATATTAACAGCCGTGCAGGTAATGTGCACAGTGGTAATCAGGTGCGCACCTCATTTTTCAACTATGGCTTTATCGGACGCCGCTCCGGCCGTGCGGACGACTTTGGTGGCGAATGGCCGATCAACTCCGGTCACGAATACGTTGGAGATATTAGCGTAATGGTCGGTGCACAGGTGCGCTTGCCAAGTGGCCGGATACTCACACCGGTGACAGTCGCAGACGGACCGCGCGGCAGTAACGAATATAATCCCAACGATCCCAACGATTTTTGGGGATGGGAACCGCTGCCGCAGTTTGCCCGCGAATCGAGCGATCCGGACAGCCAGTTGGTGGCAATGAGCCACCTCCCGGATACGTGGCCAAACCGGTGGCCCGATCGCCTGAATGATGTCAGCGATCCGGGTTGGGATAACCAGTGGAACGGTTTCTTCGGAAAAGACCAGTTCAACGCCGATCAGGAAAGTTTCTGGTGGATGGACGACAGTAGAGACCGTGAATTTATCCTCACCAACGATCCGTTTTATCCGGATTCCGCCGATCAAACCCGTGGCGGTTTGGGGTTGGTTTCTTCCGTGCGCGGTTTTCAGTGGTCGCAGGCATTGGCGCAAAACACCCTGTTTTGGCTGTACGAAGTTACCAACGTCGGCACAACCGATTACAATAAAGCGGTTTTCGGCGTGATTGTCGGAACCATCATCGGTGGCGATGGCGATACCGGCGATGACAACTCCCGTTTCGAACTTGCAGAAGACATCACCTACTCATGGGATAACGACGGCAGCGGAAACTCTGGCGGCACCATTTTTTCACCGGTGGATGTGCTCGGCTACGCATTTTTGGAAAGCCCTGGCAACCAGGTGAACGGCGTGGACGACGACAGCGACGGCAACGGTTCCGGTGGTGATGTGCTCGATGCCAACTTCCTCCGTTCCAAAATCGTAACCTCCGGAATGGACGTTATTTCTATCGATTACACCTCCGCAAATTTTGATCGCGAGCTGATCAGCTTTCCTGCTGAAGGCTTGACATACATTGTAAACAGCGACACCTTCACGATAAATGTTGGCGATACCCTGATAGAATTGATTGGCAACGGTTTCGATGACAACCTCAATGGGTTGATCGACGAAAACCCGGAAATCAACGACGGCATTGACAACAACGGCAACGGGTTGATCGACGAAGATAACCCGCAAATCGGGCGTTTATTTGTCAATTATTTTACCGGCGAAGGACTGGATAACCCGATGATCGACGAAGGTCGCGATGACCTGATCGATAACGACGGAGACTGGAACGCCGGCACCGACGACGTTGGATTGGACGGTCAGGCAGATACATTTGACGAAGGCGAAGGCGACGGCGTACCGACCTCAGGTTTCCGGCTAGATCCGGTCACCGGTCGCACCATCGACACCGGTTTGCCCGGTGAGCCGAACATCGACAAAACCGACATCGACGAATCCGACCAGATCGGTTTGACCAGCTTCTTCCTTTTCAAGCCGTTTAACCTCATCCGTTTGCGCAACGATGGGCAATTGTGGGATGTTTTAACACCCGGATATCTGGATGACGTGCTCCAAAATGACGACGTTGACTTTATTTACGGCACCGGTTATTTCCCGTTGCGCGCCAAACAAACCGAACGTATTTCGCTGGCATTTTTCTTTACCAAAGGCTCCATCTCCAATCAGGGAACCGACCTCGATCCGGCGGTAAAAGCAGAATTGTTCCGCGTAAAACGCACAGTGCAAACGATTTACAACAACGATTACAACTTTGCGAAAGCGCCGTTGATTCCCAAACTTGTCGCTGTTCCCGGCGATAACTCCGTAACGCTGTATTGGGATAAAAGAGCCGAAACCAGCTTCGACCGGTTGTCGTTGGTGGCTACCGGAGACGGATTCGACTTCGAAGGTTACAAAGTTTACCGGGCAACTTTCCCGTCATTCGACGAAACAGGTGTTGTGACCAACGTTTTCGGGTCCCGTGTGGCGGATGTGCCGATCGCTCAATACGATTTGGTGAACGATTATCAGGATTTCTTCCCGGAAATTGACGATCAGGGCGGCACCTTCTACCTCGGTGAAAATACCGGCTTGGTGCACACATATGTGGATAGCACCGTGAAAAACGGTTTCACCTATTTTTACGCGGTAACCGCATACGATCGTGGCGTGCTGCAAGGTGCCGAAACATTATTCCCGGCAGAAACGGCAAAATTTGCCGCCATTAAAACGACCGGAGAAGTGGATTTGGCGCAAAACGTGATTCAGGTTCGTCCGGAAGCACCGGTTGCCGGTTACTCCGCGCCGGAACTTTCCGTTGTCGATCACATCAGCGGCGATGGCACCGGTCAGGTTATTTTTGAAGTGATCGAACCGCTTTCGCTTAAAGACGGAAACGAATACGAACTGAGCTTTGACGATACGACCCTTACCAACCAGCGCGGCAACACGCCGAAAGTTCAGACCTACGGTTTCACCGTAACCAACCTGACCAGTGGCGACACGCTCATTTTTAACGACACCAAACTTGGCACAGACGCCACTATTTTTGAAGGCTTGAAACTGCAAATTCTGAACGACCCGACGTTGGTCGGAAACACAAGCCTGGCAACCTGGTCCAATACCGATCCTGAATTGTTGAAAGCCGCATTCTGGGGCAAGTTTAGCGCCGGTTCCATTCAGGGCGAAATTTATCCGGCAAATTACCAACTGGAAATTACCGAACCCGCCGCCGGTGATACTGCTTCCGGAATTAGCGGTGTCGGTCTGCCGCCGGCATCGCCGAAAGTAGTTACCAACTACAGGATCAAAAATGTCTCCGAAAATCGCTATGTGGAATTTAACCATTACGATTTACCGGCTGGCGATGCCAACGGCATTTTGGATCAAAGCGATTTGGTGATCATTTTCGAATACGACGATAAAGTGGATAACAAATACTTTACTTCCGGTGCGTTGCGGATGGATGTTGGCACCGCAACAACCGTTTTGCCGAATCCGGGCGACGTGCTCACGCTGCCACTCGGCGGCAGCAAGGCATTCCTGAGCTATGATAAATTCCGCATCAAAGTGAATAAAGCACCTTCGGTTAACGAAGCGCAGGCAAAAACAGATCTCGAGAAAATAAAGGTTGTACCGAACCCGTATGTAGCAACCGCAATTTGGGAACCGCGCAACAACTTCTCGAACGGTCGCGGCGAACGCTCGATCCACTTTATTCACTTGCCGAAACAATGCACCATCCGCATCTTTAATGTGCGCGGTGAACTTGTTGATACTATTGAACATAGCTCGTCGTTAAATGACGGCACTGCAGACTGGGATTTGCTGACAAAAGACAATATTGAAGTGGCATACGGCATCTATATTTACCATATCGATGCGCCGGGTGTCGGGCAGTCCACAGGCAAATTTGCCATCATTAAATAACACGTTGTAATGCGTAAAAAGAGCAAATAAAAATGACATCCCTTCCGCCGGAACAAAAATCCGGCGGAATGAAAAAGGAGTTAAAGTCATGAAGCACATAAAAATTGCGATCTCCATTTTAACGGCTCTGTGCCTCTCGTTGCCTGTTTTCGGGCAGGTTACCAAAGTGGGCACAACGGCTGCGGCGTTTTTGAAAATCGCCAACGGCGCACGTTCGCAGGCAATGGGCGGCGCGTTTGTTTCTGTCGCAAACGACGTAACTGCGCTATACTGGAATGTGGCCGGGGTTGCCCAGCTAACCAGCCCGGAGCTCAGTTTCACCCACTCGGAATGGTTGCAGGAAATCAATTACGATAACCTTGCCGTTGCGCTGCCGCTCGGTTCCGCCGGTGTTTTCGGCGTGTCATTCACGGCAATGACAATGGGCGAAATGGAGCAAACCACCGAGCTGCAGCCGGAAGGCACGGGACTGTTGTTCGATGCCGGCAGCTATTCAGCCAATATTTCGTTTGCCCGCCAGTTAACGGACAAATTTATGATCGGTTTCACTGGAAAATATGTCCGGGAAAATATCTGGAATTCCAGCGCATCCGCTGTTGGGCTGGACGTGGGAACATTGTTCGAAACGCCGTTTAATGGGATGCGCCTCGGCATGAGCATCAACAATTTCGGTACCAAAATGCAAATGGACGGCGATGACCTGCTGATTCAGGTTGACCCGGATCCCTCGCGCTCGGGTAACAACGAGAACATCAGCGCCCGCTATCTCACCGACCGCTTTGATATGCCGTTGGTGTTCCGCGTCGGTTTGTCCATGGAACTGGTGAAAAGCGAGCAAAACCGTTTGACCGTCGCGGTGGACGCACTGCACCCGAACGACAACGCCGAAAGCATGAATTTTGGCGCTGAATACGCATTCAACGAAATGTTTTTCCTGCGGGGTGGTTATCAATCGCTGTTTTTGGAAGACAGCGAAGAAGGTTTTACCGCAGGCGCAGGCATTTACACCCGCGTGCCCGGATTAACCTTTAAGCTGGATTATGCTTATCAGGATTTTGGGATGCTGGATAACGTGCAGATGTTCACTGTTCGGTTGTCGTTCTAATCCGGAACAGGTTTTTTTTAATCAAATAGAGAGGAGAGAAAAATGGAAAGCAAAACGATGATTTCCCGGCTCCTGCTTTTGATTTTTTTTGCACAGAGTAGCCTGCTTTTTGCGCAGCAGGATTATGACGTTTTTTTTCCAGTTGATATGTCTGTTCAGATTGCCGTAGGCAATTTCGATCCGAACAACCCGGCAGACCAGGTGTTTGTTCGCGGTTCGTTCAACGGTTGGAGTGAAGATAATCCCATGAGTCCCAATATTTTTACACCAACGGACTACGAAGAAGTTGTCGTAATGAATCTGACCCCGGTAACAGATACGGTTGCCTACAAATATTTCTACCGCTCGGCTTTCAATGGTGATGTTTGGGAAGGCGGTAGTGACTACAAATTTAGTCCAACAGGAAATGAAACCGATACGGATAATAATGGCAATCCAAATCTGGATATACTCAGGCGGTATTTTGATGGGCTTATTATAGACGAGTTTTTTACGACGGCAACGGATATCATTTTTGAAGCTGATATGTATGAGGCATTAGAATTTTTGTCGATCAATGGTGTCATTACATACGGTGGTGGAAACGTAACCTCAATCGATACGGTTTATCTCGCCGGTGGTGCCCCGAGAACAACACCTGCAATGGCATGGGTATGGGATTTGGTACCTGGCGATTCTGTTCGTGAAGCATTGCAAATGAACGATAATGGCACTAATGGTGATGAATTTGCCGGAGATGATATTTGGTCAATCACGATTAATTTCGGTGTTGGCGCCCCGAAAAATATTTCCTGGAAACATGGTATTGCCGGATACGACAACGAGGCCGGATTTGCACAAGATCACAATGAAAATGTAGCTGAAATTGCTGATGCTAATAACGGTCGTGTATTTAAAATATTCGGTGAAAATGGGAGTTATTACAACGCTTATATCGTTGGCATCAATGATCTGGACGAAGATTTTTTCAGCCAGCCGGAAACCTATCAATTGTATCAAAACTACCCGAACCCCTTTAACCCTGCCACAACCATCGAATATGCGTTGAGCAGTGCCGCAGATGTTGAGTTGGCAATATTCAACGTTGTGGGGCAAAAAGTTCGCACGTTGGTGAACGAAAGCGTTGCAGCTGGCGTGTATCATGCGGTTTGGGATGGTCGAGATGATCGCGGAAATAGCGTATCGACGGGCGTTTACTTTTACCGCCTGAGCGCGAATAATATTGTGCAATCAAAGAAAATGTTGTTTGTGAAATAATGTAATTTTTTGGATTTGGCTTATCCAAAAATGGATGAGCCAAATCCAGCTTTGAGAATGGTTTGCAATTCCGTAATCGCAGACAATCAAATTCTCTCCAAATTCACTCTAACCTGCTTCATCAAAACACTGGTTCGCTTGATGAAAAATTTCCGCCCAAAATATTTGATAATACTGTTGTTACTGCCATTGCTTTTGTGGCAATGCGCAAAAGATACGAGCAACCGAATCGTTATCTGGACGACCATGCGACCGGTGGAGCGTGACCTGCTTCAGAAAAAACTGGACGAATTTGCCGCGACGCATCCCCAATACGAATTCCGGCAATTGTATTACCAGACAGAAGAATTGCGTCCGAATTACATGATTTCTGCGCTCGCTGGAAAAGGCCCGGATTTGATCCACGTTGCCAGCGATAACGTCGGACCGCTTTCCGAACTCAAAGTGGTAAAGCCGCTGGAAGATTATTTTGATCAGGCTTATCTGGATCAATTTCTCACCGATCCGTTCAGCGCTAATACAACATTAAACGGACATCTCTATCAAATTGCCGATCGCGTCGGCAATCACCTGACCCTTGTTTACAACAAAAAATTTGTCAAAGAGCCGCCCAGAACCATCGAAGATTTGATCCGGATGGGGAAGGAACTGGCGGTTGATGCAGATAACGATGGCAATCCCGATCGTTATGCACTCGCCTGGAATTTTATCGAACCATATTTTGCGGTGCCGTTTATCGGGCTGTACGGCGGGTGGATTTTGAATGACCAAAATCAACCCACTTTGGATACCAAAGCGGTCGCCAACGCAGCGCAGTTGATTTACGATATGGCGAACAAATACAAAATTATCCCGCGCGAATGCGATTACGAAACCGCCAACGCCCTGTTTCTCGATGAAAAATCGGCAATGATTATCAACGGCCCGTGGTCATGGGGCACCTATATCAAACGCGGAATGGATATCGGTTTGGCGCGCATTCCCATGAACGGCGAAACCGGGCAATGGGCAACACCGATCGTTTCGCCTGTGGGTTATATGGTCAACGTTAACCTGACCGGCGAACGACTGGATATCACGCTGGAATTGTTGCGATACCTCACATCCAGCGAAACGCAGCTGGCTTTTGCCCGCGAATTTAACTTGATTCCCGCCCGAAAAGCGTTGGTGGACGATTCCGTTTTGGTGAAAGATCCGCTGTATCAGGCGGCGCTCGATCAAATGAAAGTGGGTCGCCCGATGCCGGTTGTTACGGAATTGCGCTGGATTTGGGATGCGATGCGCCCGGGATATCAGGGCATTTTCACCGGACGATACACACCGGAGGAAGCCGCCAAAGAAATGCAGCAACTGGCAGAAAAACTGATTCGCGAAAACAGGGAATAGGAAAAAACGGAAAACGCAAAGGCGCTTCACGAATCGCCTTAAAATCTGCGATTAAAAATTTATTTTTTATAAATAAACAGACGAGAAAACTGTGGCAGCAACGGCATCGAAATACGGCAGTAACACCAGACTGGCTTACATGTTCCTGTTCCCCGCGTTTTTTATGATGGGACTGGTGGTGTTCTATCCCTTTATTTATAATCTGGTTATCTCCTTTTCAAATATGAACTTAACCAACTTTCACGATTGGCAGTTGAAAGGGTTGGGTAACTATTTGCTGGTGTTGAAGGAATCCACATTCTGGTGGTTTCTTTACAAAACCGTGCTGTGGACGGTACTTAACCTGATTTTCCATGTAGGCATCGGCGTGTTTCTGGCGGTCATTCTCAATAAAGATTTGAAAGGGAAAACCTTTTTCCGCACGCTGCTGATTTTACCGTGGGCAGTGCCGCAATACATCACCGCGCTCACCTGGCGCGGCATGTTCAACTCCGAATACGGCGCAGTCAACCTGATTTTGGACGGACTGTTCGGCACCCAGGTTTCCTGGCTTTCCACCGAATGGGGCGCGTTTGCAGCGTGTTTGATCACCAATATCTGGCTCGGTTTTCCATTTATGATGATTGTGGCGTTGGGCGGATTGCAAAGTATTCCCGATGCGCTCTACGAAGCTGCGGATATAGACGGTGCAACGCCGTGGCAGAAATTTCGCAACATTACCATGCCGATGCTCAAACCGGTGATGGTTCCCGCAATCACGCTCGGCGTGATCTGGACCTTCAACAATTTCAACGTTGTTTGGCTGGTGAGCAACGGCGGCGAACCGTCCGAAACCACCCACATTTTGGTGAGCTGGGTGTATCGCGCGGCATTTTTCTATTACCGGATGGGCTATGCCGCATCGTTTTCAATTATCATTTTCCTGATCCTGTTCCTGTTTAGCTGGAAGTTCATCAAACGCACCAGCGCAACGGATAATGTGCATCAGTGAGTAGGATAAAGGGTTAAGGATAAAGGATAAATTTTTGGGCACGGCGGAACGTGCCGGTAAAATGAAAGAAAAATCGGGCAGAAATATGAGAAATCCACGATCGTTATCACTCAAAGGGCAAATTGGCGCGTATGCGGTGCTGACCATTTTTGCAGCGTTTTCCATTTATCCGGTGTTGCGGGTGTTTTCCATTTCGCTGCGACCGGAAGGACGCCTGCTCACCCGTTCGCTGGAAATCATCCCGGACGGCGCAACAATTTCCTCATACGTCAAACTGTTTTGGGATACCGATTTTTTGATCTGGCTGGGCAACAGCCTGTTCATTTCAATTGTGGTAACCATCATCGGTGTCGGGCTCGCGACAACTGCCGGTTACGCCTTTTCGCGATTCCGTTTCCCCGGGCGTAACGGCGCGATGATTGCCATCATCACCACCCAAATGTTCCCGGTGAGTATGTTGCTGCTGCCGCTGTTTATTTTGCTTATCAAAATGCAGCTGTATGATTCGTTTTTGGGATTAATTATCGCCTATTCGGCAACGGCGCTGCCATTCACCATTTGGCAAATGAAAGGTTATTACGACACCATTCCATACAGTTTGGAAGAAGCCGCGATGATCGACGGCGCATCGCCGCTATATACATTTTGGGTAATTATTTTACCGCTGGCGCTACCGGCACTGGCGATTACGGCGCTGTTCTCGTTTATGACGGCGTATTCGGAATATCTGGTGGCAGTGGTGCTCATTCAAAATACGGATTATTTTACTCTGCCGTTGGGATTAAAAAGCTTCCAGGCAACCATGGAAGCCACATGGGGATTGTATTCCGCCGGTGCAATAGTGGTGAGCATGCCGGTGGTCGCGCTGTTTTTGTTCCTCAGCCGCTTCCTCATTTCCGGTTTAACGCTCGGCAGTGTAAAAGGATAAGTTGTTGAAAAACAAATAGTTGTTGAAAATTTATTGAATTGAATGTCAGAGGTGTGTGAAAATGTTAGAAAAAATTGCCCGAAAAATGACGTCTTTGGGCTTTACGTTATATGAGGCAAAGGCATACATTTGTCTGCTGCAAAATTTTCCGGCAACCCGATATGAAATCAGCAAAAAAAGCGGCGTGCCCCGTTCAGCAATTTATGATGTTATCCAGCGATTGGAAAATTTCGGCGCGGTAAACGCCATTTCCAGCAAACCGGAAAAATACGTGCCGCTGCGTCCCGAACGATTTGTTGAATTGCTGGAAAATCGTTACAAAAGCCAGATCAGCGAATTTTACGACAGCGTTTCCGAGCTGGAAGTGGAAATCGAAACGGAAAATTTGTGGAACATCACCGGTTATGCCAACATGATTTTGAAGGCGAAAGAGATGATCAAAGCCGCCACAAAAGAGGTGTATCTTTCCACCTGGGACCGGGAAATTCAGGCGTTGAAAGATGAATTGAAAGATGCGGTTAATCGCGGCGTAAAGGTCGTTATTTTTTCGTTTATCAAAACAGTGGATTTTGGGTTGGTGTATAGTTATGGACTGGATGAGGAAGATCTCGGCAAAGTGTGGGATCACAAAATCATCCTCGTTCGCGATATGGAAGAATTGCTGATGGGCGAAGCAAATAAAGAATTTCCCAAAAAAGTAGCCTGGACCACCAACACAGCCATCGTTATGATTGCCGCAAATCACGTTATTTTGGATATTACATTGTTTGGACTGCGAATGGGCAAAGATGTGAGCGAAGCCGTAATCGAAAAGCAACCCGGCGAACTGGACTTTTTGGGCGAATTGCTCCGCAAAAAATTTCCGGACAACCCCATTCTCAACGCCAGCGCCAACGAGAGCGGCGAAAACGTATTTCATCCCATTCCCGCAGCTTCCCGTTCCGACGCTTACGACGATGTGAAAAACGGTAAATAATCCGCAACTTAATGTTGAAAAACACCCCCCCAAAAGGTGCCGTCATGCTCAAAAAACTAACATTTTTTCTCTTTGCTTTACCCGTAATGTTGTTCGCACAAGCCATTCAGGTTAGCTCGCCCGGAGATGTGTTGCAGGTGAATTTTTCGCTGGAAAACGGCGAACCGCGATACAGTATTTCACGATTGGGCGGGGAAGTGATTCGTCCGTCGCGGCTCGGTTTCAAATTTCGCAACGCGCCGGAAATGACCGGAAATTTCCAAATTGCCGCTTCAAATCAAACCTCATTTGACGAAACGTGGACACAGCCGTGGGGCGAAAAAAAAGATATCCGCAATAATTACAACGCTTTACGAATTGAACTTCAGGAAATCGCTGCGCCAGCGCGACAGCTGATCATCGAGTTTCGCGTATTTGATGACGGCGTGGGTTTCCGGTACGAAATCCCCGAACAGCCCAATTTCCAATCCTTCGAAATCAGCGACGAAGTGACCGAATTTGCCCTCACCGGCGATCACGATGCCTGGTGGATTCCCGCCTATCAATGGAACCGTTACGAATATTTGTATCACCACACGCCCGTTTCGCAAATGGACACGGTGCACACGCCGGTGACGATGGAAACCGCTGACGGGCTGTATCTCAGTTTTCACGAAGCGGCGCTGTTCGACTACGCCAGCATGACGTTGGCAGTCAACAACGAGAACGTTCTGGAAGCGGATTTGGTGCCGTGGTCGGATGGCGTGAAAGTAAAATCCGCCGCACCGATGCGCTCGCCGTGGCGAACCATTCAGATTGCCGACACCCCAGGCGGGTTGATCACTTCGTATCTCATTTTAAATTTGAACGAACCCAACAAACTGACGGATATTTCCTGGATCAAACCGGGTAAATATGTGGGCATCTGGTGGGAAATGCACCTCGATGTATCCAGTTGGGGCTCCGGTGAAAAACATGGCGCAACCACAGCAAATACAATGCGTTACATCGATTTCGCAGCGAAAAACGGCTTCAGCGGTGTGCTGGTGGAAGGTTGGAATGTCGGTTGGGACGGCGACTGGGTTGCCAATGCCAACAAATTTTTGTTTACCCAACCGTATCCGGATTTTGATATCAACGCATTATCCGCGTACGCGCAGAAAAACGGCGTTCGGCTGATCGGTCATCACGAAACCGGCGGCAGCATTTTGAATTACGAAAAGCAGTTGAGCGATGCATATAAGTATTATCAAAAACTGGGTGTTAGAGCTGTAAAAACCGGATACGTCCGGCATGGCAGAGAAATTGAGCGGCTGGATGAAAACGGCAACGTGCAACGGGAATGGCATCACGGTCAATTTATGGTTCGCCATTATCAAAAAACCGTGGAAGAAGCTGCCAAACACCAGATAATGCTCAACATTCACGAGCCGATCAAGGATACCGGCATTCGCCGGACTTATCCCAATTTGCTCAGCCGGGAAGGCGCTCGCGGTCAGGAATTTAATGCATGGGGCGGAGAAGGCGGCAATCCGCCCGATCACGTTGTCATTTTGCCGTTTACCCGTTTGCTCAGCGGACCGATGGATTATACGCCAGGCATTTTCGATTTGCTGTTTGAAGAAGCTCGTCCGAACAATCGCATCAACTGCACGCTGATGCAGCAGTTGGCGTTATACGTGGTGTTTTACAGCCCGCTGCAAATGGCTGCGGATTTGCCGCAAAATTACGATGCGCGACCAGATGCCTTCCAATTTATAAAAGATGTGCCTTGCGATTGGGAAGATACCCGCGTGCTGAACGCCCGCATCGGCGATTACATCACCACCGTGCGGAAAGATCGCAACAGCGAAGATTGGTATCTCGGCAGCATCACCGATGAAAATGGGCGAATATTGGCGGCAAACCTCAGTTTTCTCGATCCCGCCAAAAAATATGTTGCGGAAATTTACCGCGATGCAAAAACCGCAGATTGGCAAACCAAACCGTACGATTATGAAATTGTGAAACAACTGGTGGACAGCCAAACAACCCTGCAACTGCGATTGGCGCCCGGCGGTGGTCAGGCAATTCGGTTTCGTCCGGCAAGTGCGGCGGATGTGAAAAATTTGTCGCCCAAAAAATAGTTTTGGGGCAGAATTACCGTGCAGATGTCATTTCCGCAATCTTTAAGCGGGAATCTATAAATTTCAATGTTTGGATGCCCGATAAAAACAACGGGCATGATGTGCTAATCCCAAGTTGTTTTTATACAACTACTTACACAAAAAATGATCATCGAATGAAACATCTGTTTACAAAAAAAAATAGTCCAAAAAGGCTTACTTGCGTAATTTTTATGATTGCGCTGGCGCTCAGTTGCACAAATTCCGGCGGGAAAACACCGATGAAACTGCCAACCGCAGATGCGTTATTTTGCGCAACTTGCCATCGATTTGCCAAATGCAGAATCGCGGGTGTATGCATTTACCGATCGCGTGGGCGGATTTTGGGAAGGGCAAACCTTTGGCTACAATGCAAATGGTGGATTCAATATCGATGGCAATCGCGAGCTGCGCGATATTTTGGTGAGTGCGGACGGTGCGTTGCTCAATCGCAAATCTGCTGAAAATGTGCGCATGCTGCCCCACCAAATTCAGCACAGGTTTTCATCCGACGCAACGGAAACCATTACCGTGCTTTCCGGGCAAATGGGGATGATTGTTTCGCTGAACAGCTCGACGCCGGTCGCTTGGGAAGTGCAGCCGTTTGTGGGCTATCCTGTTGAAAATATGGTGGTTGACACATCTGAATTTCCACAACTGTTATTCGCGAAACATCGCGCCAGCAAATACTGGATGGGCGTTTATTCCGCTGCCAACGGCAATTGGCTGCCCGCAACAACCGATGCCGGAACAGTGCCGGAACCGTTAAATCCCGCACATTTCATTCGCCAAAAATGGGTTTCGGAGAAAGCGGCGCATGCAGATATCGTATTTTTATTCGGCGAAAACAAAGCGGAACTGGCGCAAAAAATCCGGGAAATTGGCGCAGCGCCGGAACAATCGATCGCCAAACGGAAGCAGGAAATTGCCCGATTGCTCCAAAAATCCTGGTTCCAGACCAACGATCCGCAATATGACAAAGCCCTGAATTGGGCAAAAATTGCCGGAAACGAGCTGGTTGTGCAGCAATTTGGCAAAGGCATTTGGGCGGGTTTGCCGTGGTTCAACCAAAGTTGGGGACGCGACACCTTTATTGCGTTGCCGGGAATCTCGCTGGTGACCGGGCAATTTGCCGATGCGGCAGACATCATCCGCAGCTTTAGCGATTACCAAATTACCGATCCGCAAAATGAGTTGTTCGGGCGGGTGCCCAACCGGGTAAATTCGCCGGACGATATTATTTACAACACCACCGACGGCACGCCCTGGCTGATTCGCGAGATCGCCGAATACGTATTTTTCACCGGCGATACGGCGTTTGCGCGGCAGATTTTTCCCGTTATCCAGTGGGCAATTTCAGGTGCCAAACAAAATTTTCTCGACCAAAACGGGCTGATGTCCCACGCCAACGCCGACACATGGATGGACGCAAAAATTCGCGGCAACCAAGCCTGGTCACCACGCGGCGATCGCGCGGTGGATATTCAGGCGCTCTGGTTTAACCAACTGAAAGTGAGTGCCGCACTCGCGGATGTGTTGGGCGAAAAACAACTTTCCGATGAGTGGCATGCGCTTGCAGAACAAGTTAAACTTAGTTTTAACAAATACTTCCGCAATCCGGTGGGCAATGTGCTGTACGACCACATCAATCCGGACGATTCGCCGGATGTGCAGATTCGCCCGAACCAGATGTTCGCGCTGACCATTCCGCAAACGGAAAATCTTATCGATTCAGATGTAAAATCCGGTGTTGTGCGGCAGGTGGTTTCCGAGCTGACTTATCCGTATGGTGTTGCCTCGCTGTCGCAAAATGATCGATATTTTCACCCGTATCATCATGACCAAATTTATCATTTCGACGCGGCGTATCACAACGGATTGTGCTGGCAGTGGAATGCGGGACCCGTGATTGGCGGCATGGTGGAAATGGGGTATCAACATCTGGCGTTCGAACTCACCGAAAATTTAACCGACCAAATTTTGAACGAAGGCATGCCCGGATCGATGTCCGAATTGGTGCTGCCCGGACTCGCCGAAAATGGCGCATTGCAACTCAGCGGCACCTATTCGCAGGCGTGGTCGGTTTCGGAATTTGTGCGGAATTTTTATCAGGATTATCTCGGCGTTCGGGTAAACATGCTGCGCCGGGAAATTGTTTTCGCGCCGCGTTTGCCGGAAAAATTGACGTCTGTTCGATTTCTGCAAAATTTCGGGCGGGATGAGCAGATTGAAATTGCAATCGAAACCGCCGCAGATAGCCAAACGATCACGTTTTGGGGCACAAATTTGGCATCGCCGGTGAATCTGAAAATCGAGAGATTGTCGCCGGAATTTGCAATTTTCGCAACGGATTTCACCCTCCACAGCGGCGAAACAATAACCCTGAAATTGGATGATTCGGTCAAAATGAGTGGCGAACTGAACGGAAACCCGTTGCAATTTGAGCCAACCGGCGCATCGATTCCCAAACCCTCTGCTGATCTCAAATTCCAGACGTTCCGGCTAAACCCGAATCTGGAAGCGTTGAAAATGCCGGATTTTCTGGAAAAAATACGGGTTGCGGAAGCGCCATAAATCGTGAAATGTGAGTGGAGATAAGTAAAATGAAAATAATTATTTATGGAGTGTTTTCTGCGGTGTTTTTAACTGTTTTTTTCTCCGCCTGCGGTTCGCACTCCGATTCCGAAACCGCACATTTGCCGGTAACGACGATGGACGCGATCCAAAAAAAGGCGCCGGAATGGAGCCAAAACGCCACGATTTACGAAGTGAATTTGCGCCAGTTTTCCGAATCCGGTAGCATCGCCGCATTTCAGGAATCGCTGCCGCGATTAAAGGAAATGGGCGTGAAAATTTTGTGGTTGATGCCCATCCAGCCTATCGGCGAAAAAAATCGCAAAGGCACATTGGGCAGCTATTATTCCATCAAAAATTACACAGCCGTCAACCCCGAATTTGGAACATTGGCAGATTTCAAAAATATGGTGCGGGCAGCGCACGAATCGGGCATGTTTGTGATCCTCGATTGGGTCGCCAACCACACCGCATGGGATCATCCGTGGGTTTCGGAACATCCTGACTGGTTCACCCGCGACAGCAGCGGCAACATGCAGCCGCCGGTTGCGGACTGGCACGATGTGGTGGATCTGAATTACGAGAATCATGCGATGCGGGCTGCGATGCTGGATGCGCTGAAATTCTGGGTTCGCGAAGCTGATGTTGACGGTTTCCGCTGCGATGTTGCGGAGATGGTGCCGCTCGATTTCTGGCGGGCTGCGCGATCGGCGCTGGATGTTATCAAACCCGTTTTCATGCTCGCCGAAGGTGAAAAAGCAGAGCTGCACGAAGCGTTCGACATGACTTATGGTTCGAAATTTCATCATTTGCTGAACAGCGTCGCGATGGGCGAAAACACCGCCAACGATCTGGCGGAGCATATTATTCTTGATGAAGCGACGTATCCGGCGGATGCGTATCGCATGCAATTCACTACCAATCACGATGAAAATTCCTGGAACGGCACCGTTTTTGAGCGGCTCGGCGACGGCGCGGAAGCCTGCGCAGTGCTTGCCGGACTGGTACCCGACATGCCGCTGGTGTATAACGGACAGGAAGCCGGGATGGACAAACGCCTCGATTTTTTTGAAAAAGATCCCATCGAGTGGCGGGAGCACCATTATTTTGAAATCTATAAAATATTGTTAAATCTGAATTTAGAAAACAAAGCGCTGTGGAACGGCAAAGCCGGCGGAACATTTGCCCGGATTGCCGGTGATAACGATGCCGCAGTGCTGGCGTTCACCCGAACAAACGGCGAATACGCAGTTGCGGGAATTTTCAACCTCAGCGGCGACAAACAATCGGTTCAATTATCCGAAGCGATTTCCGGTAATTTCCGCGAACCGTTTTCTGCGAAACCGTCGGAAGTCCGCACCGTTCAAAATAATAAGTTTGATCTTAACCCGTGGGAATATCGGGTTTTTGTAAAGCCATAATTTTTAAGGAGTTATCTGATGAAACGTTTCGTTACGCTGTTATTTTTACTGGCAGCATTTTCAATCGCAACGGCGCAGGTAGTTGTGACCGTTCCCGAATTTCCGACGGAAAATGATTCGATTGTCGTGATTTTTGATGCGACCGAAGGCGATGGCGGATTGCAGGGGTTTAACGGCGATGTGTATGCGCACACCGGTGTGATCACCAATTTGAGTACCGGACTTTCAGACTGGAAATATGTCAAAACGCCGTGGCCGAACGGGTCGAACAATAATTTGGCCAACACACCGGCAAATAAATTGACGCGAATCAGTCCGGATTTGTATCAACTGGTGATCGGTTTTCCACGTGAATATTACGGCTTGCCAAACCCTGCAGAGACGATTGAGAATTTATCATTTGTGTTCCGCAGCAGCGATGGAGGAACAACGGGGCGTGCGGTTGGCGGTGCAGATATTTACGCACCGGTTTACGAGCCGGGCATTGCGGCAGTGCTGATTTCGCCGAGCGTTTCATCTCAATACGGCGATCCGCGTCGCTCACCGGTGTTCGCCAGCGCAGATGATACGGTGCTGGTTTCCGCCAAAGCCGGCGGCACGGAAGTGAGCACAATGGCGCTGTATCTCGATGGCTCGCTGGTTGCCCAAAGTTCAACAGATTCAATCGGTTACGAATTTTTCACTGCCGGTCAACCTGCCGGATTTCGCAGCTTCCGGCTGATCGCCACCGCGGTAAACCTCACCGCCGACACGGTGGATTTCGATGTAAAAATCAACACCGAGCCGACCAACGCGCTGCCGCCATCCGGCATCAAACCGGGCATCAATTACATCAATAATTCGACCGTAACGTTGGCGCTGTTTGCACCGGAAAAAGAATTTGTGTATCTGATCGGCGATTTCAACGATTGGCTGGTGGACGATGCGTTTTACATGAATCGTTATGCGCCATCGCCGGACAGCACGCTTTGGTGGATCACATTGGATAACCTCGTTGCGGGGCAGGAATACGCATTCCAGTATCTCATCGATGGCAGCATTCGCATCGCCGATCCCTACACCGAAAAAGTGCTCGATCCGTGGAACGATTCATTTATTCCATCGGTCACGTATCCGAATTTGAAACCCTATCCCGCCGGAAAAACCGGCGAACCGGTTTCGGTGATCCAAACGGCGCAACCCGAATTCAACTGGGTGTACAGCGATACTTTTCAGCGTCCGCCGCAGGATGAATTGGTGATTTACGAATTGCTGCTGCGCGATTTTATCGAGCGCCACGATTACGAAACGCTGATTGATACGCTGGATTATTTGCAACATCTGGGCATCAACGCCATCGAGCTGATGCCGTTTAACGAGTTTGAGGGCAACTCCAGTTGGGGTTACAATCCCTCATTTTTCTTTGCGCCGGACAAATATTACGGCACCGCCGATGCGCTGAAAACCTTCATCGATGAATGCCACCGGCGCGGGATTGCGGTGTTGATGGACATCGTGCTCAACCACGCCTACGGGCAATCGCCGATGGTGCGGATGTATTGGAACGAGCTGCTCGGGCGTCCGGCGGCCAACAATCCGTGGTTCAACGAAGTGTCGCCAAATCAAGTATTTTCATTCGGTTACGATTTCAATCATGAAAGCGTGCACACCAAAAACTTTATCGACCGGGTGAATTTATTTTGGTTGCAGGAATACAAGATCGATGGCTATCGCTTCGATTTCACCAAAGGATTTACCAACACACCCGGCGATGGCGGCGCGTACGATCCGGCGCGAATCGCCATCCTCAAACGCATGGCGGATGTCATCTGGGATTTCGACAGTACCGCCGTTGTCATTCTCGAACATTTTGCGCCCAACAACGAAGAGAAGGAATTGGCGGAGTACAATCAGGGCATGCTCATTTGGGGCAACCTGAATTACAATTATAACGAAGCCACGATGGGTTACCACGATGGCGGCAAATCGAATTTTTCGTGGGGCTATTTCGGGCAGCGCGGGTGGAGCAAAGCACATCTGGTGACCTACATGGAGAGCCACGATGAGGAGCGCCTGATGTTCAAAAATCTGGCGTTTGGCAACAGCTCCGGCGGTTACAGCGTGAAAGATTTTAATACCGCCATCAATCGCAACAAAATGGCGGCGGCGTTTTTCCTGACCATTCCCGGTCCGAAAATGATCTGGCAGTTTGGCGAATTGGGCTACGATATTTCCATTGACGATCCCTGCCGGGTGTGCGAAAAACCCATTTTGTGGGAATACAATACGGAAATTAACCGGAAGCGGCTCTATCGAACCTATCAGGCGTTGCTGAAATTGCGTCGGGAAAACGCTGTTTTCCGCGATCCGGCAACTACAGTAACCCAGGATTTGGCCAGTCCGGTTGGCGGCAAAGTGATTACGCTGGCGCACCCGGAAATGAAAGTGAGCATCGTCGGGAATTTCGGCGTTTTTCAACTGAGCGTGAACGGCAAGTTTGCCCACACCGGCACCTGGTACGATTATTTTAGCGGCGACAGCATAGTGGTGACCGCAACCAACCAGAATGTTTCGATGCAGCCCGGCGAATTCCATATTTACACCGATGTGCGCCTCGATCCGCCGGACAGCGACCTGCTGCTGGGCATCGACGACGAGCTGCCGGGAACGGCGCCGCTGCAATTTGCATTGGCGCAAAATTACCCGAATCCATTCAATCCGACGACGGCTATCAGCTATCAATTGCCATCGATTAGCGATGTTAATCTTAAAATTTACAACACCTTGGGACAATTGGTAAAAACGCTGGTTTCCCAAAAACAGTCCACCGGAAATTACGCCGTGCAATGGGACGGCACCAACGATCTCGGCGAGCGCATCGCCAGCGGCATTTATATTTACCGCCTGCAGGCGGGTGATTTTATCCAGTCCCGCAAAATGATTTTGATGAAGTAATCGCGATAATTTATTGCAAAATAATGTATTACGCCGGGTGGTTATTTGTGGGCTGTCCGGCGTTTTTTTTGTGAATGGGCGAATGGAATTTATGAGTTGAAGGGGAAAAGTGGTCAGCTTGCTGTTCCGCTACACCCAACGAACCCCGCACTTCACTTTTCACTTTTCGCACTTCGCATTTTGATCAAATCGGTCTTTTGCTTTACAACGGGATTTGCGGGTGATATATTCTGAAATGAAAATGACAAAAAAGGAGGATGCCCCATGAATCGCAACGAATTGACTACCTTTTTTCGCGAGGTGCGCAAGGTAACCGAAGCCATTTGCGAACCGCTGACCGTCGAGGATCACGTCATCCAGCCCGTGATGGATGTCAGCCCGCCAAAATGGCACATGGGTCACACCAGCTGGTTTTTCGAAGCCATGTTTCTGGATAAAATGATTTCGGATTACCAATGGTTTCATCCGCAATATGCCTATGTGTTCAACTCGTATTACGAATCGTTCGGGCAGCGCATCGACCGGAACACCCGCGGGCACATGTCCCGCCCGACGCTCACGGAAACGTTGGCATATCGCAAATATATCACCGATCGCATGTGCGAACTCATCGAAAAAGTGGACGAAGCGCAATATCCGCAGTTCAGCAAACTGATCATTTTATCGCTGAACCACGAACAGCAGCATCAGGAATTGCTGCTCACGGACATCAAATATATTTTGGCAAGCTCGCCGCTGCGTCCGGCGTATCGCAAATTAAAAGACAAACTCAGCCGAACAACTGCCATTCCGGCGACGGAATTTGTCGAATTTTCCGGTGGCGTGCACGAAATCGGTTATCAGGGCGAAGGCTTTTATTACGATAACGAGCGACCGGTGCATAAGCAATATTTACAAGACTTTAGGTTGGCTGATCGATTGGTAACCAACGGCGATTATCTGGCGTTTATCGAAGATGACGGCTACACCGATTTCCGCTGGTGGCTTTCCGAAGGCTGGGAAACGGTGAAAACCGAAGGCTGGACAAAGCCGCTCTATTGGGAAAACATCGACGGTGAATGGCACGAATTTACGCTCGGCGGATTGCAAAAACTCAATTTGAGCGCACCGGTTTGCCACGTCAGTTATTTTGAAGCGGACGCTTTTGCGCACTGGTCGGGCAAACGGCTGCCCACGGAAGCCGAATGGGAAGTTGCCGCCAGAATGACCCACCAGCAACCTGACGGACAGAATTTTTATGATCGCCAAAATTTCCATCCGCTCCCGCTATCCGAAAGCGAGGCGATGGGCAGCGGGCTGAAACAGATGCTCGGCGATGTGTGGGAATGGACGCGCAGCAGCTATCTGCCCTATCCCGGTTACCGGCAGGAAGAAGGTCCGCTCGGCGAATACAACGGCAAATTTATGATCAACCAAATGGTGTTGCGCGGCGGCTCCTGCGCCACTTCCGAAAATCATGCGCGGATTACCTACCGCAATTTTTTCCAGACGGATAAGCGCTGGCAATTCAAAGGGTTTCGATTGGCTGAAGATGTGTAATTTTTTGAAAATAAATAAGTTGAAACAAATTAATGTGTGAGAATTGTGCGGTTCAAAAAATGAGATTCCTGCCTCCGCAGGAATGACCCGGCGTTCAGCATAATTTATTCAGCTACTTTAATACACAAAAAATCAATTTGGAGCATCAATGGAAACAGTTATCACAGTAAAAGGAATGAAATGCGGCGGTTGCGCCAACACTGTGGAAGAATCGATCAAAAAAATCAGCGGTGTGCAATCTGTTTCGGTCAATCTGGAAAGCGGTCATGTGACGGTTCAATCGAACGAAAGCATTCCGCAGACAGCTTTCGAAACAGCTGTAAGCAACGCCGGATTCACCTTCGTGAAATCGTAACTCATCGATTCTCGTTCGGCTGCCGATAGTTCTGTCTTTCGGTTTCCTAAATAATAATGTGGCTTACGCTACACATGAATCCAAAAATTGACAATTTCGGGAATAAAATTGTGCAGAATCTATCTAAATTTTTGCCGGTTATCTTGCTCGCCGCTGTGATGGTTGTGGTGTTAATTTCGTTACGTTGGATGGCGCCGGGTGTCATTTATCCGGTTCCGCCGCTCAATGTCGGCGAAATTGCCCCAGAATATAACGAGGTGCGCATCCCTGTGCCGGTCATCGGGAAAGTAACCGGATGGCTGCACAAAAACGCTGCCGCATCGGATTCGACTCCGGTGATCCTGTATCTTCACGGCAACGCCGAAAATCTGGAAACGTTGAAACGCAGCCAGCAACTTGCGGCATTTCAACAGATAAAAGCACATGTGTTGGCAATTGATTTCCCCGGATACGGCACCTCCGATGGCCAAAGCAGCGAATCGGCACTGGTGTCTGCCGGAAAAGCCGCGTTCGAATGGCTGGCAACTGAATTTCCGCGAAATCCGAAAGTGATTATGGGATGGTCGTTGGGTGCAGGCGTTGCGTTGCAGGTTGCCGCGGAAGAGCAGCCGGACGGATTGATTGTGCTGAGCCCGTGGAGCAGTCTGCCGGAAGCTGCCGCAGATCATTATCCGCGCTGGGTAGTGGGGTTGGTGGTGGATGAAAAATACAATTCTATCGAAGCCGCCAGATCGGTGAAATGTCCTGTGTTGGTCATCCACGGCGAACAGGATGAACTGATTCCGGTGGATCACAGCCAGCGAATCGCCGCGTCGCTGAAAGGAACGGTGCAATACATGCGGGTTTTCGATGCCGGACACAACGATTTATTTGCCCAGGAAGAAGTCTGGCAACAAATTCACGCGTTTATCAACACGTTTCGCAACAGCGATTTTGGGAAACAGCCGCAGGAATAATTTTTCAAATAATATCTTTTCGCAACCAACCGGTCAAGCTGAAGCGCTCACGTTTGGCCGGCAGCACTTCGTGAACAATCGTATCGCTGCGGAAGCAAACAAAGGTACCGAATGTCGGCAGCACTTCGATGAAGCGCTCTTCGGAACCTGGATAAAATATTCGCAACTGCCCGCCATCTTCCGGTTGCCAGTTTTCATTCAAATACAGCAAACAGGAAACCATCCGGTGCCGGGTGGTCTGGAATTGATCGATGTGCTTTTTGTAAAATGAACCCGCAGGATACACCGCAAAATGCCCCTCAAAACTCCGCAAACCCAAATATAAATGGCGATTGATTTCCAACCGCAAATCGTCGAGCAATTGCCAATATTCCCGCTGCAAAGCGGTCAGGTTTTCCGGTTCCAGCCAATGGATAAAATCGCTGCGAATTTCGGTTCGCACCTTCAGTTGATCACCCTGGCCAACGCCGGCACGCCGGAAATCGCCCGATTCCCAGGCTGATGATGCTTCCTCTGCAAGATTTTTGAGATAGTTTTCCGGTAGGAAATCGGGGATAATTATCCATCCGTTTGATGCGAGCGCATCAATAATTGCTGCAAATTTGCTTTCCATTTTCGACCCTGCAAAAAAGTTTCACAAATGAGAATTGCAAAACAAACAGACCCGATAAAACAAATATTCTGTGATAAAGGGGGAAGCAAATTTGCAGCTAATTATATTCTAAAACAATAGGATTTACTTAATTGTTACGTTTGAATTTCGCAATAATTTTATGCCGTTCCTGAAACGATTCAACATGTTGGCGCATGCGTGCTTTGGTGGACTTTACTACTTTTCGGCGTTCCATATCGCCCAGTTTTCTCAACGACTTAATGGCGTTTTCTGAAATATCGTAAATCTTGATTTGGGTTTTATCTTTGTCGCGCCGGGTGAACAGCGAGTCCAATTCTTCGCAGCGTTGCAGCGCGAGCTCCATTTCGTAGCGAATTTCGGCAGCGTCGTCGTCGAGAGTCGAAGTGCTTTCTGGTCTATCTGTTAAATTATCGTTGTTTGGCGATTGTGTTTCTTCGGCAGCTTGCGATGGAGCTTCCTGCATTGCAAATGGGGTTTCCATTTCTGAAGCTGCGGCATTTTGTTCAATTCGCGATAGCAAGTCGCTCATTTGAGACTGTTGCGGCGTCGCGGGCGTGTCAGCTTCACTCGTAGATTCTTCAGATGCAGCAGCAATTTTGCTCAACAAATCGGATTCCGGCTCATTTTCCAAATCCGAAAAATCCGGTTCATCTGCAGAATTTGAATTCAATTTTTCGATCAAATCACTTTCGGGCGTGTCAGTCAAATTTTTGCTGAATTCCGGTGGGTTTTCTTCTGTGCCTGACTGCCGGCGAATGGATTTGATCAGCGGACTTTCCGGCAACTCTGTTTCGGGGAACAGATCGTCGGTTAAATCATCGGCTTTCTTTTCCTCAATATTTTTGCCGATTTTGCGGAGCAGATTGGCGATGTCCTGATTGCTGTCGGGCAATGTTTCCGGCTCGGGCAGTTTGGCATCGCTTTCCGGATTTTGGGATTCGATCTGATCGATCAGGGCATTTTTCGGAGTTGTTTCAATTGGCGAGTCGCTGAAAACATCGCCGGTTTCATCGTTTTTAGCTGTGGATTTTTCCTCAGCTTCGCTTTCTTTCCGTTTGCTCAATAGCGATTCCACTTCCAAAATAATGTCGTCGAGCGGATCGGAGAATATCGCGGTTGCATCTACGGCTTCTTCAGTGATTTCAGTGTTTTCTGTCTCGGCGGAAATATTGCCGGTTTGCTCTGCTTCATCAATTTCCGGTGTTTCGCTTGTCGCTTCGCTGTGTTCCGGCTGATCAACCTGTTCCGGTTCGTCCAAAACTGCGGCATTTGTTGCTGCAGAATCGTTGATTTCGGAAATGATGTCTGATAAATCTTCGGTGATTTGTTTTTTATGTGTCGTGCGATCATCCGTTTCCGGGTCGATTTGCGGTTCCGGCTCTGGTTCGGATTGGGCAGCGGATTCCTGCGTCGGTTGCGATTCCGGCTCCTGTTCGGATTGGGCAGCGGATTCCTGCGTCGGTTGCGATTCTGGTGATTTTGGTGGCAACGGCGCTGCTTTTTCTGCCAATGAACGATTTTTGTTTTCCAGATATTGTTCACGAATCTGGTTTAGCAAGTTGTTGATTTCAATAGAATTATCGTCGAATAAAGCGCCTGGTTCGACCGGCGACTCCGGTTCCGTGAACACCGTTTCCGCACTCGATGAAAACGGCGGAATTTCCAAATCCGAAGCATCTTTCTCAACGGAATGGGATTCGCCGTTGCCATTTACCGGCTCATTTTTCAACTTACCTGCGCCATTGTTTTTCCGGGCTTTTTTGAGTTGTTCAGGATTGGCGCGAACCACAATCGGGCGAAATTCATTCACAATTCGCGGAGTTTTTGGTGAATTTGAGCTGTCGGTTTCCGTCGGTTTCGTGCGGTTTTCCGGATCGGCGCTTTTGTTTGGCTTAATTTGGGTCGGCGGTGGAGGCGTTGCAATTCGCGGTTTTTTGCCGGATTTTGAACGGTTTTCCAATTCTTTTTTGAACAGATCTGCGAGCTGTTGTTCCGCATCACGGCGCTCTTTGTTGATCCGCTCGTTTTCGTCGAGTAAATCTGCCAGCGATGCATCGTCGATGGGAAAATCATCTTCACTTTCACCGGAATTATCAACATCGAGATACGCCCGTGACAACGCGTTGAGCAGCACAACAATTTCCTGATTTTGGGAAAAATCCGGTTCGGCAATCGCCTGCCAATAATATTCCGAGTGATCAGCCAGCAAATCTTCTAAATTTTTGAACGCTTTTTCGTGTTGATTAGCAAGGGTGAGATATCGCGCCAGATCAAACTGGATTTGTAATGTTTTGCCGCGATCGAGCATAAACGCTTCGTTTGATGCTTCCACAGCAGCTTCAAATTTTTCCATTTCGCGACGCGTTTCCGCAAGGTGGCGAAGTGCAAATACAGTAATAACAATATCTTGCTCAAAAGAATGTTTGATACATAGTTCGAAGTGTTCTTCCGCTTTCTCCAATTTGCGGAAAAAGAAACTGCACATATATGCATAATTAAACTGGGCGTGATAGTTGCCCGGATGCAGCCGAACCGCTTTGTGTAGCTGTTTAAATGCGGCGATCAACAGCCATTTGCTCTGTTCTTTATCACAGAAAAGCGCTTCGCGCAAATCGTACAGTGCCTGCAAATAAAGTTCTTCAGAAACCGCTACATTGGACAGCGACAGCGAAACATCCTGATCATCTTTGATTTGTTCGGAAATTAGCTGAACCGGCGCCATGCTTTCCAAAGCGGTCGCAGCGTTCATTTTTGGAAGAAAAAAGCTGAGATCGACCACCGTTTGCAATGATTCGTACGACATTTTGCCGTTCCGAACCATATTTTCCACACCATTTTGACGGCTGTTGAGATTGGTGCAGATACCTTCCCAAAGGACTTTTTGCATTTCCTCAACGCTGCGATTGTTCAGTTGCAACAAATATTCAAAATTGATGCGGCGGAAAATATCGCTTTTTTCCGGTGCCAGATATTGCGAGAGTGCACCAAATTCCTGCAAATGCGCTTTCAGTTCCATCTATTGCCTTTCCTTCATGATCTTGCGCAGTTGAAAGCCTAAACTTGATTTTCTGTTGGTTTTGCTTTGTCCCCAATCAGATATTTTGAGGGACGGCATCGATTTTTTACGCATAGAAGTGTATTTTTTTTCGACGGCTAAATATCCTAAAGAAAAGCATTTGTTTACGTGAGGCGTGCCACAACAACGAAATAGCGCTTTTGAAAAATGTTGGTAAATGGCTTACAGCTTGCCTGAAACACAGAGTTTCCGTAATATCGGTCGAAATAAAAAACGTACTTTAACAGGGAAAATATGACACTCACATTTGCATATTGGGTTGCATTTTGTGTTTATAGCTTTTTGGTGATCGGTATCGGTGTTTTTGTTTGGCAAAAAGCCAAACGGCGCGAAGGGGAGCAGGATAGCCAGCAATATTGGTCAGCCAGCCGTCAGCTTTCAGGCTGGTCCAGTGGATTATCCATCTCTGCCAGCATGATGTCCATTAGCTGGTCCTGTGTTTACGGCGTCCAGCTTTTTTACTGGTACGGCATTGGCGCGGCGTGGTTGCTCATCATCCCCTGGCTGATTACGATGGGCGGATTTTATGTGCTGGCACCGCTGTTTCGTCGGCTAAATGCGTTTTCGCAACCTGAATTGCTGGAGAAACGATTCGGCACCCGCAGCCGGCAAATGCTCGCTCCGGCGCTCATTTTTGTGTTCACGGTTTGGGGCGGGGCGGAGATTTATGCCGCAGGTATCACTATTGCGCCGTTTCTGGGGATATCGGTTCCGCTAACATTGTTGCTGGTTGCTGTTGTGGTTGCCATTTACAGCTACACCGGCGGTTTTGCGGCGGTGGTTTCGACGGATAAAATCCAGTTTAGCCTGGTGGCGCTTTTTATCACAATTATGGCGATTGTCGGTGTCAGTGCTGCGCTGGAATCGCTGAGTTTCGCAGAATTACTGGCGAAAACCACATCATCGCCAAAACAGGTTGCGGGTGTACCGTGGTGGTTATCGCCGGGATTCAGCATTGTAGCACTCACTTTTCTGGCATATTTGCCCGGCTGGTTGGTGGAAACAGATGTCTGGATTCGCCTGCAGGCAGCCCGCAGCAATGCAGAAGCCCGGAAAGGCATTTTGGTCGCATCATTCAATTCGCTGGTATTTGTGGGTATTTTGCCGATGTTCATCGGGCTTTCGGCGCTGGCGCTGTATCCGCCGGTTGCCGGTGAAATTCCGGTAAATTTGCAGGATGGTGCGCTCATTTTCAACGCCCTGATGCGCGATTACACGCCGGATTGGCTTAACGTGCTGTTGGGCATCGGTCTGGTTGCTGCGGCGATGTCCACCGTGGATACTTGCGGTAACGTGGTTGCCCTTTCATTTTCGTACGATATGCTGGAACCGCACCTCTCCCGCAAACAATGGCCGGCGCAAAAGCTGGCGAATTTAGCTCGCTGGATGTCCGTTGCGGCAATATTCGTGGCGCTGGTGTATGCGCTGTTCACCGAATCGCTCTGGGATATTTTCTATCTTTCCTCCGGTATTTTGACCACAACTGTTTTTATTCCGGTGGTTGCGGCGTTTCGTCCGCGAACAACAGCGCGGCAGACAAACCTGGCAATTTTAGCTGGGTTTTTGGGCACGCTGATCGGTTATTTTCTGGAATCGCGCGGATTTTTGGCGGACATCGAACCGCAATGGCTTGCGGAAACCCAACTGGGTTACATACTGTTCGGGTTGTTTTGCAGCATTGCAGCGTTTTGGCTGGGCGGTCGCGGAGATCGTGAAACCGTTGCGCAGCCGGAAAATTGAGTGTACATTATTATCTTTGAGAAAATAACAGGACAAAAATATGTATTACGATGAACTAAACAGCAACGAAACCGACTGGCAAGCCGTAGTTAACGAACTTTCCCGCATTCGCGACAGCGGCGAATACACAACTTCTGATGTCGATCTCGTTCGCGAAATGCTCACTTCCGAAGATGAACGCATTCGCGGTGCAGCCTGTCTGGCGGCAGCCGGTTGCCTTTTCGAACCGAATATTCTGGATTTGATGACCGAAATTGCCGAATACGATCCGGTTACTGCCATCCGAAAAGCGTCCATCAAATCGATGGGCGAAGTGATTTCCGAAGGCATTGAACAAGGTTTTGAGGACGATGCCGGGTCCAATAACCAACTGGATTACGCCGAAGAATGGGACGAATATCAGTCCGGTAGCCTTCGCGATGAATACCAGCGTGTCAAAAATTTGCTGTTCGGGATTCTCGATTTTGAAGAAGATCCGGGAATTATTGAAATTACCGTAACTGCACTTGCGGAATTGGGTTACATCAGCGAAATCCGCGAGAAAATCAGCGAATTGTATGACGGTGACAGCACTTCGGGAAAGCTGGCGGCAATGCGGGCAATGGGAAAATTTCCGCATTTTTGGGAAACGGAAATCGCCGAAACCATTCGACCGGAAACCCCGCCGGATGTGTTGAAAGAAGCGATCAGTGCCGGATTTTCATCCGAATCGCAACAAATTTCCGATGCAATTGAGGAAGTGTTGAACCACGAAGACCCGGAAATTATCCGGTTTGCGTTGCTGAGTTTGGGCAACATCGATCTGTCGCCCAATCTGATGCAAATTTTCCGGCAGTTTCGCAAACATCCGGATAAAGGTGTTCAGGAAGCGGCGCAACAAGGTTTGGATCGCCTTTCGCGATTAAATTTTGGCGATTTTATGCGCGAAAGCCTCGGCTACGAAGATTAATAAATCTATTGCTGGAAATCGTCCGGCACCAGATCCAAAGTGCTGTTATCACGAATCAACCGAACTCGCCTTTCCCAATCTGGCTGATACACTTCTTTGCGATAGGTCGAGTGGAGCAACTCAAATTCACCGAAACCCTGCAAATCTGCAAATACAAAAATGCAGCCGTTTTCCAGCGACAAATACGACCAGATTTCATATGGGCGAGTGGAGGATTGCATCGGGCTGCGCTCGATTTCGTCGGGTTTGCCGTATGTGAGCACCACCCGTCCGCGATCCGTTTTCCAGCCGCTTTTGAATTTGGTTTTAAAATTTTGATCCACAAAATCAACTTGTTTGAAATAATCAATTTTAAATTCATTTTGCGATGTCGTCGGATCGGGATCGCGTGTTCGCCAAAAATCCGCCAAAAACTCCGCTTTTGAGGGAATCCCGGCAAGTCCCTTGAAGGTGTTTATCTCATCCTTTGTGGCAATATAGCGCACTTTGCTGAATTCCTCATCCAGCAAATCTTCGGAAAATTTTTCGTAATATGACTGCATCAATTTGGTGGTCATCGCCCGGACTTGCTCAACACTTTCCTCGCTTGGCTTGAACATCGTGAAGCGTTTTTTGCGTTCGACGCTGTTTCCGGTTTGGTCATCGGTTAATTTCAGGTTCAAAAAATATGTGGCAGATGGCAGCGTGACCACATTATTGCCGCCCACCAAAATGGTGCTTCGTCCGGGTTTTTGCTTTTTTTTCACGGGAAATTCCCGGATAATCTCACCGTTTGTATCCGTAACATATGTTTCCAGTGTGTATGTGCCCGCAGTTGTGGAATCATAGCTCAAGCCGTGCGTTTCTGCGTAAAAATAGAGGATGGGCATGGACACATGATACACACCGGACGGATTTGGCACCACTTGCAGCCCGTTTTTATCGAACGGCGTTTGCCCGTCCGCTTTGGAAATTTTGGCGGACAGTTGAATATCGCTCATCGACAGCGCATCAGCAGTGTTCGGGTTGATTGTCAGCGATAGCTCATATTCGCCGGAAACGCCGGCGTTTTCATCCGTGAGAGTGATGCGGGCGAGATAATTTCCGGCCGGTAATTCGCAAAAGAACACGTGCCGTAACTCACTGAATTGATTGATGTTATCCAGTGTTTCCACCTTGTTTACAAACGGCTGCGATTGTTCGAAAACCGTATCATTGCCACGCTTGACAGTCAACGAAATGCTAAATTTGCTGACCCAGATTTCTTCCTGCCGGTGATATTGCAGCGATTTTTGGGGGAAACTGATATACAGTTCGAGGAATTCACTGTCTTTGGGTGAGTGAAATGTGGCGTAATCGACGTTTAACGGAATGAAGCGGTTTTGGGCAAAAACCGGCACAACTACCACCGCCAAACAGATCAGAAAACGATAAAAAAAGCGTTGTTGCATCATCTGTAACTCCTAAAAAACCAATGTAGATCAGGCGACGCTTATCATACGGAAGATATGCCGGTTTGGGTTCCCGGTTAATCAAATTTTACGGAAACGATTTTGGAAACGCCCACTTCTTCCATCGTGACGCCGTAGAGCATTTTGGCGGCTTCCATGGTTTTTTTGTTGTGGGTAACCAAAATAAATTGGGTATCGCGCGAAAAAAGGCTCAGCGCCTGCGTCAAACGAGTGATGTTCACATCATCCAGCGGTGCGTCCACTTCGTCCAAAATACAAAACGGGCTGGGTTTGACGAGGTAAATGGCGAACAGCAGCGAGATTGCCGTGAGGGTTTTTTCACCTGCGGAAAGCAATGTAAGTGTCTTTAATTGCTTGCCCTTATGTGTCACGTTAATATCGATGTTCGCTTCCAGTGGATCGCGACTTTCCACCAATTCCAGCACTGCGCTGCCGCCGTTAAAAAATTCCTGAAACACTCGTTGGAAATTTTTCTGCACTTTTTCGAACATTTCCATGAATTGTTTGCGGGCGGTAGTGTTCAATTTCTGGATGGTTTCCAGCAACTGATCGCGTGCGGAAAGCAAATCGTCGCGCTGGGTGGTCAGAAAATCCAGTCGCTCTTTTTCTTTCTCATATTCCTTGATTGCCAACGGATTGACATCGCCGAGGCGCTCGATTTTCCGGCGAATTTCGTCGATGTCGCTCTGCACGCTGGTGAGCGAGCGCGACGGATCGAGTGATTTTACATCAAAATCCAGCGATTCGTTGCCGTACTGCTCCACAATTTGTTCTCGGATGCCGGATAATTTAACCTGGTATTCGCGGATTTTCAGCTCAAGTTCCTGCACCCGTTCGCGGGACTGGTTCCACAATCGCTGTTTCTTTTTCAGCTCCGCTTCGGTCATATCGATGTTGCCTTTGTGCTCCTGAAACTGCTGTTCGGTCGCATCTTTGTCGGCTTCGGCGGCGTCGCGTTCGCGATACAATTGTGTTAATTGCGATTCGATATCGTCGCATTCCTGCCGCAGCGTGTCGATGGATGCGCTGTTTTCGGCAATCCGGCTCTCGCGATCTTTGATAAATTGCCGGGCATTTTCCACACTTTGCACCAAAAATCCGATTTTCTGCTGCGCTTCTTTTTCGCGGGAATTGAGGTTGAGATAGGCAATCTGGTGTTGCTGGGTTTTCTCGTTGAGCGCTTTCAATTGCGCTTCGGCAGTGCGCTGCGTTTCCAGCATTTCCTGCTCTTTTTTGCGATATGCGGCGGCTTTGGCATCCAACGCTTCCACCTGCGGACGCAACTTGTTTTCATCCTGTTGGAGCAGGTCGAGGCGTTGCTCGAGCGTTTCCAGCTCAGATTGCACATCGCGGGAAGTATCTGTAAGTCGTTCAATTTCATAGGTTTGGCGATTGAGCTGTTTCTCCAGCTCCACCATTTCGTTTTGGGTGCTGCGCTGCAATTGCACAAATTCCGCCAGCTTTTTTTCGCGCTGCTGCTGTTCGTCGTTCAGCGATTGCAGCCGCTGTTGCTCACTTTGGAGATGTTGCGACAGCTTCTCAAATTCGCTCGATAATTTCTGGAATTGCTCTTTTCTGCCGATCAATCCCACCCGTTTATCGGTTGAACCGCCGGTGAGATTGCCCCAATGTTCGAGAATTTCGCCGTTGCTGGTAACGTAGGTTGCATCCGGAAATTGCTGGCGCATGTCGATGGCGGTTGCCAAATCCGGCACCAAAAACACCGCGCGCAATAAATAATTGAACAGCGCTTCGTACTCCGAAGAATATGAAACCACATCCTTCAACGGCACGGTTTTTCCGTTCGCGGACGGCAGCGAGAGCTGCGGCGAATGCTTGCCGTTAAGCAACGGCATGGGCACAACGCTCATGCGCCCTTTGTCGTTTTTGCGCAGTTGCTGCAAAATTTCCTGCGCTGTATCTACTTCATTTACAACAAGATAGTTGGCAATTTCCGAAAGATAGCTTTCCAGCGCCGGACGGTGTTCTTCCGCGCAATCGACGAGGTTGGCGAGCGTATCCACCACCCCGCGATACTCACCTTTTTTGGACATCACATATTGAACGCTCTGCGAAAAACCCTCGTAATTGTTGATCAGATTTTCCAGAAAATCGCGGCGGCTGCGCACTTTTTCCAGTTTGCCCTGAGTTGCAGCGATGTCCGTTCGCAGCGATTCGCGCTCATCGCGGAGGGCGGACAGGCGCTGCTCGAGATGCATCTGCTCCTGATGATACATCTGCAAATCCTCGCGGATCGCCTCGATATCGCTTTCCAATTTGTCGATGGTTTCCTGCCGGGATTTCAAATCTTCCTGCACCCGGGTGAGGCTTGCGCTGTCTTTTTCCAATCGCGCCGCGACGTTTTCGCGTTCCAGCCGCACTTTCTGGTAGGCTTCGCGGGTTTCGCTGCCGGCTTGCAATTCTTTCAGATTTTCTCTGGCAAATTCCTGATAGGTTTGTCGCTGCTCATCCAGTGCATTTTCCGCATCCAACTGCGCATTTGCGGATGTCCGGTATTGCGCTTGCGCCGTTTCCATTTCCGATTTTAGCGTGATAATCTGCTGTTGCTGCTGCTGTTCTTCTGCGGTCAGCCGTTCGATTTTTTCTTTTTCGCGGGTAATTTCCTGCTGAAATGCCTCGATCGCTTCGCTGAGCGAATCCATCCGCTGCTGGCGCAGCAATTTCAGATTTTGCCGTTCGCGAATCGCCTCGTTGCGCTGATGCAAAATGCCGGATTTTCGCCGGAATTCCTGTTCGATGACCACCAGTTCGGTGCGCAATTTTTCCATTTGCGCTTCCAGTTGGTGAACCTCTGCGCCGAGCGATTCCTTTGTGCGGGCAATTTCGGTCAGTTCGTTTTCGAGCGGACCTAATTCGTTTTGGTAAGTAATTATTTTTAAATAGCTTAGCTGAAGCTCGTTTTCGCGCAATTCCGCTTTCAATTCGTGATAGCGTCGGGCTTTGCCCACCTGCCGCGCCAGCGAATTAACGTTTTTTTGCACTTCCGCCAAAATATCGTCCACCCGGGTGAGTTCCTGTTGGGTGGTGTCCAGTTTGTTGAGGGCGGATTTTCGGCGGGCTTTGTATTTTTTGATGCCCGCAGCTTCCTCAAACAGCCGCCGCCGTTCCTGCGCGTTGTCGCTCAGGATTTGCTCAACCATTTTCAGCTCGATAACCGAATAGGCATCGGCGCCCATTCCGGTATCGGTGAATAAATTCAAAATATCCATCAACCGGACATTCTGGTTATTGATGAGATATTCGCTATCGCCGGAGCGATGCAGCCGCCGGGTGAGTTTTAGCTCGGTATATTCCGATGGCAAAATGTTGCGGTTGTTTTCGATATACATCGATACTTCCGCAATATTGAGCGGTTTCCGGGTTGCGGTGCCGTTGAAAATGATGTTTTCCATCCGGTCACTGCGCAAAACGGAGGGGCGCTGCTCGCCCAAAACCCAACGAATGGAATCCACCACATTGCTTTTGCCGCAGCCATTCGGACCGATGATGCCGGTCAGACCTTCGTCAAATTTCAGGGTAATTTTATTGGCGAAAGATTTGAAGCCAAATATCTCTAATCGGGAAAGGTACATCTAAATTTGCTTTTCCTGAACTGGATGAAACTTGTCAAAATTATGGTGAAAGCCGGTTATTTCCAGAAAACTTTCAGCGCTTTCAGATATTCGCCATGCTGCAACACATGATAATACGATTCGTAAAAATATCCAAATGCGCCGGCTAAAATCAGCAGAACAAACGTAATAGCGAGAAATACGCGGCCGTAAAGTTTGTCGGTCAGCACACGGGCGCCGTTAACCCAGCGCAAATATACCCAAACGTGAAAATATAACAGCACACCGATGATAATCCAATAGCTTTTCATCATCAGCAACATGCTGTAAATAAATACGCCGAGCGGCAACAAAAACACAAACGGCGAAGCCGCCCAAATGGTAACCGCCAACGCCTGGTTGAATAACACCCGGCTGCGTCCGAAAAAAGAAAATAGTTTGATAAACAGCGCTAACATGTAAAAAAACAACACGATAGAAACAGTTGAAACGATGATGCTGAAGGTCTGATCCCACACCATGCGGATGGCCCAATCCTTCAGCCACGGCGTGAAAAATATCAGCGACAGCAGATAATCTGCCAGCAAATGATTGCGATAAAAATACAAAAATGCGCTGTAAACCAGTGCGCCGTTCAGCGCCAACACCACTAAAATAAACAGCGATTGTTTATACGGAATAATAATCCGTTCCTGCAAATTGATGAAAAATCCGTGCGGTTTTTTGATGCTGTGGGCAACGCTCTGGCGAAAAACTTTGTATCTCCGATAGGTAATCAGAAATACAAAAATATTCATAAATCCAATAATAATATAAAGAAACGAATGCGAACCCTGATCTTCGCGGATAATGCCGACCGGCGAGGAAGTGGCAAATTCCTGCCGCCGGCGAAGTTCGTCCAGATTGCGTGGCTGGCGTTTCAAATCGACCAAACCGATCCGGTTGAGGTAAAAATTGCCGGTCAACCCGTTTTGGATGGACGGCAGATACAAATAAAAATCGGTGTACGTCTGGATAAAATTGCCGCGATCGACAATCGGCAATTCGCCGCTTTTGAGCTGGCGATAGAGTTCCTGCGCCAGCAGCAAATCCTGGGCGATAATCGTTGAATCGATCCGAAATGTCATCGATTTGGAAAATGCGCTGGGGAAAAACGGCTGACCGTTCAGCGCATCTGCGCTGCGTTGGACGTTGCGGGCAGTGAGGCGGCGTCCCAAAATATCAATGAGCTGAAAATCGATGTTGCTGATGCCACCTTCCGGCAACATGCTGGATAAATAAAGTGGAATGGAAAATTGTTTGCGCAAATCCTCTGTGATAATTTCCATCCGTTTGCGCTGCAGCGGATCAACCAAATTCGGGTAAAATGCCGGACCAACGGCGGCAACGGCGCTGTATTTCCGGGAAAGTTTGGCGAGATATTCGCCGTATTCCTGCCAGTTTTGCAGCATTCTTTGCTGCGAATCCGTATCGCGATTCCACATCACAAATGGTAAATCCTGCAAAACCAGCAGCCCGTATTCGTCGCAAATATCGTAAAACCACTCGGGCATCGGATGAAGCACCATTCGTATCGCGGTGAATCCGCGCTGTTTGATATCCTGCAAATCTTGCCGGATGAGTGCCGGATCGAGCAGGCTGGAGCCTTCGCGATTTTGATACAAATAATTGATACCTTCCAGCAGTTGCGGCTGCTGGTTCAGCAGAAAATCGTTGCCGGACATTGCGGCGGAACGGACGGCAACGCGCTGGCGATGAATATCGATGGTTTTTCCGGCGCTGTCCAAAACTGTTTCGACCCAGAATTGCTGCGGCGTTTTGGGGCTCCAGGGGATTGTTTTTTCTAAATTTACGGATGTCGCAGAAATGCTGTTTGTATTGTTGACTGGCAGTTGTTGTTCAAAAATTTGTCGTTCACCGGCGAAACCGCGCAGCAAAATTTTGTAACCGAGCGAATCCGGCAGCGATTGCGAGAGCAGCATATTTCCGGCGAAAGTCGCCCCGGAATCCTGCACGGCTGCGGAAAAATCGATCTCGGAAATATTGCGTCGAGGACGTAGCGAAAGGTAAACGCCATCGAGCAAACCGTAATCGATACGCGGTAAATTCACCGGATAAAATCCCGGCAAATCGCCCCGGCGACGTTTTTGGGAGGCTATTTCAACCCGGACAACATTTTCCGGCTGAATGAAAGTCGCGGGAATTTTCTGGTTCACCGGCAAATAATTTTGGTTGCCGCTATACACCAGCGAATCGTTGAACCAGACTTTGGCATTTCCGACGATTACGCCCATGTGCAAATGATAATCGAACCCATCGCGAACGGTAATTTGCAGCCGTTTTTCCAGCAGCAAATTTGCTTCGCCCACGAACGAAAACGGCACCCGGATGTTTCCGGCAAATTGATTGGTTTGGGGCGTTTTGATATCCCATTGCCCGTTGAGCAGCACGTATTGGCTATTGGGAAATTGCCAGTTCAGGCGTTCGGAAATGGGCTTGTTGGCCTGCGCTTCCGGCAGGGAATAAACAATCAGTTCTTCGGCAATAATAGCTGTTGAAAATAAACAAGTTATGGCAAAAAACAGCCACCGCAACGCAGTGGTTTTAAACATGTTCATCCTCCGGGTTCACAAAAATTTGGGCAGATTCGTCAATTATCATCCCTGAAAAGGTGTGTGGGTTTAAACAATACAAACATCCTTTTTTCGGCGAATGCCACGTTGTGGCAGGCAGAAAATAATGAATGGAAACGGGAAAAGCAAAAGGAAAGGTGTATCACAATTTCAAAAAATAAACTTGCGAAAATACCTGCATATCTTTGTATTTCTTCATACATTTAGCTGCGAATCTGCGGAAACATCTGCCGGGCGTGACGTTAAACAGAAAAGGTTTGGCAACCTGTAATTGCAGCAATTCTGTTTGTTGGAAAGGACAATCTCTGAATTAAAAAACCGGAAAAATTTCGGAATCAGTCATAAATCATGCGCAAACTCAAAATTATCCTCATCACATTACTCATTATAATAGGTGGCGGCGCGTTGCTGTTGACGTCGCTTTATGTGTTCACACCCGTGGTGGATAATGCCGTTTTGGGGTTGGTCAACCGGTTTTCCGGCGATGACTGGAAAATTGAGTTTGGCGAACTTTCCGGGAATTTGTTCGGCACCGTCCGGCTGGATGATGTGCGGGCGATCCATCACGCGGACACGATCAACAGTCGCCGGATTGAACTGGATTACAGCCTGCTGGACGTGCTGAAACAGGAATACAACGTGCAGCGGCTCAGCATTGCTGGACCGGCCGTTAAATGGCATTTGCCGCCGGATACATCAACGGCGCCGGCGCAGCCGCTCGATTCTGTTTTGGCGGGCATTTTGCCCGAAGCGTTCCCCAAAATTTCGCTGAAGCGATTGGAAATCAGCGATGGCAGCGTTGAACTGGTTCGAGATACCACTACCGAAAACATCACCAACATCAACACAATGCTGAGCGCGGAACTGCGTCCGGATAAAATTTATCTGGCGCCGGAACAGCTTACCGCAAATTGGGAAAACCGCAACTGGCAGCTCGATGCACTCACGTTTACGGCCGACGGCAGTTGGGATTCGCTGAAAATTGCTGATCTCACCATCGATTTTGCCGGAATCGCCCTGCGGGGGAGTGGTTCCGTCATGCTTCGTCCGCCGCTGCGCTGGACATTTCAGTTCGACAGTTTGAACGGAAATCTCGAAAAACTGGGCAAGCTCGGCGTGGAAGTGCCATACGAAAAAGGGCGTTTCGACGTAAACGGAAATCTGCAGGGCACCGCCGAATCCGTGAGCGGCAGCGTTGCGCTGAACGGCTCGCTGGACAGTTTGCAGGTGCGCCGGTTTTCTGCGGACATCGGTTTTCAGCCGGATGACGGATTGCGGCTCCAAAACGTTCAGCTCGATGCCAATTTTGCGCAGCTTAACGGCGATTTTCACATCGGCACCAATGAAAATAACGCGGTGAACGCCCGTTTTTCGGGGCTCGATTTACAAAAAATGAATGTGACAGACGTGCCCGGTAAACTCAATGGAAACATCAACTTCCGTTTTGCCGGAACGGATGCGGCACGCATTTCCGGTTCGGGAAAGGCGCGGCTGTACAAACTGGCATATGACGACATGCGATTGGATACATTGGCGCTATCGTTATCGGCAAATAATGGCAATTGGAAATTTGAAAAACCATCGCGCATTGTGGTGTCGGAAGGCGCTGTTTTCAAAATGGCAGGAACGCTTTCGCGTGATCAAATTCTGGATGTTTCGCTGACAACCGAGCGCAATTCACTCGATTCGCTGGCGAAACGGCTGGCAATTGAAAACATCGGCGGCGCCGGCAGCATGGAACTGCGGCTCACCGGTAAAATGACCGATCCATCGCTGGACGGCTATATTTATCTCGACAGCTTAACTTATGATAAAACAGTTGTTTACGGGATCAGCGGCGATACAAAAATTGCCGATCTCGCCAGCAAACGGCAGGGCTTTTTCGATCTGGAATTAGCCACCGGTTACATCGGCGATGTATTTTTAACCAGCGGTTTGGCGCAATTTCAGTTCGATGGCAATCGCATCACGTTCGATCCGTTCCAATTTTACAGCGAGGAAAATTCTATCGAATCGGCCGGCGAATTTACGTTCAGCGATAGCCTGCTGACGCTCTCGCTGTCCCATTTCCAGCTCGATTACGAAAAATACAATATTCGCAACGATACGCCGTTGAATGTCCGGTTGTATGGCGGCGATTCGCTGATCATCGAACCGCTGAAACTGGTTGCGGCGGAATCCGGTGAAATCAGCGCGGACGGAACGCTGCTGCTCTCGGAAGGCGGCAACAGCAACTTGCAATTGCAACTGCAAAACATCCGGCTGGCGCCGTTCAACGAATACATTTTTTGGGATCACGAATTGAGCGGTTTTGTGGATACGGACGTGGAATTGTATGGCGCGCTGGACAATCCGGAGGTGGATATCAACGTCAATTTTAACGAACTGGCGATCGACTCCACCCAAATCGGGCGGGCATACGGCGATTTTTCAATCGCGGATAAACGGCTGTCCATCAACGTGATCAGTTTTGAGGGGCAAAACGATTCGTATATGGATGTGAACGGAAACGTGGAATTCGAACTCGCCGAAAGCGACAGCGGGCAGGAAGTTGCGGTTGCGCGGGATATTCCGCTCGGTTTCAACGTGGTTTTTGGCAATTTCCAGATCGAAGATTATAATTTTTTGTTGCAATCGACCGTGCCGGTGGCGGGCGCGATCACCGGGCGACTGGATATCGGCGGTAGCTGGCAAAAACCGCAGGCAACGCTGTCGCTGGAGGGAAAATCTGTAAAATACGGCGATTACGAATTTCCGGCGCTGGTTGTCGATGCGGAAATGCAGCCGGATAATCTGGTCATCAACAGTGCGGATATCAACTTCCTGAATTCGGAAATCAAGGTTCGCGGGGAGAAAGCGCTGTCGTGGAATCCCGATCAGCCGGACAGTATTTTTAGCGATAAATATCTCGAGTTATTTGTTGAAATTAAAGAAGATAGCCTCAATTTTTTGAATGCGATAAATCCGGAACTGGAGCGGCTGGTTGGCGACATTACCGCCAATGCGCATCTGAAAGGCGATTACGATAATCCGCAATTTGAGGCGCTGGCATTCAGCGTAAAAGACGGGCGATTTTATCTCTCGAAAGTGGAAAACAGCATCGACGACATTAACACTTCCGGGCATTTGGAGGGCACGCGACTGGTGATCGATGATTTTACAGCGCGTTCGCCAAAACCGAAACGGCGCGGCAATTTTTTGCAGCGTTGGTTCCAGAGCGTCAAATCGTTGTTTTATGAGGAGCCGGTTCGCGGCGATATTCGTGGCAGCGGATGGGTCGATTTGGCGGATGTCACCCGTCCGCGCGTCAATTTAAGCATGAATATCGACGATGCGTATTTCAACTATTTCCTTGAAAATACGCAAGTTGTGATCGATACGCGCAACCTGACCGTCACCGGGCGCGACACCATTTTGGTCGCCGGCGACATCACCATTGTGGAAGGCGATGTGGAATTCGATTTCGTGGAATCGGAAAAAAACCTGCTGTTTGAAACCAATGTGCGGGAAGAACCGCCGTTTGTGATTTACAATCTGAATATCGAAATTCCCTCGAATTTCAACGTGCGCAGTTACGAAACGCTCAACAGTTTTGACATGGCCATCGACGGCGAACTGCGGGTGATTTCGCAGCCGCGCTCCGAGCTGGAAATGTCCGGTTCGCTGAACACCAGCGGCGTGTATTTTGTGCAGGGTGAGGAATTCAAAATCGAAGACGGGAAGATTGAGTTTGTCAATCCCAAGGAATTGCCGGAGCTGAACCTGACCGCCCGAACGTTCAAAAAAGATCAGATTCGCGATCAGCAACTCACATTTTTGCTGAACGTGCACGGCAAAATCGATTCGCCGGAAAAAGAAATTGTGATTCAGGATGAGCAGGGCAACGTGCTCAATTACGAAGTGAAGGATCAACTCGCGCTGCTGCTGTTCGGGATGACGTTCGACCAGCTTGGCGGATCGGATGCGCAAGATATTTTGCTATCGCGCGGGGAGCAGGTGCTCACGCAGGCGCTGGTTTCATCCATTGAACGGGAGGCGCGCACCTTCACCGGGCTGGATCAGATCCGGCTGGATCAGCAGGACAGCTTTTTCTCCAGCAAGCTGAATCAGCCCTCTACGCTGTCGCTGGGGAAATATCTCACGCCGAATTTGTATCTGGAATATCGCTCGCGGCTGGCATCCACCGGATTGGGAAATGTGCCCGCGCCGCAGCTATCGTGGGAGGCTGGCAACCAGATTTATCTGCAGTACCGGCTCAACCGAAGTTGGTCATTTTCAACGATTTACCAAAAAACATTGGAAGGCAACAATAAAGTTCAGTTTGATATCAACTGGCAAACTGGCTTTTGATTTTCTGCGCCCTGCGCCTGCCGAAAAGCGGCTGGCATCACCAATAATTTCGTAACATAACAATCGATAAATGAACCAAAGAAACCACCCTTTTTTAATATATTTGCTGGCGATCTGGCTGTGCCTTTTCGGGGGAATCGCTGTTGCGCAATCAAATCTGAAAGTCCGGAAAATTACCTTTTCGGGCACGGATGCTTTTCCCGAAAAAGAATTGAAAAACCTGTTGAAATCGCAGGAAAAGAAGAAATTCAACGCACGTTTTGCCAACCTCGATCGCATTTTGCTCACCAATTATTACCAGATGCGCGGATTTTTGAACGTGTATGTGGATTACAAAGTGAACAAAGACGGCGACGAAATTGTGCTCGATTTTCAGGTGAACGAGGGCAAACGCTACTATTTGAAAGAGAAAAATTTTACCGGAAATGAGCAATACAAAACCATCCATTTATACGATCGGGTGTATTTGAAAGAAGGGCAGCCGTATCAACAATCGGAAGTGGATGCGGGCATCAACCGGATCGAAACGCTTTACACGAATAATGGCAAGCCGTATATCGTACTGACAGTCGATCGCAAAATTGTTGAAGATACGTTGATTGTGCTCAATTTTACAGTGGATGAGGGCGTAACTGTCCACATTGCGGATGTGACTTTTGCGTTTGAAGGCGATCAACATGTGAAGCGATTTTTGTTGCGCCGGGAAATGGAAATCGACAAAGGTGATTTGTTTTCCCGGCAAAAAATTGACAAATCGCAAAAAAATATTTACAGCACGGGATTGTTCCAATATGTGAATTACGAATTGGTGCCCAAAACGAACGATCCCTCGCAAGTGGTGTTGCACTGGAAACTGGCTGAGAAAAAAATGGCCTGGCTGGGTTTCCGGTTTGGTGTCGGCAACGAGCAGGACGATGCCAAAGGGAACATCACCACGTTCGATTTTACGGCGGAAGGCGGTCACCGGAACATCGCCGGAACGGCGCGCAGCATATCGCTGCAGGTAGTGCCGTCGCTGCACTATGGGCGCGAAACGCCCAACTCGCCGCGCAAATTGCTCAATCCGCGAAACCAGTATTCATTCACATTTGTGGAGCCGTGGGTGCTGAATACGCGAACGCCCGGCGTTTTCAAAATTTCGCTGACGGACGAAAGCCCGCCGATCACCAATTTACCGGCGACATCGCTGGAAACGTCGTTCAATATTTCGCATGTGTTCGAAAATTACTGGTCGTACACCGCCGGAATTTCGTTCCAAAAAGTGGATTTGCAGGAAAACACCGATATTTCCCGGGTGAATCTCAGCGAGTTGACCAACCTGATCGCCGGTGGTCAGGATCTGATTTATGCCATCACTTTTGTGCCGGTGAAAGACCGGCGGGACAATTTGTTTACCCCAAATCGCGGCTATCTCACGGAATTTTACAACAAATTTGCCTACACCCGCAGCCGCCCGATTTTTGCGGGACAGGCACAGGATACGCTCGTCACCAACCTGTTTTACAAATTCAACATGCAGTGGAGCCGTTACCAAAAATTTCCGTTGCAGCAAAAATGGGTGTTCGCAACCCGCATTCGTGCTGCCGGATTGATCGAAATGGGAGATGCGCAAGACGTTCAGTTTATCCCGCAATCGGAGCGATTTTACATTGGTGGGGCAAACACGGTTCGCGGATATCCGGAGCGGTTTATCGGTGAAATTATCACCTACATCGATGGTGACGGCAACGAGCAGCAGGAACCGCTCGGCGGGAAATACCTCTTTTTGGCCAATGCAGAATTGCGGATTCCGTTGTTTTGGCTGTTTCAGGCGGAAACGTTTATCGATGGCGGCAACATTTTTCAGAGCAGCTCCGAATTCGAAAATTTCTCGCTGAAAATGGGCTCCGGTATCGGGTTGGCGGTGATCACGCCGTTCGGTCCGGTGCGCTTCGATTACGGCTGGAAATGGTTCCCAAAACCGGGCGAATCCGCCGGGAATTTCCACATCGGAATTTCCTTTGCGTTTTAACAATTTGAAAAAAGTCCCCGGTTGGTTATATTAGCCGGGTTATCAGAAAAACGATGGAGAATATTATGAGTGACAAAAAATACGCACTAATTTTGGGCAGCAGCAGCGGTTTCGGCGCTGCCGCTGCAATCCGTTTGGCAAAAGAGGGTTACGACATTTTTGGCGTTCACCTCGATCGCCGGGCAACCATGCCGAAGGTGGAAGAAATTATCGGCAAAATAGAAGCTGAGGGCGTCCGGTGCACATTTTACAACGCCAACGCCGCGGATGAAGGCAAACAAAAGGAAATCGCCGACAAAGTTCGTGCGGAAATTCCCGATGGACAACACCTGAAAGTGCTGATGCACAGCCTCGCGTTCGGCACGCTCAAAAAATTTATCGATGAAGAAAGCGCTGCAATGACCCGCGCGAACCTGTCCATGACGCTGGACGTGATGGCAAATTCGCTGGTGTACTGGACGCAGGAATGTTACTTCCGCGGGTTGCTCGGACACGGATCGCGCGTGTTCGCGATGACCAGCCACGGTGCGGACAAAGCGGTTCGCAGCTACGGTGCGGTCAGTTCCGCCAAAGCTGCGCTGGAATCCTATTGCCGCCAGTTGGCGTTGGAACTCGGGCATATCGGCACAACCGTGAACGCGATTCGTGCGGGCGTAACCGTCACGCCGGCGCTGGAAAAAATTCCCGGCAGCGATCACATGATCAAAACCGCGCTGTATCGCAATCCCGCCGGACGCCTCACCACGCCGGAAGATATCGCCGATGCAATGGTCGCGCTGTGCAGCATGAACGCCCAGTGGATCAACGGCGACACCATTGCGGTGGACAATGCGGAAAATTACATCGACGGATAAGTTTGTTGAAAATAGATTGAATATTTGCACAATTGGAGCATCCTGAGTAGCCCCAACGGGGCGTATCGAAGGGTGCGGTGAAAAATGCAATTACCGCAACCCTCGATACAACCGATCGCAAAAAAAGCGACCGGTCACTCAGGATGCTCTGTTTAATATTTATGATTCTGAAAAATCCTACTTTTTATTATGACCCACACCAAAAAAGAACGCGTTTTAATTGATGTTGACGGCGTTTTGCGGGACTACGTAAGCTCGCTGAACGCCGTTTATCTTCGGGAATTTCCTGACCACACCATCAAGCCGGTGACGGATTGGGCGCTGGAACATTTTTACCCGATCGGCAAAGAAATTTACCAGTTTATGGACGGGCAATTTGCCCGGGAAATTTTGGAAAACGCGCCCGCCTATCCCGGCGAAATTGATGCGCTGCGCCAGTTTGAGAACGATTTTGAGATTGTGATTGTCACTGCGCAGCCGCCCGCACACCGCTACCCGACGATGGTCTGGCTCGGCAAAAACGATGTGCCTGCCAACGAAATCCACATCGAGCACGAAAAACAGCGTGTTCCCGGATTGGCGCTGCTGGATGATTTTACGGTGAATTTGGAAAAATTCCAAAAAACTGGACGGCTGGCCGTTTGCCTCGATCGCCCGTGGAACCAGCAATGGAAAGGACCGCGCGTGCGCACGGTTGCGGAATTTTTTGCCCTGCTTAAAGCATTCCAATCCGAATCCGGCATTGATTCGGATACCTTGCTTGCCTGAGATAAGTTTATTGAAAATAACGGGTTGGCGTTATGGACTATGTATATATGCATTCCCTGCAAAATTACAAAATTATTGGTATGGCAAGGGGCGCATATATGCGACTGGATTTTATCCCACGAAGGCAAAATGTTGCAGCGAAGCCAGGTTTTTTAATTTTAAAAACCTGCACCAGACTTTTCTTTCTCTCTTCGCCGCTCAAAACCTGAACCAGAAATTCAGTAATAATTTCTCATACCGTTTGCGGTTCTTTGGCGCTCAAAGTTTTGACTGAATCTGGTTATATGACTCAAAAGCAAGTTCGGTTAAAACGCTTTATTTGCAGCAACGATCCTTGCCTGCAAATGAGTTTTTACTCTCGTTTACAAAATGTTTAATATGTCTTACATATCGAATTATGTATTGTTTGTTGGGTTTCTCTATAATCAGATTTGAAAGTGCATTTCTTAAATCGATTGTGAGATCAGTTACTCGCTCTATTTTAAATTCACCTGTTTTGAAGCATCAAAGTTTTGTGATAAAAGATAAAACATCTCATACTGATAGATAGACGTTTTTTCTAAGAGAAATATTTTCATCATGTCTTTGTATGTTGGAGCTAAGTTACTTCTGCTTTTATGTCGCAAGATATTGAACGAAGAATTATATTGCTCTGGCACAGGTTTAACAACGAATTCGTAAACATTGGATTCATATTGTTCATTCTTGCGATTCCAAATGACCATTTCTATCTGGTATGTGCCTTCTTTCCAGTAATACCCAGGAACCAGTGGTGGCGTTGTAGTCCTTCTTCGGTATAAGTCATATAAGTAGAAGGTGTGACTGAGAAATTATAGGTTCTCTCCTGGCAATAACTCCCGATAAAATACATCTTCTCTGCCTAGCGAATTAACAGTGAATTCATAATTATCTTCCAAATGTCTGACGATCAATTTATGGTGTAATTGTGGAGATTGCAGTTCAAGCAGGTTTACATCGTTATTTGTTATTTTTACATCTATTTGAAACAATTCACCTTTGATATATTCAGTTTGATCCGTGTTAATTCGAACTTCCAACAATGTTGCAGGTTGCCCGATTGCGAAGGTTGTAAAGCATGAGATTGTCAAAAACAAATGTCGTAACATCGTTTTCCTCACAAAATATCCAACGGATCCACATCAATCTGCACGGCGACCGGCCATTTTTTCAGATCGGGATTTTTGTAGATGCCCTGTTTGACAACTTTGCGCAAATAGCTCATCGACGGATCGTTTTCGCGGGGTTGCTTCAGCAGAACGTGATAACGATACTGGTTGTTGATTTTCGCCAGCGGTGCCGGCGCGGGACCCAACACCTGGTAACGTTTCTGCTCATTGCAGCGCCACAAATATTTGGCAATTTCCTGCGAATAATGCAACACTGCGCCCTCGTCATCGCCGATGACGCGAATGAGGCAGAGCCGCGAAAACGGCGGATATTTCAACGCTTTTCGACTGGCGATTTCCCGTTCGTAAAATTTCAGGTAATCGTGGGTCAGCAAAAATTGGTAGATATAATGCTGCGGATCGAAGGTCTGGATTACCACCTCGCCGCTGTTCGCGCCACGCCCGGATCTGCCGGAAGCCTGCACCAGCAACTGAAAGGTTTTTTCCACCGCCCGGAAATCCGGGAAATTCAATCCCTGATCCGCATTCACCACGCCAACCAGCGTCACCCGCTCAAAATCCAGCCCTTTGGCGATCATTTTCGTGCCGATCAAAAAATCTGCTTCGTGATTGCGAAAGCTCTCCAAAATTTTGGCGTGATCATCCTTTCGCCGCGTCGTATCCTGATCCATCCGCAGCATTTTCGCATGCGGAAAACGCGCCATTGTTTCCTCTTCCACCCGTTGTGTGCCCACGCCTTTGTATAAAATTTCCATTCCCCGGCAGTTCGGGCAAAGGCTTGGTGCCGGTTGGTTGTAGCCGCAATAATGGCAGCGCAGGTGCTTTCCAAAATTGTGATAAGTTAATGTAATATCACAATTTGGGCACTTCTCCACATGCCCGCATTCCTGACACAAAATATATGGCGAATAGCCCCGGCGGTTCTGCAAAATAATCGCCTGCTCACGGCTGAGCACCTTCGCTTCCATTTTCAGCAGCAGGTTGTCCGAATACAGCGGCAGCTCGCCGCCTTTGAACCACTGCTCTTTGATATCCACCACCTGCGTGCGCGGCAAATTGCGCTGGCTGATCCGTTTGGAGAGGTGAAAATAGCGGTATTTTTCCGATTTCGCGTTGAACAAACTTTCCATGCTGGGCGTTGCGGAGCCGAGCACGATGGGAATATTATTGAGAAACGCACGATACAGCGCGACATCGCGGGCGTTGTAACGCGGCGTTGCGTCGCTTTGTTTGTAGCTGCTTTCGTGCTCCTCATCCACAATAATAATGCCCAGATTTTTGAATGGCGCGAACACTGCCGAACGCGGTCCGATCACCACGCGAACCTTGCCTTCGCGACATTTTTGGAGCACTTCGGTTTTTTCGCCGGGGGAAATACGGCTGTGGATGGCGGCAACGTCATCGCCAAAATAATGGGAAAACCGCCCCACAGTTTGCGGCGTCAGCACGATTTCCGGGATGAGCACAATGGCATCCTGTCCGGCGGCCAGCGTCCGGCGAATCAGCTCGATGTAAATTTGGGTTTTCCCGCTGCCGGTGATGCCGTGCAGCAAAAACGGCTGGAATTTGTGCGATTCGCCCAAAAACGGCTCCGCATCGGAAACAAATTCCTGTTGTTCATCGCTAAGCTCAACGGATTTTATATCTTCCTGAAAATGCTGCACTTGCGCGCGAAAAATTTCGCGTTCCTCGCGGTTGAGCACGCCTTCGTCAGTCAATTTTTTGATGATCGTGCTGTCGAATCCGACTTCCCGCAATTCGCTCCGGTCAACAACATTTCCCTCCGAAAGAAAGTCAATCAGGTCGTGCGCTTTGCTGCGGCGAGTGGTTTCGTCGGTATATTTTTTTTGCGCTGATTCGCTCCAATCCGATACCGGCAACAGCCGGAAAAAATCGATAGTTTTGTAAATTTTTTTAAGTTGCGGTGGCGTGTAACGTGTTTCCACTGCGCCGATTCGCCGCAATTTGTGAACCGTGTGCAGCAAATTGGCGCGTCCGAGCAGCTTTTCGATATCTTTCACGGAAAACCATGCATCGCCAACCAGTTGGTCGAAAACCTGTTGCTGTAGCGCGGTCAATTTTTCCGGTGGTGTGTCATCAATTTTGCGCAATTCAAAGGCGGATTTTTCGAGATTTACCGCGGTATTCAGCAGCCGCAGCGCCTCGCCCAAATGGCAAATATAATATTCCGAAATCCAGTGAATCAGCTTCAGCAAATCGTCGCCCACAAACGGGTCGGGATCGATCACATCTTCGATCGGTTTCAATTTGCGCTCGCTGTTTTCCGGCGTATCGATGCCGAACACAATGCCCGGCGAAAATCGTTCGCCAACCGGCACAATTACCTGCACGCCGGGTGCGATCAAATCGGCAAATTCTTCGGGAATGGCATACGAAAACGGCTCATCCACCGGGATGGGAAGCAGCACATTGGCAATCTGGTTCGGGTAATTTTCTGGCATGTATTATTCGTTTTTGTCGGCGTTACAACTTCTTTTTTCTTCGTCTGAATGCACGAATGTAATCAACTCGATGAAAAATCCAAAACGGTAATTGCTGATTTCCAAATATTGCATTGCCGGTTGTGATTTGCAAAATTGATTGCAAAATGCAAGATTTTTCACACTGCAATCAGTGATTAAATTTTCACAAACCATTTAAAAACAATTGTTTAAAGAATAAAATGATTTATGGCACTTGCTTTGAAACAGGCAATGAAAACAACTGAGGAGATTTTGCGATGGCACATCAACAACTCATTTTCAAAGAGCCTGCGGCGGATTTGCGAAAAAAATATCCGCGTTGGGTCGAGATTGCACTGGTGACTGCGCTGATGATTACGGCATCACTTTTTTTCGCGTTTCAGCGATTCGAAAACAGCGTTCCGGTGCAGAAAAAAATTGATATCGTGATAGAAGCGGTAGAAATCCCGCCGACAGAACAGCACAAACCGCCGCCAAAACCGCAGCGTCCGGTAATCCCTGTGGAATCGGACTCGGATGAAGATATCCCGGATGATTTGACCATCGAGGAAACGAGTTGGGTGGAAAATTCCGGTTTGGCTGATGTGCCGCCGCCACCGGCAGAAGATCCGGAACCGACCGTGCCGTTTTATGCACTTTCTGAACGACCGGAAGTGCTGCACCAGGTAACACCGGACTATCCGGAATTGGCCAAACGCGCCGGAATTGAAGGGCAGGTTGTGGTGAAAGTGTTGATAAATACGGTCGGTAACGTGGAGAAGGTCGAAATTCTAAAATCGCACCCGTTGCTGGATGAGGCTGCGCTGGCTGCTGCGCGACAATTCAAATTTTCGCCCGGCAAACAACGTGATCGGGTTGTAAAAGTGTGGACGCAAATCCCCTTCCATTTTCGATTAAAAAATTGAGAAACGCGCGAGGAGGCGCATTAACGGATCGTCGCAATTCGTTGCGGCGGTCCTTTTTTTAATTCAATAAAAACAACACTATAACGATTTTCGGAGGATAAATGAAACAGACAATCGTGAATGGGAAGTATCAAAAAATCAACAAAACTTTGCGACATTTCAAACCCGTTTTTGCCGGAATGCTGGCTGTTTTTGCCATCGTTTTTCTGATTGTTGCGCAAAATGCAGTCGCGTTTTCTGCGGCGTCGGAAGAAAAACCGATGCCGAAATTGATCAAACAAGTGGCACCCGAATACCCGGATTCGCTGCGCAAAGCGGGTATTTCCGGACGCGTCATCATCAAAGCAATGGTGGATACCACCGGGAAAGTGATTGAAACAGAAGTTGTGAAATCGGTATCGGGGCTGGACAAGCCCGCGCTGGATGCTGCACGTTTATTTCTGTTCGAGCCCGCAATTGATCGCGGAAAAAAAGTGCAATCAACTGTGATCATTCCATTCCAGTTTAAATTGAAAAATAAATAACGCATGCCAACAGTTGGCGATATTTGAATTGGCTCGACAAAACGAATGTCGAAAACGGGTCAGCTGTTAACCTGGTTAACAGTTGGTCCGTTGTTTTTTACCTGATTATCCCACATAAAAAATTTCATAAACTTATATTTATCAGCTGTTTACAATCTGCAATTTTCACCCGGATTCGGGTGATTGTCCAAAGTGGTACCAATTTTGAACAATACTGGCATGAAAGAAACTGAAAGGGATTTGTTATGAGTACGTTAACCAGATTTGCCGCAATCACAGGTGCCATTTTATTCTTCGTGCTGATCCAGACAAAAGTTCACGCGCAGGATTACGATACGGGCATTTATTACAGCGACGATTACGAATATCAAGATTATGATGATTATGATGAATATCCGCCAATTGTGGTTTACCGCTATGGCGTCTTTTTTAATTCGCCGGAAATGCTTGCGCTGCAATACCGCGATGACCGTTTGCCCATCAGCGTTTCGGTGTATTTCGGGGATCTGTTTTGGCATCCGCGTCGGGTGATTTACACACCGGTTCGCTATCGCTACGTCATTTACGATCCGTATGATTACGATCCGTATCCGGTGGTTGTTGTTCACAAAAAATACCGCCAGTGGTGTGAAGTGCCATATTGGCCGGGCTACCGTTTTGCCGGACATTATTACAAACATCCGCGCTATCACAACTATTATTATCCGCGCTACGGACATCATAAACACAAAAAATATTCTGATAACGGGCATCGCTATGGTTACGGTTATGGCAACAAAAACGGTAATCGTTACAACAAAAATCATCGCGATGACGATTACAATGACCGGAAGAATCGCAGCCAGAACAAACCGCGTGACTGGGATCGCCGGGACGGGAATCGCAACGACAATCGCAATCGCGGTCGCGGGGATAACCGGGCGGTTCGCATCGAGAACAGCAATGAAATCGCCGAACGTGCCATTCGCAAAGCGGATTCGCGCAACCGATTTGGCAACGATCGCGATGAAGCCAAACGTGAACGTAATGCGGATAGACGAACAGTGGTCCGCACAGTTGAAAAACGCAACGATCGCACCGAAATTCAGCGTCGCGAAAACGAAACCAAACGGAATACGACGGTAACGGCAAAGCGTAATGAAGCCGCAAAATCGCAGCGGAACGTTTTTAGCCGCAATGAACGCGAAACCCAAAACCGCGAAAACAGTCGCAAAACCGTTCAGCAAAACCGGGAAAGAACATCTCGCAGCGTGACTGAACGAAATAAAAAAGTGGATAATAGTACGGATGCCGAAGCAAAAAAACAGACCGTAAAGCAGGAGCGCACGGTTCGTAAATCATCCGCTCGCACGGCGTCGAACGCCAAAAGTACCAAATCGAATCAATCAAAATCTGCCAAACGAGAGAAAACAAAACGTTCTCGCGACGAGTAAATTCTGCGAAACGCATAACCTGTTTCTACATTTTTTCCGCACCCTCACCACACTCCCCGGTAGCTTCGGTTGCCGGGGATGTTTTTTGTAATAATTAACAAGCGAAATTTCCTACGCAGGAAAATTTTTAGATTCACAAAACCGGAAAAAATTAAAAAAATATAGAGCAAATAAATTCAACTGTTTACGTACTGAAAATTTTGGCTCACCGATTATCACAATCCTTATTTCCTCTCCAACATTTTTGGGTTTTTGCAGAAAAGCGAATCGTCGACCCGCATGTTCTGTAGTATAAAAGCGACACAAGAAAATGCTTTTTTATCGTATTGTGAATATTTGTTTGGATTTATCAATCGATTATCCTTACTTTCAAATGAATGGCCAGACAGGTATTTTGCGTTGTGATTCTACTTAACCAAACCGGTTACCCGTTATTTTTAAAATCCTGATTTCAATGTAGATTTTTTATAAAAAGATCTTTCGAATGAAGGTATGTTTCAATCCAAAATTCTCAAAAATAGCTGAGATTGTTGTGTGAAATGGGTTTTCTCCCTTTTCCGGTATCAACTACAATTAAGCATAAGTATTTGATTTAAATTAATTTGCACGAACAAAAAAACTGACGATTCCGACAATATTCGTCTATTCAATTTTCTGATTTATATTCGAATATTTTTTCTCACTGTTATGATCACTGTTACAACTATACTGAAGCGGACGCAGATTATTCTGAATCGATAAAAAGTATTATTCGAAAGCAGGGGTGCTTTATGAGCACAAATCGGGTGAGAACTAGCGAAAAACAATCCATCTTGATTGTGGATGATGATATCGATTTTGCTGAAGGCTTTAGCGAAATTCTGGAATCACGCGGTTATCGCGTTGCTCAGGCAAACAGTATCTCTGCCGCCCAAGCCCAATTGGAGGATGAAGAAATTGGGTTGGCACTGTTGGATATCCGACTCGGACGGCAAAGCGGGTTAGATTTGCTGTCGTATATCCGGGAAAATTATTCGGAAATTCCCTGTATTATGATGACCGCATACTCCGCTGAAGATGTGGCTGTACAGGCATTAAAAGAAGGTGCGTACGACTATCTCCGAAAGCCGATCAGCCCGCAGGAACTGCTTACCACGCTGGATCGTTGTTTTCAGAATGTGTTGTTACAGCGGGAGAAAGCAGCAGCAGAAGCCGCGCTGCGCGCCAGTGAAGAACGGTTGAAAGCTGTTTTGAATGCGCTGCCCGGAATTTTTCTTTTACTGGATGAAACCGGGGTATTTGAAGAGGTTTGGTGCTCTGAAACCGAGTTGCTTTTTGCACCCAAATCGGAAATTGTCGGTAAGAATGTTGCTGAAATGTTTTCGAAAGAAGAAGCTGAGCGGTTTATCGGGGTTGTTTTGAAAACGCTGGAAACCGGCGAAACCCAACAGATCGAATATTTTCTCAATGTCATAAAAGGGGAATGCTGGTTCGATGCACGGTGCACCCGTTTATACCTGCCAGATGGTCGTCGAAAAGTGTTGATTCTGGTTTTTGATGTCACAGAAAAGAAACGGTTTGAAGCGGAAGCCATGCGCAACAGCCAGCTATCCAGTCTTGGCGAGTTGGCATCTGGTGTGGCGCATGAAATCAATAATCCGATAACCGGCATCATTAATTACAGCCAAATACTCTGCGACCAGACGCCGGAAACCAGCGATGAACACGATATCGCCCGACGGATCAACCGGGAAGGCGAGCGAATCGCGGCAATCGTTAAAAACCTGCTCACTTTTGGCAGGGAAGCGCCAAAAGAATACACAACTGTTCATGTCCAGCAATTGGTGGATGATTGTTTTTCGTTGGCAAAACAACAGTTGCGGCAAGATGCTATAAAAATCGAAATCAATATTCCTAACGATTTGCCATTGGTTTTGGTTAACGTCAACGAAATGCAGCAAGTTTTGGTAAATCTGCTGAACAACGCCCGTTATGCATTAAACAGGAAATATCTTGGTTTCCATCCGGAAAAAAAGTTATCGATTACGGCGGAAAAATATATGGAAAATTCCCGGAAAATGATTCGTATTGTCTGCAAAGACAACGGCATCGGGATTCCGCAAAATATTTTGGATAAAATTATGCAGCCGTTTTACACCACAAAACCGCCCGGCGAAGGCACTGGATTAGGATTGAGCATCAGTTTTAATATCATCAAAACCCACGGCGGCGTGTTGCGTTTCGAAAGCGTTGAAGGGCAGTTTACCCGTGCAATCATCGAGCTGCCGGTTATTTGAAAATTTAACTTGACGGGATATGGAAGCAGTCAAAGGAAATATTTTGATCGTTGATGACGAAGAAAGCATTCGTCGAACGTTTATGATGTTTTTGAAACAGGAACAATACAATGTTTCGCTTGCGGCCAACTATTCGGAAGCGCTTGAACATATAAATAAAACACCTTTAGATGTTGTTTTTGCTGATATTATGCTCGGGGAAAAAAACGGTATCGATGTTCTTCACGCGGTTCGCCAATCCGGGCTGGATTGTCCGGTAATCATGATCACCGGTGACCCGAATGTAACCACAGCCTCTGCCGCATTACGGTTGGGCGCGTTCGATTATTTGCCCAAACCGATCCGGAAAGACCGGCTGCTGCAAACTACCCAACTGGCACTACAACACAAAAAACTGAACGAAGAGAAGCAACGGATCGTTGCTGAAAACGACAAATATCGCAAACATCTGGATGCGATATTTCGCAGCGTTAAGGACGGTATTTTAACAACGGATGAAAATTTTCGGATAACCGCAGCAAACGAGAAAGCGCGTTTGCTGTGCGAGCTCAACCCATTGGATATTGAAAATAACCTTCCGTTGACAGATGACAATCCGTTAAAAAAAACGTGTCTGGAGATATTGTCGGATGTTATCCGGCACAATAAAACCATGCCGGAATTGGACTACCGATATAAATCGCCGGACCGAAAGCTCTACTCTTTGCAGCTTTCCGGAATGCCATTACTGGATAATAAACATAAATCCATGGGCGCAGTGCTGTTAATTCGCGACCAAACCCGGTTGGTAGAGCTGGAAAACGCGTTGCTGGAACAGCACAAATTTTATCAGATAATCGGGAAATCGCCGCAAATGCAAAGCGTTTTCGAACTGATTAATTATCTTGCAGATGTTGATTCTACCGTTCTGATTCGCGGAGAAAGCGGTACCGGCAAAGAAATGGTTGCACGGGCGATTCATCAGGCCGGCTCGAAAAAAAACGAACCGTTTATTTCGGTAAATTGTGCGGCAATTCCGGAAACATTGCTGGAAAGCGAGCTGTTCGGTTATGTGAAAGGCGCATTTACCGGTGCGAACACGAATCGCATCGGGCGATTTGAAGCCGCAGATGGCGGCACACTATTTTTAGATGAAATAGGTGATATGCCACTGCAAATTCAGGCAAAACTGCTCCGTGTAATTCAGGAAAAAACCATCGAACGACTTGGTGAAAACCGGAAAATTGAAGTGGATGTCCGGATTTTGGCGGCAACTAACGCAAATTTGGAAGACTGTGTCGCCAAAAAAACATTTCGCGAGGATTTGTATTACCGGCTTCAGGTGATGGAAATAAATATCAGCCCATTGCGGGAACGAATGGAAGATATCCCACTACTGATTTCCCATTTCTGTGAGATATTTTCTGCAAAATTTGGAAAAGACATTCAGGGTGTAGCGCCTGAGGCGATGGAAAAATTAATAAATTATCAATGGCCCGGAAACGTTCGGGAGCTTAAACATGCGCTTGAACGAGCATTTATTGTATGCCAGGAAAACAGAATCCGTTTAGAGCATTTACCACCGGCAATCACTCGCAGCAAAAAAATACATCATCTAAATGATAGTTCTGGTGTGCAGGAAATACCGCCGGAAGTAATTGAAGATGCACTGCGAAAAACAGGTGGAAATAAAGCCAAAGCCGCGCGGTTACTCGGCATCAGCCGACAAACGGTTTATCGCAAAATTGAGAAAATGGATTTTTCTGACGAAGGATAGCGGTGCAGAATTTTTTGTAACATGTAACATGTTCGTAACATGATACATGTTACATGTTACAGTTTTTGTTGTAAATTGTCATTTAACAATCTCTCCTAAGTTCAATAAAAACAATGAGTTTTGCAGTGTCGTAAAAACTGGCATTGTTTTCGCATTCCCTTTGTGAACTAACGGATTTAATCCATGCTTGGAAGGGAAATGGGAACAACTGATAAGAATGTCAAACCAATCGCATCTGTCTTGGTTGTGGATGATGAAGAATCTATCCGGTTTTCATTGTCGCGGTTTTTGCAAATGGAAAATTATCAGGTTTTTACAGCTTCGAATATTGATGAGGCTGTGAAGATACTGCAAGAAGAAAACGTAAACCTTGCAATACTTGATCTTGCGTTGTCAAACGCCCAAAATGGCGAAGAACTTGTCCGGTATATTTACAGCACTCACCTGGACTGCGAAATTATTATGATGTCCGGGTATTGGTTTGCAACCAGCGAGTTGACCCGTGGAATATTGCGGCTGCAGAAACCGTTTACCCGAAAAGATATTATTGAGCTTGTCGAGCAATCGCTGACGTTACGAGATAACCGGCTCTCGAAAGTCCGGGAAAAAATTTTGCTGCAGGGCATTCATCTTGAATCTGAGGGCGGTAAGGCATTTTTGTCAAACGTGCTCAAGCTCATTATTAATATAACCCAGGCACAAGCCGGAATTATCACTTGCAAAAATAACGCGCAAAAAACGGCCACGGCTTTTTTACCTTTTTGTCAATCACCAGATGACGTTCAATTGCCAGATCCTGAATTTGTTCAATCCATTATCGAAACGACTTCAGAGCCGGGTTTTCATTTTGAACCGATTGTATCGGACAAAAACATGCCATTCAGCCGTTGGTGGAGTTCACAAATTTACGATTCGGGACAACAACCGATTGGACATTTAATTTTACTGATTAACGAAAATCATTTTGACAAAACGACAGCTACGGTTGTTTTCAATTATTTTGCAAAAAAAATCTCTGCGGAGTTGGATAAAGAGCAACATCGTGCTGGGAGAGTGAGCGGAGAAGCATTCCCCGAAACAGTAAAGTCGGAGGTTACATCGGGGATTTCGAATGCAACTGAGCAGTTTCAACTGTTTGAACATGCCCGCGATCTGGTTGTGATTCTTTCAGAAAACGGGCGGATTGAACAGTTGAATACTGCATTCGAAACGGTAACCGGGTTGCAACGCAACCGTTTTCTCAACAAATCTTTTGGGACAGTTGTTCACGAAGATGACCGGGAAACTGCGATGCAGCTTATCCGACAGACGGCAACCGGAATAAATCCCCCGACGCAGAATTTACGATTTATAACATCTGGCGATGCCGTTTGTTTTGGGGAATGCTGTTTTACACGGATCAAAAAGGGAGGGCAACACTCGCCCGTACTGGCAATTATCCGGGATGTTACGAACCGGCAGGAAATCGAATTGCAGCTTCGGGAAACGGAAGATAAATTGATGCATTCCCACAAATTAAAAGAGTTGGGACGGTTAGCCGGTGTTATCGCACATGATTTTAACAACATCCTGACGGCGATTAACGGGCACGCGGAATTGATGTTGCACCGGATGAACAAAACAACGGAAATTCGCGAAGGCATTTTGCAAATTAGCAAAGCCGGCAGAAAAGCTGCTGCGCTAACCCGCCAATTACTGTCTTTTAGCAGGCATCAATCCGCAGGGCCAAAATTTATGGATGTCAACCAGATGTTGGAAGATATTCACAAATTGCTGCAACGGTTGATCCGGGAAGATGTGCAGCAAATTTGGCGTTTGTATGACCAGCCGCTGACGATATTCGCGGATAGCAGCATGATTGAGCAAGTGGTAATGAACCTGATGGTTAATGCCCGGGATGCGGTTGGCAACAATGGCGTCATCGAAATTGATACGGGTTTGATGGTTATCACCAACGCCAATCAACCCAATGTGATACCGGTTTCACCGGGAAAATACGTCTATATTTCTGTAAAAGATAATGGTTCAGGCATTCCGGAAGAGATTCGCAAAAAAATATTTGATCCGTTTTTTACCACAAAATCGGACAATCAGGGTACCGGATTGGGGCTATCGATCATTTATGATGTCGCAAATCGGAATTCGGGTGGCATTCATTTGGAAACAGTTGAAGGCGAATTCACCCAATTGATGGTGTGTTTTCCATACATGAAAGCCCCACCGCTGCAAGTTCAGGACGAAATTACAGTGGAAAATATGCCCAAAGGCACAGAAACCATTTTGCTCGTTGAAGATGAAAGTTACGTCCGGAACCTGATTAGCGACATTTTATCGGTTTGTGGATACAATGTTTTGGTCAGTAACGATGTATATGACGCATTAAATATTTTCGAAGAAAATGCCCGGAAAATAGATTTGTTGATTACAGATATGGTTATGCCCGGCATGAACGGAAAGGAATTATCGCAGGTGTTGGCTAAAATACGCCCGGAATTGAAAATTTTATTTATCACAGGTTACTCTATCGATGATCCGGTTTTTTCCCGAAAAAACGACAACATAAATTTTTTACTGAAGCCTTTTTCTGCTAAAGATTTATCTGTAAGTGTCAGAAAAACAATAGATTCCGGCAGGTCCGGTAACAATATTAAAACTAATCATATAGAGGCAATGCAGCATGGCTAAAATATTGGTCGTGGATGATAGCGAATCAGCAAGAAGAGCCATTTGCAAAATGCTAATGCAGTACAATCATTCTGCGATGAATGCTGAAAATGGCAAAAGAGCGTTAGCAATTTTAGATGAAAATTTAGATATCGAATTAATTATTACCGATGTGCTGATGCCAGAGATGGATGGCATTGAATTGATTCGCGAGCTTACTGAAAAATACCCCGATGTGCCGGTTGTGGCAATGTCCGGTACAAACAATGTGCCGTATTTACAAATTGCCGAAAAACTGGGTGCAATTGAAACCCTGGAAAAACCTTTCGAAAGCGAACAGCTTTTTTCGCTGATCAACAAAATTTTATATGATTGAAAATAAAAACTGAAAACCCCCACTCATACATCCTACCAACTGCCGCATCGTTTTATACGATGCGGCTTTTTTTTTGTCAAACGCATAAGTTCAAAAATAACAATTATTTGGCAACGCGTTCCAGCAGTCCTTCGCCGATCAGTTGGCGGGCAACATCCCGGAATGCTTTTGTGGTTTCGCTGTCTGCGTTTCGGGCGACCAGCGGCGTTCCGGCGTCGCCGGCTTCGGCAACCGCGGGATCGATGGGAATTTCACCCAAAAACGGCGCACCCAGTTCGTATGCGGCTTTGGCGCCACCGCCTTTTCCAAAAATATACACCGGTTCGCCATTTGCCGGGTTCAAATAATAGCTCATGTTTTCAATAATGCCGAACGTATGGATGCTCAATTTTTTGAACATCTGGAAACCGCGGCGGGCGTCCACCAGCGCAACTTCCTGCGGCGTAGTGACCACAACTGCTCCGGTGATCGGTGTTTTCTGCACGAGGCTCAGCTGTGCGTCGCCGGTTCCGGGCGGTAAATCGATAATCAGCACATCCAGTTCGCCCCATTCTACATCATTCAAAAATTGATCCAGCGCTTTGATGACCATCGGTCCCCGCCAAATCACCGGTGTATCGCGATCCAGAATAAAGCCCATCGACATCATTTTGATGTTGAATTTTTCGATCGGCACCAGCTTTTGGTGTTCGCTAACCATCGGTTTGTCTTCTACACCCATCATGATGTGCACGCTGGGACCGTAAATATCGCTGTCCAGCAGCCCGATTTTCAGCCCTTCTTCAGCCAGCGCAATTGCCAGGTTGGTTGCCACGGTGGATTTTCCCACACCGCCTTTTCCGGAGGCGACCGCCAAAATGCTGCCGATGCCCGGGATTTCCGCCCGTCCCGCCCAGGGATCATTTTGTTTGGGCGCCGCGCCCAGTGGATTCATCGTGGGAATGCCTTCAACAACCATTATCTTGGTATCCGGCAAATCGGCTTTCAATTTTTCCTGAACTGCCTGTTTGACAGCCTGTTTTTTTTGGGGATCTTTCGTTTTGAATTTGAGGTTGACGGTAATCCGGTTCCCCTGAATTTTAATGTCATCCACAATGCCAAATTCTACAATATTTTTGGTAAACCCCGGATATTCAATTCGCTCCAAAAGAGCGCTCACCGAGGCTTCTGTCAGGTTTTCCATTATTAACCTTTCTATTTATACAAATCGAAAATACATCGTTTATGTTTAACAAAAACAACAGCTAAGGCGATTAGCTTTCCTGAATTTCTTCTTCAAATTCATTGCGGATATCTTCAATACATTCGAGCATCGGGGCGATGTCGTCAACCAGTTCCAACGCGTTCAAGAATGTCCAGAACTGTTTGAAGCCATCGAGCAAATAGGCATCGCTGTCTGCTGATCGCGAAACTTTACGAATGTAATAATCCATCAAATATTCTTCAAATTGATCGGGTTGAGTGTTCAGCAAACTGCTTTGGTGATATTCGCCCAAAAAATCCCGGTGGAACGGCGTGATACCGTTTTTCAGCGATTTTACGACTGCCGCCGGTGCACCGTTTTTGGCGATTGTATCCAAAAATTGTTTGCCGGCCTGCTGTTGAAATTCAGCCAGTTGTTTCAGCAACGGATTTTCTGAATCGATAAAATCGATTTTCTGATAATCCGCTTTCAGCGATTTGCCCAATGTTTGCAGCGTCTCGATGGCTTTCGCATCTGCTGTTGCAAAAATAACGTCGTGTGAAAGCGCGCTCTCCAACGGAATTTCACGGGAAAGCGGCTCGATATCGGATGTTGGTTTTTCGGCAGCAACCGTCTCGGTTTCGACGTCAACAACCTCGGCGATTTCAGCTTCCGTCGCATCTTCTGCTGTTTCATCGCTGAAAGAAATATTCATCGCAGCTTCCAGCTCTTCAGGCGAGAAACGGCTCAATTCTTCTTCTGTGTGCGATTTCGGCACCAGCGAAATGTGGCGTTTGAGCAAAATTTCGGTCAATTCATCAAATGGCAATTTTGCCCACGGCTGGCTGAGGTAAGCCGGTTCCAGGGTTGCCAGCATTTTGGCGCGTTCTTCGGTATCCTGCACCTCAAATGCCGCCCACCAGTTTTGGATAATAGCTGCCAGCGCATTGATTTGTCCGGGCGTTTGCGGCTGTGCCAATTCAAAAATCGGCATCGAAAATGTCATCAAATGTTCTGCAACAGCGCGCATTTGCGGTGGAATTCCGCCGGGAACGCCGGGCATCCCGGGCGTTTTGCGCTTCGCTTTCATCAGGTTGCTCACTTTTTTATTCTCTTTTTGAACAGCCCTGCGTTTTAATGCTTTTGCCTGCTGCTTTTTTTGCGTTTGTTTTTTATTCTTTTTTCCCATCGATGAATTTCCTCTGTTCGTTCTGCCCGGTTATTGGCGTTGTCGCTGAAAAATCAATTGTTAAACGGTAAATTTAAGCGAATTTCCATCTAAATCAAAGCTTCCAATAATTCCACATCCGCAATACAAACAGGTGTTTGGCAACTGGGAATCGCGAAATCATTCGCAGGGCATCTTGTCTGCGAAGCGGTTTTATTTCAAATGTTAATTTATTGTTATAAAAGTTAAGAAATTCAGGTTTTTAACGATGCTTTAGATATCCTGTAAGAGATGTTGCAGGTGTAAAGCTGGTTGTTATAAATGTATTCAGTGGTTCGATTGTGTTTAACAACTTTCTGTTTTTAATAACGATTACTTCAATAAGTTGATGAAATGATTTTATGAAAAAAATCAACGTAAATGTTTATAAATACAGCGTTTCCTTCACTGTGTTTCTGAGGCGGGCGATATTTTCTGTCATTTGCATTTCCGGTTTCAGTTCGTTGGTTGCGCAACAATATACATTTCGGCGTTTTGGTGGGGATGAAGGTCTTTCGCAAATGGTGGTGGAAAGCATCCTTCAGGATGATGACGGTTATTTATGGATTGGCACCCAGGCCGGATTGAACCGTTTTAACGGCAGGCATTTCAAAGCGTTTAACATTGCCGACGGGCTTCACAATGATTTTATTAATGCGCTTGCTAAAGGTGCAGACGGTAAAATTTGGATCGGCAATTTTATGGGGTTGGCTTCCTGGGATGCTACCAATGGTTTTGTTAACTATTCTGAGCCCAAATCATCACCAACAGTTATCGAATCGATTGTAGTGGATCGTGCCGGTCAGGTTTGGTTTGGCGGGTATAGCGGGCTGGCAATGTGGGACGGCAATCAATTTAAATATTACGATGAAAATGACGGCATTCCTAATTTGGGAATTCGGAAACTGATGCTGGACGAACACCAGCGAGTGTGGGTAGTCTGCAAATCCGGGTTGTATTATTTAAACTTCAATCGCTTTAAAAAATTCAAAAATGAGGCTATCCCGGATAGCGCGGTTATCAGCAATATTTGTCAGGATAAACAGCATAATTTCTGGATTAGTTTTGATGAAAAGATCGCGGTACTCAGCGAAGATTTTTCGGATAGCGAAAATCATAAACCCATTAAAATTATCACTTTAGATTCTGAAATAAATACAATGTATCCCGATAATCAAAGTGGGATTTGGGTGGGAACATACAATGGCATCGCTCATGCGACGATGGATTCAGTTTACCGCATCCGGCAGGAAAACGGATTTCCTTTTATGGATGTCCGGGCAATTTGGCAGGATATCGACGGGATAATGTGGTTCGGCGGATTTGGCGGTTTGGCACAATTTACCGGACGAGCGTTTACCAATTACACCATGAAAGATGGTTTGGGTGCGCAAATCGTTCGCCCGGTGTTGCGGGATAAAAATAATTTGTTGTGGGTGGGTACCATCGAAGGGCTAAACACTTTTGACGGAAACAACTGGCAAGTCTACGGCAAAAAAAACGGGCTGAACAACGAACGTATTTACGACCTTTACGAAGATGAAAAAGGGGTGATATGGATTGGCGCCCATCGAGGTGTCAGCCAGTTTGCAAATGGCAAATTTCAGAATCCGGAAATTTTTCAACATCTCGGGCGGGTAAACCGAATTGTAGGAGATCAATCCGGGAATATCTGGATTGCAAGTTTGCACAATGGCGTTGTCCGATATACCGGTTCGGAAGTTGAGAGAATCGAAGTGCCAAATCAGATTTTTACGAACAGTCGAATTTGTATCGATTATCTCGGGAATGTTTGGATCAGCGGCAAAAATGGCCTTTCCCGGTGGGATGGCAACCAATGGAAAACTTACACAGTCAACGATGGGCTGGCATCGGATAACGTTTATTTTATTGCAGAAGGCGCGCCCGGCGAAATTTGGTTTGGTTATCACGGCTCGTACGGCGTCACCCGATTCGACGGCGAAATTTTCAAAACATATTCAACCGCAAACGGGCTTAACAACAATGCCGTTTACTCGATCGGTCGCGATGCGAAAGGAAATATGTGGTTTGGCACTGCCCGTGGCGTCGATTGTTTTGATAGCACTAATTTCTTTAATTACAGTCCTTTAGAGGGATTTGCCAGTTATGAATCTAATGCCGGTGGGTTTTATCTGGATCACGATGGCAGCATTTGGATGGCAACCATAGAAGGGCTGAGCCATTATCATCCTGATTTGGATAATTGGCAAGATCCGACACCGCCAAATATCAAGATTGAATCTGCAACCTTGGGCGATCAGCCAATTTTTAGTGGCAAACCCAACGAAATTTTTTATCAGAATAATGAGCTGAATGTAAAAATTGCAGTGTTGACATTTGTGCACCAACGGCATTTCGAGATCCGTTACCGACTCGTCGGTTATGGTGACAAATGGAAACCGCTATTCGGATCGGAGTTGAAATATACCAATTTATCACCGGGAAAATATACGTTGGAAGTGCAGGCGCGCCGCAAAACCGGCGACTGGGCGAAAACCGAAACCGTCAACTTTGAGCTGATGCCGCCATTTTGGAAAACCGCATGGTTTAGCCTGGTGGTTTTGTTGCTCATAATTAGTGGTATTTATTCAATTTATCGCTATCGATTGTATTCCATTCAAACATTGAACAGCCGGTTGGAGAAGCTGGTTCATGCCCGCACGGCTATGCTGGAAAAGCAAAATCATGAGTTGGAAAAAGTAATTGATGAGCGCGATAAAAACGCCCACGAATTGGAAGAAGCACGAATAGCGGCGGAAAGTGCATCGCGATTGAAATCCGAATTTCTGGCAAATATGAGCCACGAAATCCGTACACCGATGAACGGTGTAATCGGGATGACAACCCTGCTTTCCGAAACGGATTTGTCCGAAGAACAGCACGAATATCTGCAAGTTATCCGCAGCAGCGGCGACAGCTTGCTGACGATCATCAACGATATTCTGGATTTTTCAAAAATAGAAGCCGGCAAATTGCGACTGGAAAAAATAACGTTCGATTTGTCCGAGCTGCTCAACAGCATCATGGCTATTTTTGAACCGATTACCCACAATAAAGAACTGGTTTTGATGCACCAGATGGCTGCGGAAGTGCCGTGGCAGCTTTCCGGCGATCCGGTCCGGCTTCGTCAAATCATCACCAACTTAATTGGAAATGCGGTAAAATTTACCGAAAAAGGCTACATCAGCCTCACCATCACGCGCTACCGGGAAGTGGAGAACTCCGTTACAATTAAATTTAGCATCTCCGATTCAGGTATCGGTATTTCAAAAGAAGTGCAGAGAAAGCTGTTTAGCGCATTTGTGCAGGCCGATGGCTCGACAACCCGTAAACACGGTGGAACAGGTTTGGGATTGTCCATTTCCAAATACCTTGTTGAAATGATGGGCGGAAAAATCGGGGTGACCAGCGAACCCGGAAAAGGCAGCACATTCTGGTTCACCGCAACTTTCGAAACGGTGAAGCAAGTCTCAGGTGGATCTGCGAAAACCGCTTCAGCTATTAAATCGTCTGAAGATTTGTTAACATCGGTATCGAGCCTGAAAATGTTGATTGTTGACGACAACGCCGTCAATCGCCGGGTTGCCCAGCGCATGCTTCAGAAAATGGGATTCCGGCCCGATTTGGTTAACAACGGCATGGAAGCTTTGGAAACTGTGCTAAATAACGATTACCGGATTATTTTTATGGATTGCCAAATGCCAGTAATGGATGGCTACGAAGCCACACGCCAGATTCGCACCGAGCTTTCACCGCAAAAGCAGCAGCCCACAATTATCGCGATGACAGCCAACGCCCTGCAGGGAGATCGCGAAAAATGCATCGCATCTGGAATGGATGACTACCTCAGCAAACCCCTCAATACAAACGATCTGAAAGATATTATCCTACGTTGGTTGCCTAACTCACTCCCCATATAATTTATTGACACTTGGTGTGCGATTTTCGACATTTTCTGAAAAAAAACGAAAGTTTTTATAACAAGTGTCGATAAATAAGATAAATGTTGATATTTTAGACACCTCAGCAGTTGGCGGGATTTTTTCATCAAAGATGATTTGAAAAAAGCTCCCGACACAGGAATTCCTTGGGTCTAGAATCAACAGATCTTTTTAAATTGTATAAATAGCAATATTCTGACACATAATAGTGTCGAAAAATTCTTCACCGTACAGGTTTTCTTGCGAGTTGGCGGCAATGGCAAAAATTAGGTTGTAACCGGAGTCATCATTCTTCGGTTTGCGTTGTATTGCATGGTTTTTGCTGCAAGCTCGTTGATTCAATTATTATTTCAGGATAGACTGTTGGAGGTTGTATGATTTCAAAAACGCTGATGCTGATAGACAGCGATACCAGTCAGCATCAAATGCTTGAGGAGCAGCTCTCGGAACGTCATTATCAATTTCTGAACTGTGCATCTTTGCAGGAAGCTGTTGTCAAAAGCCGCCATTTTAGTGTTGATATTTTGTTTATTTCCAGTGAATGGCTAACGGAAAGCAGTCTGCCGACATTCTACCAGTTAAAAACGCATCTGCCGGATTTATTTACAGTACTGATGATTCCCGCGACACAATCTACAGAAAGTCTGAACATACCTGTCGAAGATATCGACAGTTATATTGGTAAGCCGCTGCTACCGGAAATGGTAAAAATAACCCTTCGGCAAGCCGAAACGCTGCTGCGCAGACAGCAGGATGCCGATCGCGCCGTGCGAGAATTGCGTCGCCAGAAATCATTTTATCAACACCTGCTGAACGGATTCCCTGAAGCAGTGGTCGTTATCGACGAAAACTCATCAATTTTGTACTGTAACAACGCGTTTGAAAGTTTGATCGAGCAACCTTCTGAAGTGTTGTTTGATCAGCATTTATACGATTTTTTAGAAGATGGCTATAAAATTTTGCACCATTTGCGCCAGCAACTCAAAAGCCAGCCTTCCGTTGATGGCTACATGGTAACCATCCGGACGAATGACGGCGATGACGGGATTGCCGCAAATATGAACGCCAGTGTGTTGCCGGTCGATTCGGATAATAACACCCTGATTTTGGTGAAACTTGAACATTATTCCATCTCGCAGGAGCGATTTATGCTTTCTGTGCGAAAGGAAAAATTGAGCACAATTCAATATTTGTCCAATGCGCTGGCGCATGAAATCCAGAATCCCATGAATATTTTATCCGGCAGGGTGCAATTGCTGGAGCAACAATATTCGGATCCCGGCGCTGCCAAATCGATTTCGATTATTAATCAACAGTTGGAGCGGATTTCCGGAATTATCGGGCAGTTGCGCAAATTTAATGTCAACAAATCCGATACCGTGCCGGAATCATTCCCGCTGATCCCGTTTCTGGAAGCATACATCGCGCAAAACGAAGGCGAAAACGCTGCTCAGTTTCAGTTGCACTATCTTCCGGAATACGGAAATTTGCGCGTAAAAGGCAACCGGCTGCAAATCGGCGATGCGTTGGGATATCTGTTTCGCACGGTCAAACGGCTGGTCGATCCAAAATCACCGTTATCGATCGATTTTCAGTTGTTGAATGCGCCGTCACAATCGCCACATCTCGAATTGCAAATCGATTTGCCCAAATCGAACATCCCGGAAACGCTGTTTCGCGATTTCAACAGTCTGGATCTGGAGCCGAATGACCGCTATTCGGTGTTGGATATTGCCTTGCTGCACTCCATTCTCACATCGCACAGCGGCGAAATTTCCATCGCCCGGCGATCCAATCAGCAAACCCGGATCAGAATTTTATTTACCGTTGCCAGCTCACCGGTAGTTGACGAAACGGAGTCACGAAAAAAAGTCAAAAAGAAATCATGATCGCGCCATTTTCCGGTAAAAAAACAGGTTGACCGGAAATGGTGTTTGATGAAATCCAATAAATTATTTTTTTTAACCAGTTATAATTACCGCAGCTCTGCTGTGGAGCAGGTTTCTGAGTTACGGAGGTATTGAATGATGGAAAAGTCAATGGGTAAAAATGTACTGGTTGTTGATGATGAGTCCGAAGCGCTCGATTTGATGGAAGAGCTGTTCGTCAAAAACGGTTACGAAACCATTACCGCAGAAGATGGAGAGCAGGCGCTGGAATCGGTACATGAACATTCGCCGGACATTATTGTTTCGGATATTATTATGCCCAAAATGGATGGGATGGAGCTGTTAGAACGGGTTCGAAAGGATTTCCCGGATATTGCCGTGATAATGGTAACGGCGCACGGCACCATCGAAACCGCCGTCGAAGCGATGAAAATGGGTGCAAAAGATTACATTTTAAAACCCTTCCGGCTGGACGAAGTGTTGACCAAAGTGCATAATCTGGCGCGACTGCGCTCACTGGAACGCGAAAATCATGAGTTGCGCAGGGAAGTGCGCAAAAAATATAATTTCGATAAAATCATCGGCAAAACTGCCGTGATGACAGAAATGTTTGACCGGATTAACGCGGTTGCCCAAACGTCCTCAACCGTGCTCATCCGGGGCGATAACGGCACCGGAAAAGAGCTGATTGCCCATGCCATTCACTATAATTCCGATCGCAGCAAAGGCCCGTTTGTTAAAGTGAATTGCGGTGTGCTCTCCGATAGTTTACTGGAAAGCGAATTGTTCGGGCATGTGAAAGGTGCATACACCGGCGCAATTAAAGATAAAATGGGGCGATTTGAATTAGCCAATGGCGGCACGCTGTTTTTGGATGAAATTGGTGACATTACACCGAATATGCAAATCAAGTTATTGCGTGTCTTGCAAGAAAAGGAATTTGAGCGGGTTGGCGGAAATGATACCATCAAAGTTGATGTGCGGATTATTGCTGCAACCAACCGCAACCTCGAAGAAGCCATTTTGTTAAAAGAATTCCGGCAGGATTTGTATTACCGGTTAAATGTTATTCCGGTGCTCGTACCGCCATTAAAAGATCGGAAAGATGATATTCCACTGCTGATCAGTCATTTTATCAATAAATTTAACACTGAATTCGGCAAAAAAATTGTTGGTGTGGATGATGATGCAATGAGCGCACTAATGAATTACGAATGGCCGGGAAATATCCGTGAATTGGAAAATGTGCTGGAGCGGGCAACGGTGTTGAGCCGTACGGAGATGCTCACGATTAAAGATTTCCCGGAAACAATTGGAATGAATAATGACAAATTTCCGACAGTTGATATCAACGAAGATGATACATTGGTAGAATTAGTTGAAGAATTTGAAAAAGCATTAATATTGAAAGCATTGAGCGATTTCGGCCATAACAAATTGCGAACAGCCGAAAAACTGGGAATCCATCGGAGTACATTTATGTCTAAATTGAAGAAATACGGGATAAATTAATTGGCATTAAAAGTAGTTCAAATTTTTTTAAAATTATCTTGATTTGCCACATCTGAAAATCTATATTAAGCCCGCTTTGATGATGACAGCATCAAACACAAAACATACGGGGTCGTAGTTCAGCCCGGTTAGAACGCCGGCCTGTCACGCCGGAGGTCGCGAGTTCGATTCTCGTCGGCCCCGCAAGTTGAAAAGGGAAGCCAAAAGCTTCCCTTTTGTGTTTTCGGGCAAATGTTATTTTTCTGCCAATTTACTTTTTGGAACATCGGACTCATATATTTTTGCCAAATTGGCAATATAATTTTTAAGATCAAACTGCTGCTCAACCCGAATTCGCCCGCTCAGCCCGTAATGCTGGCGCAGCCTTTGGTTGTGAACCAGTTTAATTACGGCATCCGCCAAATTGTCAAAATCTCCCGGCAACACCCACAAACCGGTTTGGTGATTTTCCATTATATCCGGAATTCCCGCAAAGTTGTAAGCAACAACCGGTAAGCGCATTGCCATTGCCGCCAAAACCGTCATTTCGTTGCCGGTTTGGTGGGTCGGGACCATCAGGATGTCGCTGGCTTTCATCAACTCTGGCGTATTTTCCCGGTAACCTGCCCAAATAATATCCTGCTCCAAATCCAGTTCTGTCAGCGTTTGCCTGTGCAATTCTTTTTCGTAATCTGCATTTTTGGGGTTTGCTGCTCCGACAATCAAAAACATGACTTTTTTTCGGGATTTCCTTTTGATGATTGCTGCCGCTTTCAAAAAATCCAACTGTCCGTTTGCCGGACAAATTTCACCAAAAATGCTGATAAGTAAAGTTTCGGGGTCCAGCAGCAGCGTCTCACGGATATCCAATCTGCGATAAAAATCGGGGTTAAATCTTTGTAAATCAACGCTATGTGGAAGCACTTCGACAGGGCAGGGGAGCGTGGGGCCGTTCGCTTGCAAATTTTGCCGGTGCATGTGCGAAATCGCAAAAACCCGGTTTAGCGGTGCAACTACTCGTCGCCAAATCGTATCGGTCATCCGTTCCTGAAACAAGGTTTGGTGCGTATAAAACAGTTTTCCCTGCCATTTATTTAATTTTATCGCCAGCGAAAGATGGTTCAAATCTGTCCAGGAATAGGCGTGAATTACCGCAAAATCGGTTGAATTGAGCAACCGGGCAATTTTTAGCGGTGCCCGCCACCGGGAATCGGGAAATGAAACTACGGTTAGCGGCAGCTCTCTGGCTTTCTTTTCCAGAATGGATTCTGCGCGACACAGCAGGGTTACACCACAGCCATGCTTTTCCTGCTCAAGTGATATTTTGAGCACTTGCCGTTCCAGGTCGCTCCAATCCGATGAATCGCATATGTTCAATAAGTTCATTGTTATCATATGTTTAGTTGTAAAAACAAACCGATGAATCGAACCGAATTTGAGATATTCAATAGTTGTTATCGGCAAAATCGGTATTCAATTAACATATTGAACCTAAAGCATTTCATTTTTCTTTGATTAAAGACTCGTAAAAAAATAAATTTTTGAGTAACAAAAAAATTATAGTTGCGTTTAAAATAATTCGAGGTTATAATTTCGACCGATTTCGAAATTAGTCGAAAATAATAATTGTGAAAAAAGTGGTAAATCTGTAAAAATGAAAGATGCAATGCACAACAACGGCGATAACGATAAAAAAAATTATATCAAAAAAGCTGCAAGAGAGCTTTTTTTTCGGTTCGGATTCAGCAAAACATCGATGAGTGATATTGCCAGACAATGCGATATCGCAAAACCAACGTTGTATTACTATTATAAAAGTAAAGAAGATATTTTCAATGAAATCGTGCTCGATGAAGCCATCGAATTTGTTGATCTTATTGAATCTAAAATTCCCAAAGAAATCCCGGCGGATCAACGTATTCTGAGATTTTTCGAGGCGATTTATGAAGGGAAAAAAATGTATGCCGAAAAGCTGGCGGATTGTCCGCAATACATGTGGGAGCATTCGCCGTTGGGGCATCCGATTATCGGGAAAATCAGAACGATTGTAATGGAAAAACTGAAAACGATTTTGGTGGACGGTCAAAACGAAGGTATTTTCGAATTCGAAAATGTGGATACAGTGGTTTCTGCTATCGCGCTGATGCGGGAATTTGTGAATCTCAACTGGATTGAAGTGTTTAATCCCGACGAGCGCGAAGCGATTATGCATACAGTTAACGAAATTATTATCAAAGGAATTTCAAGGAGAATATAGATGGCAAGCCGTACCTGGAGCCTGTTGATTGCGGCGATCGTTTTGATCGGCGGTGCACAGGCGGAATCATACGATCTGACCCAAATTTTGAAATTGGCAGAACAAAACAATAAACAAATACAGTTAGCCAAAGCTGATTTGAAAACAGCTTCTGCTGAAAAACTGGGCGCTTTTTCCCGCGCATTGCCGGAAATTAGCCTGAATGCCGGATACAATCGCAATTTACAGGAAAATCTGTTCTTCTTTGAAGCACCTGATCCGCTAACCGGCGAAACAGTCCGTCAGAGTTTTAAGGCGTCGTTTCGCAACGAATTTCAGATGAACGCAGTGTTGCGGCAAACCTTGTTCAGCTTTGAAGTTGGTATGGCAATTCAGGCGGCGCGATACTTCGACCGGATGACGGAATTGAGCTACGAACGCACCCGGCAAGAGGTGATGATGCAGGTGAAAACCGCATTTTACGGCGTGCTGCTGGCGAAAAATGTTCTGGAAGTTGCCAAAGATTCCGAAGTGAGCGCCCGGGAAAATTACGAAAACCTGAAAACGAAATTTGATGCCGGCGTATTATCGGAATACGATTTGTTGCAGGCTGAAGTGCGTTGGCAAATCAGCATTCCCCAAACATATCGCGCAAGCCAGGAATACGAATCTGCACTTAATGGATTGAAAGTGCTCGTTGGTGTGCCGATTAACGAGGAATTGACGCTGGATGGCGGGCTTGCTACTTATCCGGCAATGCCGGCGGAATTTTCCGTGGAAAACGCCAAAGAAAAACGGACGGATTACAACGCAATGCTGTGGGAAAAAAAGCTCCGAGAGAAAAATGTATCTGCCCAAAAAGCGGATTTTTTCCCATCGCTGGAAGGTTCGTTCACTTACACATATTCTGCAGCGTCAGATCAGTTTAAATTGGAGCAGGATAATGATAACTACATTATCGGTTTATCGCTGAACATTCCCATATTTTCCGGTGGCAATCGCGTGGCAAATGTACGACGCGCCAGTGCAGATGTGGATCGGGTAACCACCCGCATCCAATTGGCGGAGGACAATATTGAGGTGGAGCTGGAAAATCTGGCGTTGCGCCTCAAAGAGGCGATGCAGCGAATTCGTGCCAACGAAGTTGCCGTAAGCACCGCCCGGCGCACATTCGAAATTGCCCAAACCCGGGTGGATAACGGGCTTTCCACGCAGGTGGAATTGAAAGACAGCCGGGTGGCGCTGGATCAGGCACAGGTCAATTATTATTCGGCAATTTACGATTATCTGCGGGCCTATTTTGAATGGGAACTGGCAACAGGCAGCGAATCTGTTAATTAGTAAAAAAAAGTAAATCAATGAAAAACAACTATTTAATTCTTCAAAGGATGGCAATTATGAAGCGATGGATTATCCTCAGCGCTCTTGTAGTGATAGCAGTTGTGTTGAACAGTTGCTCCGGTGAAGGCGAAGCCAGCGAAGCCGGTGCATCAACTATTTCTGCGAAAACAACACCGGTAAAAGTGATGAAGCTGGCACCTGCTTCATTCGCAAATTATCTGCAGATTACCGGTACAGTGGAAGCCCGCAACCATGTAAAAATCATGGTTGAAGAAGGCGGCACGCTATTGAAAGTTCTGAAAGACAAAGGCAGCTACGCCAAAGCCGGCGAAACCCTTGCGGTGTTGGAAAATAATATCATTAAAGCTCAATATGAGCAGGCGGAAGCAGCGCTACGACAGGCGGAACTGGACCACAAAAGTAAAAACGTGCTGTATGAAAAACGGGCGATTTCGGAAAATGAATATCTGAATGCGGCATACACGATGCAATCCGCGCAGGCAGCTTACAATCTGGCGAAAGCCCGTTACGATAAGCTGTTTATCAAAGCGCCGTTGAACGGATTGGTCAACGACCGGTATTACGATTTGGGTGCATACGCAAACCCGATGTCCCCGATGTTCGAATTTATCGATAACGAAGTGATGCGGGTTCGCGCCGGTGTCGCGGAGCGGTTTATGAGCGACATCAAAGTGGGAACGCCGGTTGAAGTATCGTTCGATGCCTATCCGGAAATGAAAATCGATGCAAAAGTGACCTTTGTTTCCCGCAGCATCGAGGCAAATAACCGGACGTTTACGGTGGAAGTAACGATGCAAAATAAAGAGCGCAAACTAGCGCCGGCGATGATTGCCAATTTGCGCATTCTTCGTGAATCGCATGAAAACCAGATTGTTGTGCCGCTGGATGCATTGGTAGAATCGGAAAAAGGGTGGTATGTTTTCGTGAAAGATGGCGCGGTTGCAAAACGCGTTGCCGTTCAGCAGGAAGCAATCAACCAGAATAACGTAATGGTTAACGGACTGAAATCCGGACAACAATTGATTTACGTCGGGCATCGCGAATTGACCGACGGCGACTCGATCGAAGTGATCAACTAAATCCCCATTACTATGGCTAAGTTGAATATTGTAAAACACTTAAAGTATCAGGATTTGTTATGCTAATAACCAACACAGCGCTGAAAACCAAAAACAGCGTTTATGTGCTGCTGTTCATCATCACCATTATGGGGCTGGTTTCTTACATCAGTTTGCCGCTGGAATCCTTTCCGGATATCAAACAGCCGCTGGTGTTTGTGGCAGCACCGTATCCTGGGGTTTCTCCGGCAGATATGGAAACGCTGGTGATTCAGCCGATTGAAGAAAAACTGAAAGAAATCAATAAAATAAAAAAATTAACGTCCTCTGCCAGTGAGGGGTACGCCAGTGTTCAGGCGGAATTTGAGCCCGATATGGAAGTGGACGAAGCGCTGCGAAAGGTTCGCGAAAAAGTGGATCTGGCAAAGCCGGATTTACCGTCCGATCTGGAAGACCCGATTGTGCAGGAATTCAGCTTCGAATCGGTTCCGATCATGATTGTCAGCATCAGCGGTGAGCAATCGCTGGTCCGGTTGAAGGATATCGCGGAAGATCTGGAAGATAAATTCAAAGATATTCCCGGCGTGCTGGACGTAACCATTTCCGGCGGACTGGAACGCGAAGTGAAAATTGATGTAGACCCGACACGGTTGCAATATTACAATTTGGGTGTGGACGATGTTATCAAAGCCATCCAAAATGAAAATATGACCTTGCCGGGCGGATCAACCAAAAGCACCTCGCTAAAATGGACAGTGCGCGTTCCGGGCGAATTCAGCTCGGTGGATGAAATTCGCAACATCGTTGTGAAAGCCAAAGACGGCTCGCCGATTTATCTGTACGACATCGCCGATGTATTTTTCGGATTTAAGGAAGAAAGCAGCTTTTCGCGATTGAATACCCATCCGAGCGTTACGCTTTCCATCTCCAAACGCAGCGGCGAAAACATTATTTATATTACAGATAAAGCCAAAGAAATTCTGGAAAAAGCCAAACCGCATTTTCCCGGAAAAACCAATTACACGGTTGTGCTGGACCAATCCGAAGACATTCGCGATATGGTGCGGGATTTGGAAAACAACATCATCGCGGGATTGTTGCTGGTGGTTTTTGTGCTCTACTTTTTTATGGGCACCCGCAACGGTTTGCTGGTGGGCATCGCCATTCCGCTATCGATGCTGATTTCGTTTGTGGTGATCAGCCTGATGGGTTACACCCTGAATATGATGGTGCTGTTCAGCCTCATTTTGGCGCTGGGGATGTTGGTGGATAACGCCATTGTGATCATCGAAAATATATATCGACACCACGATGAGGGCAAAACCCTGATGCGCGCCGCAAAAGACGGCACCGCAGAAGTGGGAATGGCAGTGGTCGTTTCCACCGCAACAACGCTGATGGCATTTTTGCCGCTACTGTTTTGGCCGGGAATTATCGGCGAATTTATGAGCCTGATTCCCATTACCTTAATTATTACGCTGGCGTGTTCGCTGTTTGTCGGGCTGATTTTTAACCCGGTTCTCGCCTCATCTTATATAAAAATAGATGAAAAAATGAACCGTCTGCCCGGTGACCGGTTATTGCGGATGCTGATTACCGAATACGAAAAAACATTGCGCTGGGCGCTGCAATATCGCAAAACAACAGTGAGTTTGGCTGTCATCGGTTATTTTGCGATGATTGCTATTTTCATCATGTTCAACAGCGGGACGGAATATTTCCCGGCATCAGAACCGCGCCAGGTGCTGGTAGATGTGGAAGCGCCGTTGGGAACGCGGCTGGAAACCACCGACGAAATCGTCAAGATCATCGAAAAACGCATTGCCGACACTCCGGATTTGGAAACATACGTTGCCGATGTCGGGCAGGTGAGCGATGTGGTTAGCTTTGGCGGCGGCGGAACCACTTCGCATAAAGCCAGAGTAACCATAGACTTAAAGGATAAATGGGAACGCAGCCAAAGTTCATATTTAACATTGGATCAGGTTGCCCAGAAAGTAAAGGGAATTCCCGGCGCATCCATCGATGTTATTCAGCCGGAAGATGGCCCGCCAACCGGAAAACCGGTTGAAGTGCAAATAAAGGGCGACGATTTCAACGAACTGGCAAAAATTTCTGCTCAAATGATTCGCGAAATTCAGGACGTGCCCAACATTACCCAATTGAAAGACGATTACGAAAAAGGTAAGCCGGAGCTCCAGATTCGTATCGATCGGGAAAAAGCGGCGCTGGCCGGGCTGAACACCGCCAAAATCGCCAGCACCATCCGTACGGCGGTCAACGGAACGGAAGCCTCCGATTATCGCATTGGCACGGATGAATACGACATCACGGTTCGCTTCGGTGAGAATTTCCGCAATAATTACAACGATCTTCTCAATCTGACCATTTTTGAGGAAGGTGTTCACTATCCACTGGCCAATTTTGCGACCATCGAACTGGCATCCGGATTGAGCAGCATCAACCACGTTGGTGGCGACCGGGTGGTAACGATTACCGCAGAAGCACTCGGCGGTAAAGATCAGGAAGTACTGCAGGAAGTAAAAGAGCGCCTTTCCAAATTTGAAATGCCGGAAGGCTACACGGTTACTTTTGCGGGGCAAAACGAAGAGCAAATGAAGGATATGATATTTCTTGTGAAAGCGTTGGGCGTTGCGCTGCTGCTGATTTTTCTATTGCTGGTGGCGGAATTCAACTCCATAACGCTGCCGTTTGTAATCATGATGTCTGTGGTGCTCTCGCTGTTTGGCGTGTTCGCCGGACTGCTGATCACCGGTCGTCCGTTTGGCATCATTATGACCGGCATCGGTGTGATTTCACTGGCGGGTGTGGTAGTAAACAACGCCATCGTGCTCATCGATTATGTGCAAAAACTACGGGAACGCGGTTTCTCCAAACTGGAAGCCATTATCGAAGGCGGCAAAACCCGTTTGCGTCCGGTTATTTTAACTGCAATTACAACCATTCTCGGGCTGGTGCCGTTGACGATGGGTATCAATATTGATTTTATTGGATTGATGACCGGAAATATCGATAAATTCATCCAGTTTGGTGCGGAAAGCTCGCAATGGTGGAGCGGAATGGGTATCGCAGTGATTTTCGGATTGATGTTTGCCACAGCCCTTACGCTGGTGATTGTGCCTGTGCTCTACTTTATTTTCAGCGATATGCTGGTTAGTGCAGAAGAAGATGAAACAGAACCTGCTGCAGTAGCGGATGAAAAAGACCTGAATTTGGGTGGCGCAACTTCCTGAAAAATATAAAATTAGAAAAATTAATTCTGTAAGACAAAAGGTGGCGGTTCCTGTAATCGCTGCCTTTTTTTTTATTCGGTGCCGGGCGCAACGTTACCGGCATCGGGATACAGTGCTTCGCGGATTGCCGCGCCCAATTTTTCAACCGTGTACGGTTTGAAAACGTAGTGCTGAACGCCGGATATTTGCATATTTGTAACACTTTTGGCATCTGAACTGCCAGTGAGCATAATAATTTTAATCTCCGGGCTGAGTTGTTGAATTTTCCGGAATACCGTTAATCCGCTTTCGCTGTTGCTCAGCACCAAATCCAGTAGCACCAAATCCACAGTGTTGTCGGCAATTTGTTGCAGGGCACTGTCGCCATTTTTGGCAATTAACGGACGATAGTGCAGTTGCTTGATAATCAACTGCGCCATTTGCCGCTGTTCGGGCAAATCGTCCACAATCAAAATGGTTTCGCCGTTACCACGGTAAAATTCGAACGGCTCGGTGATCCAGTTTTCGGTGGTTTCCGGCTGCTCTCCGGTTGCCGGAAAAAACAGTGAAAACGTTGATCCTTTATTTGGCGAGCTTTCAACTTTGACGAACCCGTGATGATCCTGCATAGTGCCCCAAACCACGCTCATTCCCAAACCCGTGCCACTTTTGCCGAGGTTTTTGGTTGAGTAAAACGGTTCAAAAATATGCGGCAAATCTTTTGCGGAAATTCCCACGCCTTCATCGCGGATGCGCAATACCGCATAAGTGCCTTCGGGAATATTCAGGTGTTTTGCGGCGGACGCATCCGCATGCAAATTGTGGGTGGTAATGCGAATTGCGCCGCCATTTTCCTGTGCTTCTGCGGCATTACGGATCAAATTCATCAGTGTTTTTTTGAGATGAATTTCCGATCCGAGAATGTTTACCAGCTTCTTCTCCTGTAAAAAAAAGCAGTCAATATCAGGGCGTTCTTTTTTTAATACCTGATGCTCCGGCGAGCCGATATAATCGGTTACCACGTCGTTGAGGTTCAGCGGTTTCAGCGTCATCACGCTCCGGCGCGCCAAAGTGAGCAAATCCTGAATGATCGCCGATGCCCGCAATCCGGCTTCTTTTATCCGGGAAAGTGCTGTCCGGGTGTCCGCGTCTTTTCCCACCCGCAGTCGAACAATTTCGGGATAAATAACCATCGCGGAGAGAATATTGTTCAAATCGTGTGCGACAGTGCTGGCTAAAACGCCCAGCGCCTCCAGCTTTTGCGAACGGGTTAGTTTTTCCTGCAGAATCCGTTTTTCTTCCAGCGTTTTTTGTTTTTCGTGCAGCTCGTTGATGTAGCGTTGGTTGGACAGCTTGAGCGCCTCCCGTTGTTTTTCTACCATTTTTATCGCACGCGAATAGCGTCCCGCTAACAAAAATGATTGCAGTAAAATGAAGAAAAACAGCCCGACAGCAACTGATTCACCGTTGTGTAAAACATTGTTAACATTCAATATATCGTTGATAACCGAAATAAAAATGATGCTGTAACCGAACAACATTGCCAGCGCACTTTCGCGCTGGTGAAGCGTGCTGCGAACGAGAACCAGAAAACCATACAGCAACGCAAAAAACATAAATATTTGATAAAGCGGGCTGGTAAACGAAAAATAATACACCGGAAAAAAGAGCACAATGATGACGCAAATGCCAACAAAAATATCGCAAAATATCATGAAATAGCGATGAAATTCCTCCCGAAACAGTGATCGCAAAAATCGCGCAAACACAGGTACAGCAAAATAAAGCGAGAGATATTCCAGCCGCACCACATTGCTCCACGATAGATTTGGCAACAGTTGGACAATATAAATTTCCTCGGTGGAAAGCAGGCGAATGGAAATGAGAAAACAGAATATCCCGAAAAACATGAGCGAACGGGCTTCCCGCCGCAGCGCAAATAACCCGCAATGATACAGTGCCATAATAAAAATACTACCGAGCAGAAAAAAATCCCAAAAATACTGCTTCACCTGCATCGCAGCCAGTTGATCGGTTGTTCCTATTTGCAGAACTTCCCAAATGCCGCCGCGCCGGTGGTGAAAATTGGAAACGTGAAATACCAAATCCAATTGTGTTTCGCCGGATGGCATTGCCACAGTTTGCGGCTGATAGCGCGGAACGCTGGTTTCCGGCGATGTGCCGGCTTCCCCGATGGCGAGCAGCTTTTTGCCATTTACAAATAACCGATAGGCGTTGGAAATATCGTAACATTTGAGGGATAAATTCGGTGGATTGGGTGGCAATAAAATGCGCAGCCGATAGGTCGCAAAGCCGCGTCCTTCAACAAAATCCGTAAGACTTCTCCGGGAGTTCCAATCGTCGGGAACGGATACATATTCCGGTTCAGTCGTCACGCTGTCGATTTTGTCGGGGGGCACAAACTGTTGCCAGTAAAAGGCATATTCGCCGTTGAGATTCAGCGCAGGATTTTCGGCGAAATTCCAGTGTCGCAGATCAAGTATGCCATTTGCTGCTTCCGGTGAATCGTCATTCGGTAGCATTCTCGAGCAGCATAAAAGCAGTATTCCCCCCAAAAAGATGGAAAGAATTGGCAACATTTGCCGCAAAAATGTCTGGTTTTGATTCACCGGTTGACCGTGATGGTTATTGATTTTATCTGTACCCGATCAAAAGCTGGGAGAAAAGATTCAGAAGAGCAAGTTGAGTTTGTCATCGGATGTCGTTTTCGAAGACCAATTATATCAATAACATTGCTGTAAATCAATAGCTATGAATAGAAATGCCACGATAAAATTTGAAAACTGCGACTCGTTTCGTAGGATAGTTGTTACAAAAAAATGCCCCGCCAAAAATGGCGGAGCAATGTGGCTGATATTAGGGATGGGATGAAGTTTCGGTTATCAATTAACAACGCGGACATTTTGCGGCGGCGAAGGTGGTAAATTGCCGTTTCCGCTCCCGGAGCCGCTGTGCGTCCAGTCTGTCCAACCGACATTTTTACCGGGGTTGGTGGGGGACTGTGTCGGAAAATTTTCATTATAATAATAATTTACGATATATGGTTCCCAGTTATCATCGCCGGTTGCAGGAAAATCAGCTTGTTCGTGCAGCCATTTGACAGCGCGCAACAACGCCTGATTTTCCCAGTTCCATACATCGTAACCGGCGCGATGCAGGATAACCGCCATTGCCATAGCGCCCTGCAAACCTTCCCACACATAGTTTTCTTTGGGCGGCGGCCACGAAAATCCGCCCCCGCGACGCTGGTCATCCGGCAACACGCCGTCGATGGAATGCCCGTTTTTGGTTGCACCGGCAGGGTTGATGCCCACCGGATTGGACGGATTTGCCTGCCATGCAAGATCGCCATATGAAAATTCTGCATAGCTTGTGCGATCGCCGAGCCAGCCTTTCATCACCTGTGCTGCGCGATCCATTTCTGCAGTATCGCCGAGATAGGCAGCAATGGCGGCACGGGTTGCGCCGCAGTGGGTGCCCCAATTATTCGGGCGATCCTCATGAGTAGAAATCAGGGTTTTGCCATCGAGCGTTTCGGTCAACATATCGCGGATATACGCCCGGAATGTCTGGTTATCTGCAGATGGTAGCCCGACCAGATCAGCAGCGAGCACATATGCAATCAGTTCGCGACCGAGCGCCAATGTGCGCCCGCCCTGCTCCGTGCCGATGGCAGCCATGCAGGCAGTAATTACATCGTTGCGATAGCTGGCTTCGCCGGTTCGGGCGTAAACCAACGCTTTTGCCAGCACCCGAACATTCACATCGTCGTCCTGATTGGAAATATTCGGCGATCCGGTGGATTTGTCAGCTTCGTTTTTCAGATTGTTCCACGCTGCGCCGCTGGTGGGCAATTCCTGTAATTCCGCAGCGCTGATCCAAATGCCATAGCTGGTTTGTGCCATCGCCGAAGCCAGCCAAAACAGCGATATCAGCGATGCAAATCCGCAATATTTGATAATCAGTTTCATTCTTTCCTCTCTGTTTTTCCCAACTTGCCTTTCTGAAAACTGTTCGCGAATGCGATTGTTCCAGACATGTCCGTCAGTTGCAAATGGTTTGCCAAAACTGTATCTGTTGAAATTAGCGGGATTTGCGTTAAATATCAGCGGGAAATCGTGGGGATTTGTGAAGTTTCTTTACAACAAAACTGCCGTTGGCGAACGGTTACAACCAGTGTAGCCAGATCATCGTAATGGCGGTAATCCCGACGAGCAGGTTAACGATGATGCCGCTTTTGATAAAATCCGAGAATCGATAACCGCCAGCGGAAAGCACCATCAAATTGGTTTGATAACCGATTGGCGTCATAAAACTGGCGGATGCGGCGATTGCCACTGCCAGCGCAAATGCTGCCGGAGGTGCGCCCAATTGTTGCGCGGCAGCCAGCCCAACGCCGGTCATCAGCGCGGCTGCGGCATTATTTGTGATCAATTCAGTTAACAAACTGGTAACCAGATACACCGCTATCAGCACGCCAACCGTACCCAAAATAGCTGTCTGGCTGGTCACCAAAAGCGCAAATGCGCTGGCCAATCCGGTAACTTCGATGGCTTTGCCGAGACCGATTGCCGCAGCAATAACTGTTAAAACGGGAATGTCCACTGCCGTGCGGAGATCGTCGGTGCGCAGGCATCCGGAAATGAGCATCGCCAGTGCGCCGATAAACGCGGTCGTCACAATATCCGCAATGCCAAATGCTGCGATCAACACGACACCCAGCAAAATTGCCAAAGCATGCGGGGCTTTGCCCACCAACGGTTTGTGTTTTTTTTCGCGCCGTGCGGCGACCAGATAAAATTCTGCGCGATTCTGGTTCCAGCGTTTGTCGAAACCGTCGCGGGCTTCCACCAACAGCAAATCGCCAGCCTGAATCGGCACCCGGCTGATCGAGCCTTCAATCGGCGAATCCTGGCGATAAATGCCCAACACAACGCCGTGAAAGCGTTCCCGGAATCCGGCATCCCGCAGGCTTTTGCCGACCAGGCTCGATGTTGTCGACACAACCGCCTCAAATAGTGGTAGCGTGATGTGCTCTGGCGATTCGATGCGGGTTTCCAGCCGTTCCAGCCCCGGCCGTTCCAGCAGTCGGTCCAAAACCACCGCACTGCCGAGAAATGTGAGAACGTCGAATGCGTGTAAAATTGTATCGGGAGATGATGGAATAATATCGTCGTTGCGCTGCAAGTGAACGAGGTAGGCATCTTTCAGCGCGCGCAAACCGGCTTCTTCGATCGACTGGCCAACCAACACCGATCCCAGCGCAATCCGGAATTCGAAGCTGCAGTTCCGCAGCCCTTCTTCAAAGCGAACCACGGTTTTCCGGCGATCCGGCAATATTCGATGCCCGATCAACGAAAAATAGATAATCGCCAGTAACGCGGCGGGCACGCCAACCCATGCAAAATCGAACAAATGTAACGCTTCGTAACCGGAAGATTCCATTAATCCGGCAACGAGCAAATTGGTGGACGTGCCGATGAGCGTGGTCATGCCGCCAACAATGGCGCCAAAAGAAAGGGGGATCATTAATTTGGATGCGGGATTGCCGGTTTTTTCGCACCAGCTCCGAACGGAAGGAATAAGCATCGCAACGATGGGTGTGTTATTCAGGAATGCCGAAAATGTGGCAGTGGTAAACATCAGCCGGAATGTGGTTATTTGCAGGTTTCCCGATGGCGAAAACAGCAATCGTTCGGCAAATTGCAGCGCGCCGGTTTTTTGAACCCCGGCAGCAACGACAAACAACGCGCCGACCGCCAGCACCGCTTTATTGGAAAATCCACCAAACGCTTGTTCCGGTGTCAAAATGCCAAACACCAACAGTATCGCCAGCGCGCCCAAAATTACCAAATCTGTCCGGGCGATATCCCGGATCAGCGCGACCAGCATCAACAAAATAACCCCGACAGTAACCCAGGCTTCCCAACCCGCTTCCATTGCTCAAATCCTTGTTTTTATTACAGATGCCTGCAAAAAAGAAATGCGGGAAAGCATCGCACTCTCCCGCATTGTTTGTGGTCGAAATTAGCCGTTGTTTTCTTTCATCGCATCGATCAACAATTGCGCAACTTCCGGACGGGTGAATTCCTTCGGGGGAATTTGGCCGTTGGTGAGCATTTCGCGCACTTTGGTGCCGCTCAAAAACACATGCGATTCTTTGCCATGCGGACAGGTTTTGGCGGATGCCATGTTGCCGCAATCCCGGCAGAAAAAGGAGTGTTCAAAAAACAGCGGGGTGATGTCCAGCTCTTCCGCTGTAAAATCGTGGAAGATGGTTTGGGCATCGTAAGTGCCGTAATAGTTGCCGACACCCGCATGGTCGCGACCGATGATGATGTGCGTGCAGCCATAATTTTTACGAACCAGCGCGTGAAAAATCGCTTCGCGCGGGCCGGCGTAGCGCATCGCCGCGGGAAAAACGGAGAGGAAATAGCGGTTTTCGGGATAATATTTGTCGAGCAAAATTTCGTAGCTGCGCATGCGAACTTCTGCGGAAATGTCGTCGGATTTGGTGCGACCGACCAACGGGTGGATCAGCAACCCGTCCACAATTTCCATTGCGCATTTTTGCAGATATTCGTGCGCCCGGTGAATCGGGTTACGGGTCTGGAATGCCACAACCGTTTCCCAGCCTTTGTCTGCAAAGGCTTTGCGGGTTTGTGCGGGGTCCAGCCGGTAATCCTGAAAATCTTCATGCGCGGGGCGATTGATCATGGCTATTTCGCCGCCGACCAGATACTCGCCCTGATCGTACACATACGCAACGCCGGGATGCGCGCCGTCATCGGTACGATAGACATTTTCAGCTTCAACTTTTTTATCGTAAGTATAAATTTCTTCAACAGTTAAAACAGCCAGCAAGGCATCGTTTTCGCCGAAAAGCGCGGCGTGGGATTTGCCTTTCAATTCTGCTGCTTTGGCTGCATCCACCGCTAAAGTGATGGGAATGCTCCACACCAAACCGCTGTTCAAACGCATATTTTTGACAACGCTGTGATAATCTTTGCTGGTCATAAATCCGGTGAGCGGGCTCATTGCGCCGCTGGCGATCATTTCCAGATCGGACACGTTTTTGTCATCCAGCTGAATTTTGGGCATCGATGCCGCTTTGGTGAGCAAGGTTTCCCGGTCGCCGCCGGTTACATATCGATTTACTAACGTTCCACCATGGGGTTGAATCACAATT